>DBGFTB010000050.1:0-114419 GCA_048532905.1 Collinsella aerofaciens
ATGGTTCGATGTCTGCCCGGATGCGACACTTGAAGTGTCCATCCTCGCAGTATCCGGTTCTCAAGGTGCACGCCTTCGCTGGTTCCCGGTCCGACCGGGCCGCGCGGCAAGGAGATATATTGCCAGACCGGAGGGGCCCCGGGGGCGGGAATCGCGCACTCCATATTTTGTTCACAAATGAATAGAACCCTCAGTTGCTTCGCTGAGGCCGTATTCGAAGCAGCAGCTTCTGATATTGGCGATGACCAGCTGTTTTATGAGTATTGAGACATCGGTCATCTCTGGAGCGCTACTTTACTCCAAAGGCATCAGCTATTTGTTTCCCATCGGTAAAAGGCGGGTTTTGTTCGCCAAGCGTTCTTATATATAGATAGATACGGGTTCGAACCCGTGCACCGGCAACAAAAAAGACGGCCAACCGAAGTTGACCGTCTCAACAATCTTTGGGTGGGCCGTCAGGGGTTCAGCCTGCTTCGCAGGCGGCCGCTGCGGCGCTTTCGCGCCTTGCGCGCTGCGCTGGCAAACACTCATGCGTTTCCTCAGCTCCGCGCCCTTTCGGGTTCGAACCCGTGCACCGGCAACAAAAAAGCGACCAACCGGAGTTGGTCGCTTTCTATTCCATGGTGGGCCGTCAGGGGTTCGAACCCTGGACCTTGGGATTAAAAGTCCCCTGCTCTGCCAGCTGAGCTAACGGCCCGCGGGTGGCATTGTACCACGGTCTGGGACTATTCCCAACTCCATTGGCCGTTCTGGAAAATCACAACTTCACGTCCATCAGGCGTAATGCCCGTAATATCGATGTCGTCCGTGCCGATCATAAAATCGACGTGCGTGCTCGAGACGTTAACGCCATGCTCCAGGAGCTCCTCCTTGGACATGTCATACCCACCCTCGATGCATTCGGGGAAACCTACACCTAGCGCGAGATGGCAGCTAGCGTTCTCGTCATAGAGCGTATCGTAGAACAGAACACCACTTTCGCGGATCGGCGTGTTCTTGGAGATGAGCGCGACCTCGCCCAGATGAGCGGCACCTTCGTCGGTGTCAATGATGCTCGCGAGCGTTGCCTTGCCCACACGGGCGTCGTAGTCCACCACGCGGCCTCCCTCAAACTTAATCCAAAAATCGTCGACCTTATTGCCGTGGTGGATGAGCGGCATGGCAGAATACACGATACCGTCGGCGCGCATGCGATCGGGCGAGGTGAAGACTTCCTCGGTGGGAATGTTGGGGAAGAAGGGGTGTCCATCGGGCGTCTTGCCCTTGCCGCCGGCCCACTCGTGACCCTTCGTCATGCCAATCGTCAAATCGGTTCCATTTGCCGCGGTGTAGTGCAGGTAGTCGAAACGATTGTCGTTCAGGAAGCGCAGGTTCTTTTCGAATGCGGCGTCATGGAGTTCCCAGTCGCTCTCCGGGTCCTGGCCATCGGCGCGCGCGGTGTGCAGAATCGCATTCCACAGCTTATAGATTGCAACCTCATCGGCGTCTCCCGGGAACACCTCGTGCGCCCATGCCACGACCGGAGCGCCGGCGATGCACCACGGATTGATGTTGTAATCCAGTCCACGGCGGATAACTTTGCACTGCGTATTCCTCGCCTTGGATGCCGCGGCCGGCTTGGCTGGATCGATGCCCTTGAGGGCTGCAGGATCCGCACCCTCGATAAAGACAAAGCAGGCACCATCCTGGGCCAAGGAATCCAGCTGTATGCGCTTCCACTCGGGCGTCTGCTCAAAATAGCTTTTCTCGACATGCTCGTACGTGAGCCTCGTCACGGCATCATCGGCCCAAATGACCGTCACGTGGCCGGCGCCGGCAGCATAGGCCTCCGCGACCACCACGCGCGCAAACGGCGCGCACTCGACCGGAGACTGAACGACGACCTCCTGGCCGGGCTTGACGTTTACGCCCTTGCGGACGACCAGGCGCGCGTAGTTTTTAATCTTGGGCTCCAGGGCCTTCATGCCCTCCAGAGCCTCTTCGACCGTCAGGGCAGCTCGAATCATGTGCCACTCCATCTATCTATAGAACAGTAAAAAGGCGCGCCGCAAAAACGACGCGCCTTATATCTTAGCGATAAGTATGTATGCAAACGCTACTTCTTCTTGGAGTCCTTCTTGTCCTCCTCGGCAGCCGCGCGCTCAATAAGAGCGTTGAGCTTGTTCTCGGACATGCCCTCGGCCTGCGCGCGGTACATGTTGCGCAAGGGACGAATACGAGCGAAGTCATAGATAAAGTCGCCCAAAATGATGACGTAGGACAAAACAATGCCGACCATCTGGACAGGGCTGGACACCATGCCAGCGGGAGCGAAGTACAGCGAGGCCCAAATTGCCACGACGAGCACCATGCCAATGGCGAGCACAATCCACCAGATGCGACGGCGCCTGGTGTAGTCCTCGTCCTGCTTGAGGAGGATATTCGACACCGTATAGATGCGGTCCTCCTTGGCGCGCTGCTTAGCCTTGCGGGCGCGCTTCTCCTCTTTAGAGAGGCCCTCGAGGTTCTCGCCCTTCTCGAGCTCTTTGCGGCGTGCCTTAGACGAAGCCGGCACGACGCGAACGGAGCTCGCTGCTTGGCGGGCGGGCTTAGCAGATGCGGCAGACTTGCGCGCAACCCCGGTAACTTCGTGGGATTGCGTGCGCTTGTTCGTGGCGCTACGGGTACTCACTTATGCGTTCTCCTTCATGCTTGTGAACTGGGAGCCCGTGATGATCTGGAAGGCCTCGCGATAGCGCTCGGACGTGCCATCGATGACCTCGGCGGGCAGGTGCGGGGTCTCCCCCGTCATATCCCAGTTGGCCTTGAGCCAATTGCGGACGAATTGCTTGTCGTAGCTAGGCTGGATCTTGCCCTCCTCGTAGCTGGCAGCAGGCCAGAAACGGCTGGAGTCGGGCGTGAGGCACTCGTCGATCAGCGTGACCTTGCCATCAATAACACCAAACTCGAACTTGGTGTCGGCAATGATGATGCCACGGGTCGCGGCGTACTCGGCAGCGGCCTTGTAGATCTTGAGGGAAAGGTCACGAATCTGCGTGGCGATGTCCTCGCCCACGATCTCGCAGCAACGCTCGAACGAGATGTTCTCGTCGTGGTCACCGATCTCGGCCTTCGTGGACGGCGTGAACAGCGGCTCAGGAAGCTTGGAAGCCTCGGTCAGGCCCTCAGGCAGCTGGATGCCGCAGACGGTGCCGTTCTCGTCGTAGGTCTTCTTGCCCGAACCGGTCAGATAGCCGCGGACGATGCACTCGATAGGAATCGTCTGGGCCTTCTTAACCAGCATGGCGCGGCCAGCGAGGTAGTCACGATACTCAGCAAACTCCTCGGGGAAATCCGCCGGGTCGATGGAAACGAGATGGTTGGGGACGATGTCGGCAAACTTATCGAACCAGAATGCCGAGATGCGATTGAGTACCTCTCCCTTAAACGGAATCTCGTCGGGAAGAATGAAGTCGAACGCAGAAATGCGGTCGGTGGCGACCATCAGCAGGTTTTCACCGGCATCGTAAATATCACGAACCTTGCCACGGGAATCCGGACGACGCTCCATCGTTGTCACGTGAGTCACTCCTTACCTAAATACGACAGAAATGCGGGTTCTTTCCCGCATGTTTTCGCAAACTCGGAGCGGCAGGGACGCGGCCCCTCCTTCACCGAATAGCGAAAAGCTAGTGCTCCATTGTAGTAGATGCCGCGTCTGCCGTGTGCTCGCGGGGCAGATGAATTGTAAAAGTCGTACCCTTTCCAAGCTCCGACTCCACGGATATGTAGCCATGGTGACGCTCGACGATCTGCTTGGTCACGGCGAGGCCAACGCCCAGGCCGCCAGCTTCGCGGGCGCGGCTGGCATCGGCGCGCCAAAACCGCCCGAAGATGCGCGACAAATCGTCCTTGGCAATACCGATGCCGGTATCAGAAACGGCAATGCTGACGTGCTTGCGGTCACTGAGCACCGACACCACGACCCAACCGCCCTCGGGGGTGTAGCGCATGGCGTTGCTCATGAGGTTGATAACACATTGCGTGATCATGTCGGGATCGGCCTCGACGACATCGTCGTGACCCTGGGTCTCGTCCGCAAAACGCAGGCGCAGATCGCGGTCGACAAACAGGCGCTCCTGGGCATTAACGATGGAACGCACGAAAGGAACCATGTCCACCGGCTCAAGGTTGAGCGGAGCCGTGCTGTTTTCCATGCGCGACAGGTCGAGCATCTGCTGCACCAGACGAGCCAGGCGACGCGTCTCGGAAGCAACGGTTTCCAAATGCTCATCGTCGGTGGGATACACGCCATCCTGCATGGCCTCGACCGTTGCGAGCATGGCCATAAGCGGCGTGCGAAGCTCGTGTGCAACGTCTGAGGTCAGGCGCTTCTCGTGTTTCATATCCTTCTCGAGCGAAGTGGCCATCTCATCGAAGGTCTCACCCAGCTGATCGATCTCGTCATCACCGCGCAGTCCCGTGCGAGCCGACAGGTCGCCGTCACGGATTTGCTTTGCGGTACTGGTGATGCGATGAATCGGCTTGGTGAGCATGCGCGACACGAGCGATCCGATAACGACCGAAATGCAGATTGCAACAACCGCGGCGAGGGCCATGGCGTTAAAGGTCTTCTCCCTAAACGCAGAGTCCGCCTTGGTGAGCAGAGCGTCGGAGCCGATGGCCCACAGCTTTACCTGTCCGACATGCTCGCCGGAAGACGTTACAATCTCGACGTTAGCAACGCTATCGGAGTCGGTTGGAGCAGACGAGACCGGGCTACGCGATGCCCTCTTGCCGCTCGTGTCGTCGGTCGTAGCCTGGTTTTCGCGTATATCGGCGGTGGCGCTTGCCGAGGGCCAGGAATCGTCATAAACGATCACGCCCTTTTTATTGACGACCTGCATGCCCAGATCGTCGGAAACCAAACTCGACGTTGCGACCGTGCGCAGTTCTCCCGCGGTCCAAGAGCCGTTTTCCTCATATGAGGTTGCCAACTTCTCGGCAGCGGAATTTGCGATTTCGACGATATTGGAGCGTGTGTAATCCGAAAAGACCGTGCCCCACACAACAGAGACAACGCCCACCAGCACCAATACCGTCATGAGCGATGTCAGAGCAAAAGCAAGTGCCATGCGCGAGGGATAGCTCATCGTTGGCCGTGAATCGGAACGAGGCGTGTTCCAACTAGCCTTGGAACCCGCCTCGCTCTCCTGCTTGTGCTTTTGTCCGATTTCAAAGCGCGCAGGTGTCATATGTGATTTCCCTATTTCTCGTCCGACTTATCGGTCTTGGCCGGAGCCTCGAAGCGATAGCCGACACCATGGACGGTGTAGAGCCACTTGGGCTTCTTGGGATCATCGCCCAGCTTGGCGCGAAGATTCTTCACGTGGCTATCGATGGTGCGCTCATAGCCCTCAAAGTCATACCCGAGCACTTTCTCGACCAGCTCCATGCGGTTATACACACGGCCGGGATGGCGGGCAAGCGTGGTGAGCAGCTTGAACTCGGAAGCCGTCAGATCGACTTCCTTGCCCTCGACCAAGATCTTGTGGCCCGAGATATCGATGACCAGATCGCCGAAGTCGAGTACCTCGACGGCGGGCTCGTCGGCCTGATGGGCACGGCGGAACAGAGCGCGAACGCGGGCGACGAGCTCGCGCGGCGAGAACGGCTTAATCAGATAGTCGTCGGCGCCGAGCTCAAGACCGATAATACGGTCCTCGATCTCGCCCTTAGCCGTCAGCATGATGATGGGGACATCCGAGGTATCGCGAATGGTGCGGCAAACGCGCTCGCCGGGAATCTTGGGGAGCATAAGGTCGAGCACGACCAGGTCGAACTGATGCTTCTCGAACTCCTCGATCGCGGACTGGCCGTCGCCGACGCCCACAACCCAGTAGCCTTCGCGCTCGAGATAGGCAGCGACGGCGTCACGGATTGCCTTCTCATCCTCGACCAGCAGAATCTTTTTTGCATCTGAAGCCATAACACGGCCCCCCTGTCTCAATTAGCTAAGAACAAGCCCATTTTAACGCACCTGAGCCCGCCGGATGCCGCTATGACGCGGCAGCTCGGCAGGCGGTACTCACAATTACAACGCGTTTATTCCCCTGTTGGCGCCTTTTTAACCCCTCTAAGCTTAAAGAGAGAATAGGCGTGCAGTGACCGTCTCTGGTATACCCTGGCTGTTGCGCACCGTGGCGTACGTAAGGAATGAGTCCGATTTTCCCGCCGTAGCTGGATAATCGCCATACTCCAAAGCGCGGTCGGGCGACAGCAGCGAGCCATAGGTCTTGGCAGAGGTGTCGATCAGGAAATGCGACGCCTGTACCTTAACAAGGTATTTATTCTTCTTGCCAGCCGCACATGCGAGCGGCTCGCGTGACAGAAAGAGGTACGGCCCTCCCTCATTACCGATATACGTGCCCATATTGCCCAGGCTGCCCACGCCGCTATAGGCCGCCTCGATAGAAAACACGAAGGTATCGCCCATATACACGGCCTCGAAAGGCGAAACTGACGAAGGGAGGACCAGCTGGGCACGCTTGGTGTTGTTGCCGTCGGTCAGATCGATTGCCGTTATGCCGTAGTAGACGCCTTCGTCGTTGCGGACACGCGGCGAGATGGTCAAAATGCCGTCGCTCGCGCGCGGAGCCGATGCAAAGCGGCCCGTCGATTTCCAAATTGCCTCGGCCTTGGATTCATCAAGCGAGCGACGATAGCAAAACGAATCACTACTCGTTTTATTGCCGCCTGCCGAAGGCATTTTATACCAGATAACCGATGACCCGAACGCCGTGAACAGGGGCGGATCATAGTCCTTGCCACCTCGATCGAGCTCAACCACATCGCCAGAGAGCGAAGCGCCCGACAGATTTTGAGCGTAGAGCTTCCACGATGAATTGGCAAAGTTCATCTCAACCCACGCGAATACGCCGTCGCCGGCACGGACATCGTAGAATGCATATCCCGTGCCCTCGATAGGATCCTCGATTAATGTGGTAAGCGAGCCATCGCCCAGGTTGAGCACACCGAGTGTGTTGGCGTGCAATGCCGATGCGGGCGCCATCATCGCCGCGGCGTAATCGCCGTCGCAGTAGTACAGCAGCGTACCCAGAGGCAGCGTCCACGACGCCGCCGGCTCAAGATCGATGTCGACAGCCTCATACTCATCCGTAATCGAGATGATTTTGGAATCGTCCTTGATAACCTGCGGCTCGCCGGCGGCATCATCGCTGGTACCCGTTTTTTTCGAGCATCCGGCAAGCACCGTGGCAGCGCCCGCGGCAGCCCCACCGAGTACAAAGCCGCGACGCGATATTCCGTTCTTGATGTGATCGGCGATACCCATTAGGCGATCTCGGCGCGAGCGGCCTCGATGGCGCGCGTAAGCTGGTCGGCGCAGGAGGTCTTTTTCATACCGCAGGTATTACCGGCGAGAACCTCGATTACGCGATCGGCAGGAGCGCCCTCGACCAGCTTGGAGATTGCCTTGAGATTGCCGTCGCAGCCACCGGTAAACTCAACGCCTATCACCTTGTTGCCGTCATCGGAAAGGTCAAGGTGAATATTGCGAGCACACACGCCCTGAGGCTTGTAATCAAACGAAATCATGCGATCCCCTCTCAGAATGTTATTCGAGACGACTATTATCCCCGTCTTTCCCTAAATGCAACGAGGCGCTTTGCCGGCAACACACATTACCAGCAAAGCGCCCTAAAAAGCTAACGTTATGCCCAAACCTACTCGAAGCTCAGCTGCTCCAGACGATCAAAGACCGTGTCGATACGAGTGAGGAAGTCCCATGGATCAAAGATCTCGTCGAGCTTCTCCTGGCTGACGGTGCAGCGCGGGTCGGCCTCGAGACGTTCCTTAAAGGTGGGGCCGGAGACACAATCCTGTACCTCGTGCCAGGTCGCCATGGCGTTCTCCTGCACAATGGCGTACGCGTCCTCGCGGGTGATGCCCGTGTCGACGAGGGCGAGCAGCACCTTGGAGGAGAAGATGAGGCCGCGGGTCTTATTGAGGTTGGCCATCATGCGGGCAGGGTACAGCTGCAGGCCGTCGATAACGCGGATGAGGCACTGGAACATGTGGTCGAGGGCAATGAAGCTATCGGCCTGGGCGACGCGCTCGGCAGAGGAGTGCGAAATGTCACGCTCGTGCCACAGGGCGACGTTATCGAAGGCGACCTGGGCGTTGGACTTCACGACGCGCGACAGGCCGCAGACCTTCTCCATGGTGATGGGGTTGCGCTTGTGCGGCATGGCTGAGCTGCCCTTTTGACCCTTACGGAACGGTTCCTCGGCCTCGAGTGTATCGGTCTTCTGCAGATTGCGAACCTCGGTAGCGATGCGCTCACAGGTGGCCGCGGTGGTGGCAAGAACGCCGGCGAGGTAGGCGTGATGATCGCGGCTAATAACCTGCGTGGACAGCGGGTCGTGAACCAGGCCCAGGTGCTCGCAGACATATTCCTCGACAAACGGCTCGATGGAGCTGTACGTGCCGACAGCGCCCGAGATAGCACCGAAGGCAACATTCTTGCGGGCATCCTCAAGACGGTCCAGATCGCGCTTGAGCTCCCAGGCCCAAGAGCCAAACTTCATGCCGAAGGTCATCGGCTCGGCATGGATGCCATGAGTACGTCCGGCGCAGAGCGTGTTGCGCTCCTCGAAGGCACGACGCTTGCAGATCTCGCCGAGCTTCTTGACGTCCTCGATGATCAGGTCGCAGGCCTGGGTGAGCTGGTAGCACAGGGCCGTGTCGCCCAGATCGGAGCTGGTCATGCCATAGTGAACCCAGCGGCTGGGCTTGGGGTCGCCCTCGGGAACATCGGCATCGATGTATTCCTTCATGTTGGTCAGGAAGGCAATGACGTCGTGGCGCGTGACTTCCTCGATCTCATCGACCTTCGCCTTCTCAAAGTTGGCATGGTCGCGGATCCACTGGGCCTCGTCTTTGGAAATACCGATCTTGCCGAGCTCCGCCTGGGCCTCGCAGGCCAGAACCTCGATTTCCTGCCAAATGGCGTACTTGTTCTCGAGGGAGAAGATGTGTCCCATCTCCGGGCGGGTATAGCGATCGATCATAGCGGCTCCTTTTTGGTTATTGGCACGTTGGTCGTAACCCAACCATTGTACCGTGCGCAGGTGCAAGTATGGGCAGTAGGCATTAACCTAACATTTTGGAATTGGAGCGACCATGAGGACGTCTGCGCATTTGCTTCGCAAATACGCACCGGCTTCAGGCGAGCCCCTCAGCCTCACGAAGCCGCGGGGGAAGACTTTGTTGAATTGGCCGTCCCCATGTCTCCCGCACTCGATGGAGCGGGCAACGGGACGTCTGCGTATTTGCTTCGCAAATCCGCACCGGCTTCAGGCGCCTGTCGGCGCCTTCGCCTGCTCGCTACAAACGCTTCGCGTTTGCTTTACGCTCGCACCCTGTCGGGTTCGAGTCCCGGCGCTTTATTGAAAAAAGCACGGCACCGTAATGGTGCCGTGCTTGTGCTTCTAGCTGGAGCGGGCAACGGGACTCGAACCCGCGAGTGTCAGCTTGGGAAGCTGATGCCTTACCACTTGGCGATGCCCGCATATGTGGGGGATAGTATAACGCGGTTGTCTTGTTCGATACAAGGGTGGCGATGCTTGTTTTAGCTGTGGAGATTCGTTTGAAAATCGCGTCAATTGTGGAGACGAGGACCTTTGACTTCCTGTTCTCCTTATCTTCTACCTGCGCTTTTGCTTGATTGTTGTATTTGAGCTCGATTTGTCAGAAATCGGGCAAGCTTTTGGTCAGGCTCCGGTACTTACCCGCATGAACCTCGGGGGTAGCCTCATCCTACGCGTCGCAACCTCCCCATGCGGCGCACGAGGGATAAGGAGCAGCCATGTCCAACGCACCCACGCACTCTGTCCACAGCGCAATCGCAACAGGTCCGCTGCTCCTGCTCCTCTTCCTGGTTTTCGGCTGCCTGACACCGGGAGCCGCATTTGCCGTCGATGGCTACGATCAGCTCGGCTTCCGCACTATTAGCGATGATTGTGGGCCCTTCTTCATCGGCAAGTATGAAGCTCAAGACGCCTCGATTGCCTACTGCATGAACCAGGAGCGCCCCGGCCCCACCAAGCCGGGCGGCCCATGGCTCAACTTTGATCAAGGCTGGGTGTGGCTCGACGACGAGTTCGCGGCAATCGTTTGTCACGGATATCCTACCGCCACGTCGTTTGGCGGTTACCATCTTTCACCCGATCGCGCCCGCGCCGCAACCCAGCTTGCCGTATGGATGCTCAACGGCACTACCCATGTCGACGGTACTTACTCTTACACGACCGCTCAGGGCAAAACCAAGAGTGGGCACTTTACCACTGACAATGAAGTCGTGGCGGCGGCGCGGTGGCTCCACGACAGCGCAAAATCAGGAAGCATCAAAGCCGCTCCGCACCGCGCGCGACGCTATCTAGGAGCCGTATCGGGCGGCAGCAAACGTCAAGACATGCTCTATGTACTGCCGGCGGTCTCTGTTTCCTTCAAAAAACAGTCTGCAAACGCCGCCATTACCAGCGGAAACAATACTTATCAGTTTGACGGGGCAACATTCGATATTTTTGAGAGCGCCAGCGGCGCGCATGTCGGCACCATCCAGATGGACAGCAACGGTCGGGCGCAAGCAACACTTCTGCCCAACACGGCATACTACCTAGTTGAAACGAAGGCGCCGGCCGGCTATGTCCCCCGTCGTGATCGCATCGCCTTTACCACGGGGAATGACGGTGGACAGGTCGCCATTGATGAACAGCCCGGCACCATTACCTTGCGCATCGCAAAGCTCGATGCCGCGACGAATGCAGGCCCCCAAGTTGGAGCTTCGCTCGCAGGAGCAAAGTTCACGTGTGTGTCGCAATCAACCCCTGGATGGGCACAAATCCTCACGACCGACGAAAGCGGTCGGGCCACCCTCGCCGATGTCCCCTTAGGAACCTTTACCATCTACGAATCAAAAGCCCCCGAGGGCTACCTGCCATCCAACGACAGCTGGACCTATACCGTTGGAGCCGACCAACTCGGCGATTCAGGCGTGGTCGAGATCGAATCTCGCGTTTCCGATATCCCCATTGCGTTTAACCTTGAGATTTCCAAATTCAAGGATTACGGCAATAGCGACCAATCCGGCCTGGAGCAGCCGGCGGGTGGTGTTGTCTTTGAGGTTGTCAGCAACAGCTCTCAGCAGGTTGTTGGCACACTGACCACAAACATCTATGGCTTTGCCTCCACCAAAGATCAGCCCGAAGCATGGTTCGGCACAGGCAAGCGACCCGCCGGTGTCCACGGAGCCGTCCCATACGACCGTGCCGGCTACACGGTTCGCGAGGTTCCGGAAACCGTCCCCGAGGGTTTTAAACGTGCAGGGGAATGGACCGTCGGGGCCAATCAGATTTCCGACGGCGCCGAGCTTCAATATATCGTAGACAACCACGCTCTGTCGACGCATCTCCAGATTGTAAAACGCGATGCCCAAACAGGCGCTTCTGTTCCCCTAGCCGGATTCACCTTCCAACTCCTCGACAGCAATCACGAACCTGTCTCACAAACTTGCTGGTATCCAGCACATAACGTAATGGACACCTTTACGACTGACGCGACCGGGACCGTCACACTGCCCGAATCGCTCGTGCCGGGCACCTATTATGTACGCGAAACCTCGGCCAAAGAGCCCTATCTTGTCGGCGAGGAGATCGAGGTAAACATACCCGCCGACATGAACCTAACGCCCGTTGCAATCGCCTCGTATTATGACCACGCCGCGACCGGAAACATCAGGATCGTTAAAACCGATGCCATAGACGGCAGCAGCCTCGCGGGCGCCGTCTTTGAGATCCGTGCCTCGAGTGATATCGTGCGCCCCGACGGTAGCATTGCCGCGCTCGACGGTGAGACTGTCGCTACCATCACGACGGATGAACCTGGAGAAGCACGCGCGGACAACCTCCCGCTGGGACTTAGCACCGCACGCTACGAGGTTGTCGAGACTCAAGCGCCGGCAGGCTTCTTGCTCGATCGGACAACCCATATTGTCGACCTTACTTATGCCGACCAGAAAACACCCGTTGTAGAAGCACGGCTTAACGTATCCGACGATTACACCAAGGTTGATATCTCCAAGGTCGATGCAAGCGGTGAGCAGGAAGTGGAAGGCGCACAACTCACCTTATATGGTCCCGATAAAACCGAAATAGACTCCTGGACCTCATCCGACAAGCCACACCGCGTCGAACATCTTGCACCCGGCACCTACTCGTTGCGCGAAATGATGTCTCCGCGGACCTATGACCTTGCCGAGGAGATAACGTTTGAAATAAAGGATACGGGAGAAGTCCAATCCGTCGCGATGAAGGATGCGCCCATCGAGATCAAGGGACAGGTCGACAAGCGTCAGGAACTTGTCCAACCTATCGAAAAGGGCCTGTTGGCTAACGGCGATGGTAAAAATCGCGCCGCGACGCAAACTAATACGGATGGACTTTTCTCCTATACCATCGACGCTCGAAACGATTCCGCTACTTGGGTTGATGAGTTTACGATTACCGATGATCTTGAGTGCGCCAAAGACGGCACGGCGAGATTCATCTCAATCGAAACCCCCGTCGCCATCGGCGACCTCAACGGTCTGTGCAACGTGTGGTATCGCACGACGCCGTTGGACTCGACAGACGTCGATGAGCCGGCGAACGCGACACTTGACGATGGACACGAAAATCCTTGGCTTGAGTCCGACGAAGTAAAAGAGGGCCTTGGTGAGGACTGCCGCCTCGTCGATTACGACGGCTGGCGCCTCTGGAAGGCGGATGTCTCGACCACGGAATCCACCACACTCGAGGCGGAAGAGCTCGACCTTGCATCCAATACCGTCGTAACAGGCATTCGAATTGAATACGGTGCGGTAGCCGCCGACTTTACGACTCGAAGCGATGCGGATTCTTGGACCCGCGATGATCTCAAAGATGAGCACGACGACCTTGACGATGCCAAAGCAATCCTTGGCACAGACGCTCGGGGCGCAGTCGTACACATGCAGGCAACGTCGGCTTATACGCCCCAAACCGCACTCACCAACAGCGCGCGCGTCGATCTTTGCCGCAACGGCGGCGGCGATAAACTTGAGTCACATGACGAGGACAGCGTCATTCAACGCTGTACCCTACCGCAGGACCTACCGGCAACAGGATCAGTTCCCATCGCCGCTTGCATCACCGCGCTCCTGACCTCGGGTGCCGCAGCCCTATGGTTCGCTCGCCTTAGGTCGATCCCAAAGAAGCGCTAGTGCGATGAAAAAGCGGGCGAGCCAGTCCCCTGGCTCGCCCGCTTTCAATCATTTAAATCGCCGCATCTACTCTGCAGACGAAGATCCACCATCAACGATTGCCTGCTCGGACTCAGGAATCCCATCGGCACCCGTACTCTGTTCTTGCTCCACCTCTTCGCTGATTGCGGAGGCGGGGGTCGAGCCCTTTGCACCCACGATGTAGGCAGCCCCAAATCCTAACGCAATGGCAATCAAGGTCAAAATCACGTAGACAGGCCAATGGCGCTTAATATACGAAAACACGTTGACTCCTTAGAGCTCCGTCTACGAACGGCGGATAACCTCGGTCACGACCTCGGATACCGTAGCAATGTTCGTCGGGTTGACATTGTGGGGCAGGTCGTCCTCGGTACGAGCGCAAGCCAGACGCGTGCCGTCCACGCCGGCGATGGTAAGGGCTCGGCGGCTCGCCTCGAGCGCAGCATAGGCATCGGTCTTGGCATAGGGCATCTCGAGCGCGCCACAATCGACATGGAACGACTTGCAGACCTTGCTGACCAGGTTCATGATGCGGCGATCGCCCTTGAGCAGTTGTTGTTCGCCCTCGACCGTCACCACCGAAAGCCTACCGGCGCCGACGGATTCAAGATTGATAAAGAATACGCCGCGGAGCTTATCGCGATGCGAAGCCAAGAAGGCCTTCATGCCAGCGCCATCACAATCCGAGGCGCCCGTTGCCACAAACCAGATATCGTGACCGAGCAGCTCATCATCGCCCATAGAGGCGACAGCCGAGAGCATATCTTCGGAAGAAGCGCCATCGGAAGACGTAGCGCCACCCTTCCAGCCATCGTTATCGTCCTCGAAGTTATCCCACGAACCGATACCGCGACCGGACTTCTTGGCATCGTAATCGTCTTCGACGCCCAGCCAGTCACTCATGCTGTCCTGCTCGTTTTTCTTTTTACGGCCGAACAGACCACCCAGGCCGCGCTTACGAGACTTGGGTGCCGCCGGGGCGGGAGCCGAAATGGTCTCGATCGGCTGTGCGCCCGACGCAACGGGCATAGGAGGCGCAACGGGTGCCGATGTGGGTTCGGGGCCCTGGGCAGTAGCAAAGGGATCATTGACCTGTGCGGAGGGGTCGGGAAGGTCGAACAGCGACGTGCGAGACGCAACGTTTGCCTGCTTCATAGACGGCAGCGACGGATCGGGGACCGAAGCCAGCGGAGACGAGGAAGGTGCAGGCGACGGTGCCGACGCCGGATCGGGAACATTCATCTGCGGGCGCGGCGATGCCTGGGAGGAAATCTGGGCCATAAGGGAATCGACCGTTTCGTCCTGGGTGGGAGCGACATTGGCAACCGTGGCACCGGAACCACTCGGGGTCGGCATGGTGAAAATCTGCGTGGAATAAGGCCTCGACTCATCCGTCTCGGGAGTCTCGGAAACCGCAGGCACTTCCTCCTGCTCGACCTCGGTCGAATCATCTTGCTCGGCTGCCGCGTATTGCTCTTCGTCAGAGTTGGCCTCGACGGGCTCGTCCTCGGCGGCATCTTGGATTTCGGCAGCATCAACAGGCTCGTCATCGTCTGCCGCGTCGCCCTGCTCATCGGAAACAGGAAGGGGCTCGGCAATCGCGGTGCCCTGTTTTTCAAACGTTATCGTGGAATCGAACTGCGCGGCATCAAACGACATGGTGCTATCGACGTGCTGCTGAGCCTCGAAAGACGTCGTCGCTTCAACAACATCCGCGGACGCCGGTTGCTGGGACTCAAAGGACGTTGTAGCTTCGGCGGCTTCGACGGGCGCGGACTGCATAGCCTCGTTCTGCTCGAACTCTTGCGCCGCGAGCTCACGTGCCGCCTCGGCTGCCTGCTGCTGAGCGATAGCCTCCTGCTCGGCAGCCTCGCGTGCGGCAGCGCGCTTCTCCTCGAAATCGTCGACAAATTTCTTGCCCTTTGCAAACGCACCCTTAAAGAAGTTGGAAGCGCTGGCGCCAATCGACGAGAACGCGGATGCAATGTCGGCATGCGGCGTTGCCGCGGGAATCTCGGCCGAGAAATCAGTATCGCTCTCGTAAGACACGCGCCTCGGTTGTTCAACGTAATCGTCGTCAGACTCGTCCGCAACGTCTTGCGCCGGCGCGGCGGGAGCCAAAATGTCCAATCCTGCCGCGGGATCGATCGCAGACACCGCCTCGGGCTCGGCAACGGCAGCGGTAACCGCGGCAGACTCATCATCCGCAGTGACAACGGGCGCAGGCTCGGGCTCAAACGTCGGCTCCTCGCCCTCCTCGTAATCGAGCGTGCAGGACTCGGGAAGCATTCCGAGCGCACGGATGGCATCCGAACCAAAGCGGATGTTGCCGGCGGCGTTGCGATAGAGCTTGGGCTCGGCCGCGGCAGGCTCCTCCGCCGGCTCAGCAGCGGGAACCTCGTCATTGAACTCTTCGGCCTGGACAGCCTGATTCTGATCCTCGGGCACGATGGCGCCAATCAGCGTCTCGTCGGCAGACGCACCCTCAAAGCCCTCGATCTGCTCGTCAAAAGCCTCGCCCTGTTCGGGCTCGGTTTGAGCGTCGGGAGCAATCGGCTGACCGAACTCGTCCTCGGCGTAGGTAGGCTCTTCGTACTCGATGGTGTTGCCGTAGTCGTTTTGCTGCTGGGCCGCGGCATACTCCGCCGCCGCGCGCGCCATTTCCTCGGCACGACGTTTCTGCTCCCCAAAATAGGTATCGAACGGAACATCGTCGGGAAACTCGTTCTCGCCCTGGAAGGGAGCAACGTTGTCCATAACACCGAGCATAGCGGCGACAGAAGACTTGTTGCACACCGCGCCGGACGTATAGGGAAGAATGTGGCGGTTAGAGATGATGTTTGCCGCGTTGGCAAGTGCAACGAGGGAAGCGAGGATCGCGACAATCCACAGCAGAACCTTGAGCGCGCCGGGGAGCGGCAGGATACGCAGGATGGCAACGGCAGCAGGGGCAACCGTGGCAACGGGCAACAGCTTGGCGATGAGCGCACGATACGAAGCATAGGGCTCGCGGGCGAGCAGCTCAGCACGGGGAGAGTCGTAGTGTGCGACAACGACCACCGGGCGGTTGCGCGGAGACGCGAGCGGGCCCGAGGCCTTGTGGTAGGCGATGACATTTTGGCTCACGCCCGTCTTGCCCAGGCGCGAAACCACGGGGTGGCCCGTGCGCTCGAGCACGTAAAGAACGGCGCCGACAACGGCCAGCAAGGTGCCGACCAAGCCGATACCGCCGCCGATGCCCATCAGCAGGGCGCCGGCAAACGCAAGAATACCGGTAACGGCAAATGCCAACCTACCGGGCGCCGGGGCATTGAACTCCTGAACCTCGGGATCAAAGCCGTGGTTGCGGAAGATCTGAGCGATATCCTCGGCAGCCAAGCGCTCTTCTTCGCTGCATGCCGGCGTAATGCCGGTGTTCTGCAGCAGGTGGTTAATATAGTTCTGGGTGTTCGCCATGTGCGCTCCACATCCATAATCCGATAAATAGGCCCAATGCATGCACATTAGAACCGTATATAGTCGAAAGTATACCCCGAGCGAGCGCAAACGACCGAATTCGGGCCATCTTAACGCCCCGAGCGGACAAGGATATAGCCTAATCTCCATATCGGACTAAAATCATGGCAGCAAACCACCTTCTCATGCGAGGACTCTATGACGGCAAGCGACGCGACCGCGACAATTAAAAAGGGAAGTTCGGAGCCCGGTTTCGATAAAACGGCTCAGCGCATCCTCAATCTTTTCTTTGTGCTCAACAGCTCCCCCGAACCGCTGACGACCGAGCAGATCGTCTTGGATTCCGACCTGGGATATGGCTCCGGCAACATCGACTCGGATAAGCGCAAGTTTCGGCGCGATCGTGACAAACTGCTCGAGCGTGGCATCTTAATCAAGGAGGTTCGCCCCGCCGGTGCGCAGGAGACCGAGGAAAGCTCGTGGACAATCGACCGCGAGCACACCTTTGCAGCAGGCGGCCTCATCACCGCAGACGACGCCGATATCCTGCTCAACGCCATCGACCAGACACTAGCGGCCGGCTCTTCCACCTTTGCCGCGCCGCTTGCCGATATTCGCTCCAAAATTGCCTACCTCACCGGCATGTCGGCGGTGGACGAAGCACCGATCCGCCGCTCTCCCACCGTCGATGCGGTATGGAGCGCCTTTGCCGAGCGATGCGCGCTGCGATTTTTATATCAGAACGGACGCGGCGAGCAGAAAGAACGTACCGCCTGCGTCTACGGCATGTTCGAGCGCGAGGGCGTGGCGTACTTCTGCGGCCTCGACAATGCCACCGACGACATCAGGACATTCCGCTGCGACCGTATCGTTCGCGCTTGGCGTCCTTCGAAGGCCTACGCCATCCCTGCAGACTTCAATCTCAACGACTATCTGTTCTTTGAATTCGATTTTGCCGACCGACCGCCCGTTGCAGCCACGTTCTCGTTCGGTCCTCAGACGCAGATCGATATGATCAACGGCCTCACGCGCGGGCGAGGTGAGCTCGCACACACCGATGCGGGATGGACCTGGACCGTTGACGTGCGTGACCTTGAAGCCGCCGCCTCATTTTGCATGGCCCACGCCATGGACGGCATGAGGCCCATGGCCCCCAAATCGCTCAAGCAGGCGTGGAACCACCTCATAGAAAGGACGGTGCACGAGCATGCCCGTGCGTAAACTCACCAGCGAGCAGAGACTCTCGCGCGCCATCGACATCATGGAGGCCCTCTACGCCGCCGGCGATGGCGGCATGACACGAACCGAGATTTGCAGCCGCTTTGACATCACGGGGGCGTCGCTCGACGAGATTCTCGAGATCGTCTCGACGCTCGCGGACCGAGAATCGGGCGCGCGCATCATCTGCGAATGCCGCGGCGAGCGCGTGGCCCTCACTGGTGACGCCGGGCGCGTGCTACCGTTGCGCCTGAGTGCCGCCGAGGGCGCCGTGCTCAACCATGAACTTGAATCGTTGGGGATCGAGCCGCAGACGGCAGCTCGGATTCGACATGCCCTTCTGCCCGAAGAGCTCGGCTATAACCAGCGCGTCTTTGACACCGTCAACCACGGGTCGCACTGGCAGCAGCTGAGCTGCGCCATTCAGGACGGTGTTCGTTGCCGCATCTCGTATCGCTCGATGGACGATGCACGGCCACGCGAGCGTCTGGTCGACCCCTTGCGCATTACGGCAAACGGCGACCAAACATACTTGATTGCCTGGGACATCGCAGTCGATGAGCAGCGCACCTATCGCATGGATAAAATCGAGGGACTCACCTTGACGGAAGACTCCGTCGTGTCTCACGCACCGGACGTCGCATCCCTCCACGATTCCCTTGCCCGGACGCAGCGTAGCGCAAAGCTCTTGATGCCATTCGATATGGCGGAACATCTGGACTGGGCCGGCATCACCCTAATCGAGCGCAGCGGGGCAGACATGGCAATGGTAACCGTGCATTACGGCTCCGAGCGTTGGCTACTGAGCCAGGTAATCGCAGCGGGCGGAGCCATCCGCATCTTGGATGACCCCGCCCTGTCAAAGCGTCTGTGCGATATGGCAAAAACCCTCGTTTGTCCGCTTTAGCGCCGCCGCTCGTGGCGTGCACGCCACAGTTGCAGATAGTGCCCGATCTGCGCCGATTCGATGCGCTGGTAGGAGCTCGTGGGCAGCGACGTTAAGAACTTCTTTCCGTAGCCCTTCGTCACCAGGCGCGGGTCGGCCAGAATCAGCACGCCGCAATCGGTCGACGAGCGGATAAGGCGGCCAGCCGCCTGCTTGACCTCGAGCACCGCCTCGGGCAGCGAATAGCGCGCCCAAGCGCGGTCTTCGCGCAGGTTGCGCTCGCACGAGAGCGGGTCCGTGGGGCTCGAGAACGGCAGCTTGGGAATGATGACGCAGCGCAGTGTCTCGCCGCTGGCGTCGAATCCCTCCCAGAAGGCCTTAAGAGCAAAAAGCGACGAGGTCGGCTCGTTGATAAACCGGTCGCGCAGGCGACGAGGAGATGAGTTGCGCTGCTGGCAGTTGAGCTCCAGACCCGCACGGGCCATCTTGGGCTCAACGCGGGCGTACAGGTCTTCCATGTCGCGCCGATTGGTAAACAGTGTGAGCACCGATCCGCCCATGGCAAGATGGGCGTCGACCAGCACGCGCTCGAGCGCCGTAAGATAGCTCTCACGATCGCGCGGATCGGGTATATCGCCCGCAACGACTACAGCCATGTTCGAATCAAAGTCGTAGCTCGAGTCCAAGTGCAGCGATGAGGATGTCGAAGCACCGATGCGATCGAGGCCGACCGCGTGATTAAAGTGTTCAAAGCTTTTGGACACCGTCATGGTCGCCGAGGCAAAGATAGCCGTGTGAACCTCGGGCAGCCACTCGGTTGCCAAGGCCTCGCCAATGTCGATGCGCTCTGCGGTCATTGACTCTCCGCCGGCACGCAACCTGCGATTGACCTGCAGCGAATACACGTAGTGTTCATCGGTGCCGTCGATGATGAGTTTGAGGTTCTCGGCCAGCTCGTGCAGGCGGCGCGAGATATCGCCCAGGTCGACAACAACCTCGGGCTTGTCGGCGGCGACAGCCTGCACCAGCGCGTCGACGCTCTTGTCAGCTTGTTCCAATGCATCGATGGCAGCGTAGGCCGACTGTAAGAAATCATGCCAGTCGTCAGATTCGCGCAGCTCGGGGCCAATCCATAGATTGGCATTGTCATAACCCCCACGGGCACGGCGGCCGAGCTCGCGAACGCCATCGAACACGTCGGCGATTGCCATGCTCGCGCGCGCAACCGTCGACGTCGCCTTGGCAGTAAGGCCCAGATAGAGCGTAGAGCCCTCGGAGGTTGCCAAATCACGGGAAACCTGGCTTAGCGCACCGGTGCTCGAGCCACCCAGGCGCTCAAACAGAACGCGTGATTCGTCCGCCGACACCACGCGCGCCCACTGACGGCGCGCCTCGCGCTCGATGGAATGGGCCTCGTCGATTACCCAATGACGAATCGGAGGTAAAATCCTGCCCTCGGCCGCGACATTGCGGAACAGCAGGGAATGGTTGGTGACCACCACGTCGGCATGCGCTGCACGACGGCGAGCGCCGTGGACCAAACATTTATCAGGGAAAAACGGGCAGAGGCGACGAGCACACTCGCGCGAGGCCGTCGTAAAGTCGGGGCGGTTGACGCTGCGCCACCGAATGCCGAGCGAGTCGAGGTCGCCATCGGCTGATTGGCAGACGTACGCCATAATGACCGCGACCGCCGTGAGCGTGTCCGCCGGATCGCGCTTGGTGGTAATCTCGACCTGGCCGCGGCTCATGCGCTCAAGCTTGCGCAGGCACGGATAGTGGTCATAGCCCTTGAGAGCGCAAAATGACAGGCCACCGTCCAGTTGCTCGGCAAGTTTTGGCAGCTCATGGTACATGAGCTGGTCGGCAAGATTGTTCGATTTGGTCGCAATACCAACCGTGATGTTGTTACGGCGTGCTGCCTCGGCAAAAGGCACCAGATAGGCCATCGATTTGCCGACGCCCGTGCCCGCCTCAATTACACGATGAGTGCCCGTGACCAGCGCATCGCGGACCTCGAGCGCCATCGCGATCTGCTCATCACGCGGCTCGTAGGTGGGATACATGCGATTGACCAGGCCACCTGGCGCATAGTCTGCCTCAATCTCCTCACGACTCGGCATCTTGAGTACCGGCAGTTCGTCGGCGTCCACCCGATCGTCGGCGCGATCGGCCTTGAGAACGTCAGCACGAGCGGCGCTGAGAGAGAAGATAGAACCAGGGTTCTGCCCCGCCAAGAATGAGAAGATTGGACGATAGGACCAAGGCACGTCCGGATGCATGTCGGCTAGGCGCGCCATGAGGCCCTGGGGCAAGTCGGTGAGTGCCACGAGCAACACGCGCCATACGCCACACAGGGCGTCGACGTCGGCATTGGCACGGTGTGATACCGAGTCACAGCCAAACAGATCGGCCATAAAAGACAGCTTGTGCGAGGCCAGGCGCGGAAGCGCGATGCGCGACAGCGCCAGCGAATCGATCCAAATATCGCTCACGTTGACGCCGCCTTTGACCGACTCGATAAACGAGCGGTCGAACGTGGCGTTATGTGCGATCACCGGGCAACCACCGACAAAATCGGCGAGAGCGGCGACGGCCTCAACGGCCGACGGGGCATCTGCCACGTCGGCATTTGTAATGCTCGTGAGCTCGGTAATCTCGGCGGGAATCAGCTGCTTGGGATGCACGAAGGTATCGAAACGGTCGACGATCTCGCGGCCCGAAAGACGGGCCGCCGAGATCTCGATCAGCTCATTGTCCTGCACCGAAAGACCTGTGGTCTCGGTATCGAGGACAATCACATCTTCCTCGATAAGGCCAAAGGACTGCGTTTTGGCGCGTTCGGCTAGCGTGGCATAGGAGTCGATGACAAACTGCGGCGTTCCTGACGAAACCGCGTCCTCGATTAGCATGCAATGCCCGCTCGACGAAGGCCCATACGGATTAGGCTGTCACAGACCTGCGGGAACGTCATGTCGTCGGTGTGGCGGATCTCATCCGGATACAGCGACGTATCGGTCATGCCGGGAATGGTATTGGTCTCGAGGATGACGGGGCCGTCCTCGCTCACGATAAAGTCGCTGCGCGAGATACCCAGGCAACCGAGAGCCTTGTGAGCGGCACAGGCAAGCTCCTGAGCTCGAGCGTAATTCTCGGGCGAAATCTGCGCCGGAATGCGATGGATGTCTGTAGGGTCGACATACTTCACGTCCAGATCGTAGAACTCGCAGTCCTTGGGCTTACGAATCTCGACAATCGGCAGAGCGCGCACGTCGTCCTCGCCGTATACGCCGACGGTGATCTCGGTACCCTCGATACACTTCTCGACCAGCACTTTGTCGCCGTACTCAAACGCCTTGGCGATTGCCGCGGGCAGCTCGGAGGGCTCATGGACCAGGGAAATGCCATAGCTGGAACCGTTGACGGCCGGCTTCACAAAGCAGCGCTCGCCACAAACCTCGACGATATGATCGATATCGACTTCATCGCCCACCTCGAGCGCAAGGCCGGGGGCAATGGGAATGCCCGCCTTGGCGTACAGGAGCTTAGAGACCTCCTTGTCGGCACCGCAGGCGCTGGCAAGCACACCCGAAGCCGTGTAGGGGATACCCAGGGTCTCCATGGCGCCTTGCATGGCGCCATCCTCGCCGCCGGCACCGTGCATGGCGATAAACGCCACGTCAAAGCCGCCGGTCGCCATGGTTACCATAAAATCATCGGCAGCCGTGTCGAGCAGCTCCACCGAAGTGTAGCCGGCCTCCTTCAAGGCAACCACGACGTTCTTTCCCGAATTGAGCGAGATCTCGCGCTCAGCGGAATGACCGCCCGCCAAGACCGCTACGTGCATGTTCTCTAGGCTTTTACCCGGCATGGGCAGACTCCTCCTCTATAATTTCTGCAGCTGATACCATATTGTAGCGATACCCTCTACGTTTCCCCAAAATCGAAAGGCTTCCATGAATCCCAGGACTAAATCTCAGGACATTCGCGACTTGAGCCAAAACGATATTCGCGAGCTCGTGGCCGAGCTTGGCCAGCCCGCCTTCCGCGCGAAGCAGCTCATCGAATGGGTCTTTGAGAAGAACGTTTGTTCGTTTGACGATATGACCAACCTTCCCAAGGCTTTCCGCGAGCAGCTTAAAGAGGCTTTTGCCTTTGATACGCCCACTGAACTCACCAAGCAAGTTTCCAAAGATGGCTCGCGCAAGTATCTGCTCGAGTACCACGACGGCGTTTCCGTCGAGACTGTCGGCATGCCCCGTCGCAACAAGCTTTCCGCCTGCGTTTCCACCCAGGCAGGCTGCGGCATGGGTTGTGCCTTTTGCGCTACCGGTCTCAACGGTCTCAAGCGCTCTCTGACCGCTCAAGAGATCGTCGACCAGGTACTTCATGTATCCAACGACTTTGGCGAGCGCGCCACGAGCGTCGTCTTCATGGGCCAGGGCGAACCATTTGCCAACTACGACGAGGTTCTCAAGGCGCTGCGAATCCTCAACGACCCCGATGGCATTGGTATCGGTGCTCGTCACCTCACCGTCTCTACCAGTGGCGTTATTCCTGGTATTCGCAAATTTGCCGACATCCCCGAGCAGTTCACGCTTGCTGTTTCACTGCATTCCGCCATCCAGTCGACGCGCAATAAGCTCATGCCCGGTGTTAAGAAGTACACGTTGCTTCGCCTTCACGAGGCGCTTCAGCTCTACACCGAGAAGACTGGCCGCCGCCCGACCTATGAGTATGCCATGATCGAAGGCGTCAACGATACGAATCCCGAGATGCAGGCGCTCTGCGACTTCTGCGAGGGAACGTTGTGCCACGTTAACCTGATCCAGCTTAACGACATCGAGGGCAGCCCGCTCAAGCCGTCGCCGATTCATAAGGTTGAGGATCTTCAGCGTCGTCTTGAGTCCCGTGGCATCGAGACCACGATTCGTAACTCCCGTGGTAACGATATTGACGCCGCCTGCGGACAGCTGAAGCAGCGCTTCAAAGTTCAGAAGAACGCATAGGGGAGTCGCATCCCAAAACGTTTCATGTGAAACATCGAACGACCCCGGTTACAGAATATACAACCGGGGTCGTTTCATTTATTGACCTTAATTTTGAATCAGCTGCTACCTGTCCCATTTTTTACGGCCAAAATAAGGGGTCCTTGTCTCATGAATCAGACAAGGACCCCTCAAAATATGCTGAGTAATTGTTAGGTACCTAATAGCCTACATTTTCCCATTGGTTGCTGACCCAACCTTGATTAATCTTGGGATTCTTCGTTACCTGAGCAGTACGCATGGCAACATCTTCCGTCATAACATCCATTTTCTTTTTGGAAGTATCGACGATATCTTGCGCGCCACGAAGCAAACGACCTCGAAGTTCATCGTCTGTCGCGATCTTATAGCCAGCAAAGGCACCAGCCGCGACAGTCGTCACCAATGCAATCGCTGTTAAAATCTTATTCCTCATCTTGGCCTCCTTGATCAAACTGAATCATTTCGCCAAGAATACGAGAGAGCTCTTCCTCGTCTTTAAACTCAATCTCAATCTTATTCTTTCCACGCGAGCTCTTAACACGCACGTTGGTATTAAAAACCTGACGAAGCACGCGGGCAGCCTTTTTAAAAGACTGAGGCGTTGCAGGCCTCGGCGTCTTAGGTGTCTCTCCGGCAGAAAACAACGGAGCAAGATTTTCTGTCGCTCTTACGGAAAGGCCCTCTGCAACAACCTTCTCTGCAAGTCGAATTCGAGCGTCCTCATAGGGAACTGCAAGAATCGCACGTGCATGACCAGCAGTAAGTTTGCCCTCAAAAATCATCTGCTGAACAACTTCAGGGAGATCGAGAAGGCGCAGCGAGTTTGTAATTGCAGAGCGTGACTTGCTGACTGCCTTCGACAATGCCTCCTGGGTCATACCGCTGGCATCGATAAGCTGGCGATAGCCCTTAGCCTCTTCGACGGGATTCAGATCAGAACGCTGAAGGTTTTCGATCAGAGCAAGAGCCAGCATCTCTTCATCATTAACATCTTTAATGATGACAGGCAGCTCCTCAAGACCAGCAAGCTTTGACGCTTGGTAACGACGCTCACCAGCGATGATCTCATAGCCGTTTCCATGCTTGCGAACCAAAAGCGGCTGCAAGACGCCATGTTCTTGGATTGATTCGCTCAACTCACGAAGTTCAGTTTCGTTAAAGTGAATTCGCGGCTGATTAGGGTTGGGAACGATATCCTCAATAGGTAGTTTTGTTTCAGATGCGGCATTCGAAGCCGATGCAGCCGAACCACCGGTCTCATACTCGGCCTCTGAGACCAAAGCATTGAGTCCACGTCCCAATCCGCCACGTTTCTTTACACTAGGCACGCTTGATCACCTCTTTTGCAAGGTTCATATATGCTTTTGCACCCTTATTTTGAGGTGCATAGGTAATTACCGGTTCCCCAAAAGACGGAGCTTCGGAGATTTTAACCGTACGGGGGATCAACGTCTTAAATGCCTTATCACCAAAGTACGATTGAACCTCCTCAACAACCTGATTCGATAGAGAAGTACGCGAGTCATACATGGTCATAAGCACACCGTAGGTGTCTAAGCCCTTGTTCAGACGAGATTTGACCATCTTCATTGACTCAAGCAGCTTCGTAACGCCCTCGAGTGCGTAATACTCGCACTGGATCGGAATCAAAACGCTGTCTGCTGCGGTCAAAGCGTTGATAGTAAGCAGGCCGAGCGAAGGAGGGCAGTCAATGAAAATAAAATCGAACTCGTCCTGAATCGGCTCAAGCAAATCTTTGAGACGGGTTTCACGAGCAATTGCGCTTACGAGTTCAATTTCCGCGCCTGCAAGCTGAATTGTAGCCGGAATTACGAATACCTTTTTGCAATTTGTATCAAGAACAAGCGATTCTGCCGGCACATCATTCAACAATGCATCATAGATGCAGTGATCAAGGTCTTCTTTTTCAATTCCGAATCCACTGGTGCTGTTTCCCTGCGGATCAAAATCGACAATCAGTGTCTTACGACCCTGCTCACCCAGTGCTGCTGCAAGGTTTACAGCCGTCGTTGACTTACCGACGCCGCCTTTTTGATTGATGATTGCAATGATACGCGTGTCTTTTGCGCTCTTAGAACGCTTAACGTCGCGAAATCCCACGGTCCCTCCTGGTGTGTATTAAAGCTGTCAAACGGAGGATGTTTCACGTGAAACATTCCGAATCGATAGCAACTGCTATGTTTCACGTGAAACACTGCAAGCTGTTAGTATCCATTATGTTTCACGTGAAACATCTAGGCAAGCGGATTCTTCTTTGCCATGCCATTTGCACGAGGTAATGAAACAGATGCTGGATGACTCTTCTTAAGAACAATGAACTCCCTGTGGCCCAAGCCCTCAGGCAAATCGATTGCGTCATTCAGAAGCGAAGTGAAGCCGCAAATCTTAGCTGCTGACATGCCGGAAGCAAGCTCCTCATCCGAAGGATTGCCCTTGGTGATAACAAATAGACCTCCATCCTTGAGGAACGGAGCCGCATACTCAACAAGAATCGGTAGAGGGGCCAGTGCGCGGGCGGTTACGACAGAGAACTGCTTCTTATGGCTTCGAGCATATTCTTCAAGACGATCATGAACCGCATGAGCATGTTTTAATCCAAGAGCATGGACAAAGGAATTGACAGCATCAACCTTCTTGCCAACAGAGTCAATATAAGTAGCTTTACGATGCGTGGCTAGCGTTAACGGAATACCAGGGAAGCCCGCACCTGTACCCATATCGAGCAAAGCTCCCTCAGGAGCCTTATTGATATAGGGGAGCAAGACAAGTGAGTCGAGGATATGAAGTACGGCAGCATCCTCTACGTTAAGAATACGGGTGAGATTGGTTGTCTTATTTGTTTCCAGAACCAAATCCAAATGTTGAATACATTTCCTCAGCTCAACATCAGTTACGCTCAAGGAATACTCTTTGCAATAGGAAGTTAGGCGACTCAACATCTCGTCAGCCTGCTGATCAGTAAGTACTAACAACGAAAGCTCCTTTCTGACAAAAATCAGCGTATCGAGAACTTTTGACAAAAAAAGGGGACGTGGAAACCACGTCCCCTTAGCATAAACTCGAGTAGATTATCGAGCAACAATCACCACATGGCGATCAGGGTCAGAACCCTCAGAATGAGTATCGACGGCATCATTGCCACGAAGTGCAATGTGAACCAGTCGACGCTCGTAGGCATTCATGGGCGGAAGCGAAACACTCTTATGAGTGCGAATGGCACGCTCGGCAGCAGACTGAGCCATGGAGGCAACCTTGTCCTGACGGCGGCTCTTGTATCCCTCGACGTCCACTACAACCGGATACCTAAAGCCAAGTTTGCGGCTCACCAGCAAAGAGAACATAACCTGAAGGGCATCAAGGGTGCGACCATGACGGCCAATGAGAACAGCAAGGTCGGGAGCCGTTACATCCAAAATCAGCTCACCTTCGTCGCCCTCATACTCATCGATAGGAGAGTTGGCGGCATCGAAGTGCGAAAGGATGGAACGCAGGATGGAAATAGCAACATTTGCAATGGTGTCGAGCTCCTCATCGGTCAGCTCTTCACCAGCCTTGTAGCGCTGTGCAATCTCGGGATAATCGCCCGCGACCTGCGGGGCAACCTCCTCAAGCATATCCTCGATGATCTCTTCAGACATAACGTACTCCAAAAGTTAGGTACCTAAATAAGATTGATATCCCACTACTTCTTCTTGTGCGGGCGCGGCTTCTTCTCTCGACGAGTGACCTCAACCTGCAGCGGAGCGTTCTTAAGACGCTCCTCCTCATCGGCCTTCGCCTTGTCGATGACCTTCTGCGTCACAAAAATCTGCTGGATAACCTGCCAAGCAGACGAGACGTCGTAGTACAGCAGAACACCAACGGGAAGGCTCCAGCCCATCCAAAGCATCATGACCGTCATGACAACGGCCATCATACGCATGCTCTGAGCCTGCTGGCCGGTCTGGTTGCGCGACATATAGAGCTGCGGAATCAGGGTCAGGACGGCGAACAGGATCAGGCAAACCAGCGCAGGCAGTGCAACCATAAAGCCATCGGCAAAGGAAGCACTCGGCGTGGTGGTCAGGTCGGGCAGGATGTTGAAGAACGAGAACGTGCCGTCGTTAAAGTACTGCGGCAGGTTGCGCAGCAATGTAAACAGGGCGAACAGGATAGGCATCTGAATCAGCAGCGGCAGACAGCCAGCCATGGGGTTGAACTTGTTCTCGCTGTAGAACTTCTGCATCTCCTCGGCCTGACGCTGGGGATCGTCGGCATAGCGCTCCTGGATCTCGAGCATCTTGGGCTGCAGCACCTGCATGCGAGCCGTCGACTTGGTCGACTTGAGCATGAGCGGCGTCAGCAGCAGACGGATGATGACCACCAGGATGATGATGGACAGGCCCCAGTCGACCGCAAAGGTCTGGATGAGCTTGAGCAGCTCGAAAAGGATGTTAACGATCCAATCCCACATGTAAGTTTTCCTCCGATAGCGAGTGCCCGCTAGGGCACAGGGTCATAACCGCCGACGTGCAGGGGATTGCAACGAGCGATGCGCCTCACGGCAAGCCAGCAGCCTCTCAAAACACCGCGCTTCTCAATCGCCTGGATGGCGTATTGCGAGCACGTTGGGTAATAAATGCAGGCGTCAGGCAATAAGGGCGAAATAACCTGTTGATATATGCGAATAGGAGCGATGGCAACACGTCGCAAAACGTGATTGCTCATCGCTCCTCCCCGGCAACGCCGGCGCGCTTCATAAGCGAACGCAACGCCTTGTCCATCTCCTGCGGCGAGGAAACCCTCGTCTTGGGAGTTGCAAACAAGATGATGTCATAACCCGCAACGGGAAATCCGCAGCTGCGGGCGGCCTCGCGCATCACACGCTTAGATCGGTTGCGCACGACGGCACAACCGAGTCGCTTAGCACCAACGAAGGCGACCCTTCCGGAGTCGCCTTCGCCAACCGATTCACATATGGTCATTCGAATCAGAGGGTGATTGAAACGACGCCCCTGACTGAACACATGCTCGAAATCTTGCCGAGACTTAATAGTCTTCATGCGAGATGTGTGTATCGCTGCTAGACAGTGAGACGCTTGCGGCCCTTGGCGCGACGACGGGCGAGCACGGCACGACCACCCTTAGTGGCCATACGGGCACGGAAGCCATGGGTCTTGGCACGCTTACGCTTATTAGGCTGATACGTACGCTTCATCTTAAGTTCCTCCTGCTGCATTTCGAGTGTCCGCGGGGACGCGGACGCAGATATAGACACGTGAGCTTGAAGATTGTAGGGAAATCAATGTTCAAATGTCAAGAAATCAAAGGTAAAAGGTTGCGCAGTTCACACGGTTCCCCCATAAGCACAACCGAAATTTGCGCCTCATGGCAACCTTTCACGATATTTCATCGAGTTTTCAACAGGTCATGTTGGCAATGTTGAGAACTTTTCGCCCATTTTCCAAAGTTTTCAACAAGTTTTGAAAAGTTGTCGAAAGATGAGAAACGTTGCACGGTGAGCTACTATTTGTTCGAAACCTTTTGAAAGATTGCGAGCGGCATGTCTGACGACTTTTACACCATGGTCGATTCCGGAGACCCGGCACCCGACAACGAGCACATCACCGGCGTGCGCGAAGAGCGTGCGGAAGGCGAGCAGACGACCACGCAGGCGCCAAAAGCCATGTACGCCGCGCGCATCGCCGTCTATGACGACATGCTGTCGACACCGCGGGTGATCGTCATTGATCCGCAAGATGTCCGCACGTATTTGGAAGAGACGACCAACACCGTCTACCAGTGCATGAAAGAACAAGGTGGCCATATCTCGCTCATGGTCATCCGCGAGATTGTCGAAAACTTTATCCACGCACACTTTGCCGAGCCCATCATCTCGATTCTGGACGGCGGAGACACCATCCGCTTTGCTGACCAAGGACCCGGCATCGACGACAAGGAACGTGCTTTCGACTTTGGCGTTACCAGCGCAAACAGCAAGATGAAGCGCTATATCCGTGGAACCGGAGCAGGGTTTCCCATGGTGCAGGAGTATTTGGAAAACGCCGGCGGTGCCGTATCCATCGAGGACAACATGGGCAACGGCACCGTGGTTACGGTAAGCCTGAACCCTAAACGCGTGCAGGAAATCGAGCGTGCCGGCGGACGCGGCGCTGCCGTGCGGCCCGAGACGGAGCAGCCCACATATCCCCTGCCGGGAGCTTTTGCGCAGCAGCCCATGGCAACGCAGCAGATGCAGCCCACCGTGGGACAGATGCAGCAGCCCGGAATGCCTCCTACACAAGAACCCCAAGCGGCATCGATGTCGATGCCGCCAAGCATGCCAGAGGCCGTGCCGCTGGCGGATCAGGATGCAGCAGCAATGCAGCAGGCGATGGGCGCACCGGGTGGCCAGCAAATGGGCTATCAGCCGTACCAACAAGGATATCCATATCAGCAGATGCCGCCACTGGGGTACGGCCAGCAGTTCCCGCAGCAGTACCAGCAAGGATATCAGCAGCCGTACCAGCAGATGCCGCAGCAGCAGTACAACCCCTGGGCCCAGCAGATGCCTCCGCAGCCTTACCAACAGTGGCCTCAAAGTTTTCAACAGCAAATGCCACCGATGCAGAGTTCTCAACAACCAGCAGCTCAAATGATGTATCCTAATGCAGCAAATCAGCATGCGCAGCCACAACCGGACGTGTTCGTAAGCGATCGCGGCAACGCCGCGCTGGGCTATCTGGCGCAAAATCAAGCGTGCGGTGCAACCGATCTGGCGAGGGCGTTTGGAAACTCGGCCCCCACTTGGTCACGCACGCTCAATGACTTGGCGCAGGCCGGCTTGGTCATCAAGCATGGCCAGAAATACCATCTGACCGAACTCGGCGCCGCTCGCGTGCGAGCTCAGAGCTAAAGAACGGGAGAGACAGTGGACGAGGAAGCAAGCATCATCCTGGGGGATGCCATCGCCTTTTGCCAGCGCGACGGCCAAGATGCACGCCTCATCAACATGCTGGGGCAATCGCGCGCCATAAGCCTAACCGAAGATACGCTCACGATCGAGGCCCCCTCGCGCTTTGCCATCGCGCAGCTCAAAAAGCATCAGCCGACTATTGAGGCCTATCTGGAAGAAATCGCCTTTGCACCGATCGCGCTCGACATCGTGGCACCGCAAGGCGCCGCGACGGAATCCGCTGCCGCCACGGCGCCCGCCGCTTCCCCGGCGGCACCGACCTCCGCAGGCGACGTGCCGACAATCGAGCACCAGCACAGCGATGTTTCCCGTGAAACCATGGCACCGTTGCCGACCGCGGCGGCGACGTCAACGAACGCACCCGTCACGCACATGCCTATCGCTCACGACGCAGCGGCGGGCGCGGATTCGGGCATTGCAATCAAGAACACGCTCTCGGCCGATGATTTTCGTCGCATGATGAACCAGATGAAGGGCGGAGCGCCGACTAAATCCACGCAAGCTGCGACCCCCGCTTCACCCATACCGGCGCCGACCGTGCCGGCCGAGCAGAATACGGATGGAGCCCCGCTCGCCGCGAACTCAAAATTTACCTTTGAGAACTTTGTCTACGGCCCCGAAAACAGCCATGCCTATCGCTCGGCACTCAAGTTTGCCGCCCTCGCGGACGAGCGCGGCACATGCACATCACTGTTCATCTACGGCAAATCGGGCCTGGGCAAGACGCACCTGCTGCTTGCCATCAAAAACGAGCTCGCCGAGAAGTCGCCCGAGATCAAGGTCAAGTATGCCAACTCCCAGGCATATCTGGACGACCTGATGACCGAGTTCGACCGTCAAAAGAAGAGCAACGCTCCCATCATGCAGGCGTACCACGGCGTGGACGTGCTCATCATCGATGACATCCAAAACATCATCGGCAAGCGCGCGAGCGTGGACTACTTTTTCCAGCTCATGGACGAGTTCATCCGCAACAACAAGAAGGTCGTCATCGCGGCAGACCGCGCCCCCAAGGACCTAAGCATGGACGAGCGTCTGACCAGCCGCTTCAACGCTGGCATGCTCTGCCTGGTTGCAGAGCCCAGCTACGAGATGAAATACAAGATCTTGCAGCGCTATTACGAGAACACCATCGTCGCCGCCCCCGAGGCAGGCGACGACTCGCTGCTGGCGGCCTATGGGGGCGACGGCGGGCACCTGACCGACGAACACTTTAAACACATGGCCGAGGTCTCGGGCACCAACATCCGCGAACTCGAGAGCTTTTGCGAGCGCTGCGCCGGCGAGGCGGGTGACCGCGAGCGCGAGGGCGGGGAGCTCACCTTTGACGATATCGACGCCATCGCCAGCCAGTACTTCGACACATCGGCCAAAAAGATCAACGTCCAGACGGTTCAGTCCGTCATCGAAGAGCAGTACGGCGTGACACACGAGGAGCTCATCGGCCCGCGTCGCAACGCCAATATCGCCAAAGCACGCCATATCGCTATCTACCTGGCCATCGAGATGTGCGAGATGACGACCACGGCGGTGGGCGCCGAATTTGGCAACCGCAACCACTCAACCGTCAGCACGAGCTACAAAAAGGTCCAGAAGATGATCCAGGAAGACCGCACCGCCACCGAAGACCTCAAGTCGCTGCGCGATAAAATTACACTGCGCTCGTAGGGAAATAGAGACACCTGTTGAAAACTTGTCGAAACCACGGGCATAAGGTGTCTAAAACCCAACCCGCGGTGATGAAAAGTTTTGCGCAGGTTTTGAACGTGGAAAACCGTCCCCGTTGCACACAGGTTGCTGTCGATTCTCTTTCTGGGTCTGACCTGCGTCTTTGGGAGTAATCAACAGTTTCGTCAGTGCTATTACTATTATTAAGATATTTATATCTATAGAAAGGTATTAAAAGATGAAGTTCACCGTCAGCCAGAGCTCGCTTACACAAGCCATCGGCGTCGTTATGAAGGGCGTCGCTTCGGCATCCACCCTTCCCATCCTGTCGGGCGTGCTCGTCAAGGCGCAAGACGGCATCTTGGAATTCCAGACCTCTAACTACACCATCTCGATCCGTCATCGCATCGCGGCGCATGTCGAAGAAGAGGGCGAGATGGTTATCCCCTGTAAGATGCTCTCCAATATCACCAAAACCCTCCCCGATGCCCCGGTCACCTTTGAGCTGTCCGAGCGCCAGGTGCTGATTGGTTGCGAGAAGAGCTCGTTCCGCCTGAACACGCTCGATGCCAATGACTTCCCCGAGTTTCCGGCCTATGCCATCGAGAGTGCCGTGGAGCTGCCGACCGATATCTTGTCCGAGATGGTCGGGCGCGTATGGCGTGTCACCTCGACCGACAAGGCCCGCCCCATCCTGGGCGGCGTGCACATGAAGGTCGAGAACAACACCGTGCGCCTGGTGGCGACCGATTCCTTCCGCTTGGCCGTGTGCGATACGCAGGTTGAGACCTCGACCCTCGAGGGTTCCTTTGAGCTCAACGTTCCGGCTGACGCCTTTAACGACGCGCTGAACATCATGGCCAGCCAGGCGACCATCATGATCGGGGCTACCGACACCCAGGTCGTCTTCGAGGCCGGCAATACCACCTACGTGTCGCGCCGCATCGAGGGCGTGTACCCCAACTACAAGCAGCTCATCCCCGATTCGTGCGTGACGAGCGTCAAGATCGACGTCGCCGCCTTCAACGCCGCCCTCAAGCGCGTGGCCGTTATCGCGAGCGCCAACCCCGCCGTCAAGTTCGAGATCGATGTCGAGAACGGGCAGATGGGCCTGTCCTCCATTTCCAATGACCAGGACCTTGCACAGGAGACGATCGATGTCGAGGCCGAGGGCGAGTCGGGTACCATCGCCTTCAACTACCACTACATCTTCGGCTGCCTCAATGCCCTGTCCAAGGAGAAGGAGATCACGCTGGAGCTCAAGAGCTACTCGCAGGCGGGCATCTTCAAGTCCTACGACAAGATCAACTACCTGTACCTGGTCATGCCGGTCCGCATCTAGCGCTTCGCCATGACCATGTTCGCCCGCGATCTTTCCGTCGCGCACTACCGCAGCTTCGATAACTATCGTCTTGCCCTGGACGAGGGCGTGACGATACTTGCGGGACCCAACGCGGCGGGAAAGACCAATCTCATAGAGGCGCTGCAGCTGCTGACGAGCGGCGCCTCGTTTAGGCATCCGACCGCAGTCGAGCTCGTCCATGATGGCGTGGGCTCGTGCAAGGTCGAGCTGAGGCTCGAGGGCGACGGCCGCGTGCTTGATATGGGATTGAGCGCGGAGGACGGTAAGCGCTCGTTTAGCCGCAACGGCAAGAGATGCTCTGCCGCCGGTGTGCGCGGGGTTCTGCCGAGCGTGCTGTTTTGCCCCGACCATCTGGACATGGTTAAGCGGGGCGCCAGTGTGCGCCGCGCCGCCCTCGATGACTTTGGCATGCAACTGAGCGCACGCTATGCCGATCTTGCGGGCACCTATGGGCGCTGCGTGACCCAGCGTAACGCCTTGCTCAAGGAGACCTGGTGCTGCCGCGAGATGCTCGGCGCGTGGAACGATTCGATTGCCCGCGCGGGCTCGGCCCTGCTCGTGCACCGGTTGGCCCTACTCGACCGGCTGACGGGCCATGTGCACACTGCCTACGGTCAAGTGGCGTCCGGCGAGGCCGCCAGCGTGACCTATACGTCCACGCTGGGGGATTTGCCCCAGGTCGAGGATCGCGAAGAGCTGAAGGGCTGGGCGTACGAGCGCATGCTGGCTGCCCTTGATGAGCACGCCGACGAGGAAATTCGCCGCGGCGTGACGTTGGTAGGGCCGCATCGCGATGAGATTGAGTTTACCGTGGCGGGTCGTTCCGCCCGTTCGTTTGCCAGCCAAGGTCAGCAGCGAACGTTGGTTCTGGCCTGGAAGGTGGCGGAGGTGGCCGTGGCTCGCGATGTCCTGGGCACCGCCCCATTGCTGCTTTTGGACGACGTGATGAGCGAACTCGACGGCGAACGCCGCGGTGCTTTCCTGCGGCTGATCGGCGATGATATCCAGACGGTCATAACCACGACCAACCTGGGGTACTTTACCGATGATCTGCTTGATCGAGCCAAGGTGGTGAGCATGGGTGAGACGTGCTAATTACGAGCGCGAGAGCGAAACGGTCGCCTTCAGTGGGTTTTTGAACGCAGAGCGCCAGCGCATCCTGGCGGCCGCGACACCTGAGCGCCGCGCGCAGATGGAGGCTGCAGAGGAGTCGCGCGCGGTCTATCGCGCGTGGAACGCGGTGTGCTCGGGCACGCGCGAGGGGCGGCATGTGACGGGTCTGCGCTACCTGCCCGAGTCCAATGAGCTGCTGGTGTATCTCGACTCGCCCTCGTGGACGCAGGAAATGACGCTGTTGCGCGAGATCATCCGCGCGCGTATGGAGCGCGCCGGTGCGCATGTGGACGGCCTGGTGTTCAAAACCACCGCGCCCGGTCACACGCCACCCGCCGCCAAGGAGCGCCTGCGCCCGGCGACGACCGAGCGCCCGCCGGCCCCGCACGCCGACCTAAGTGAGGCCGAGCGCACCGAGATCGAGCGCCAAGTGGCACCCATCGAGGACCAAAAACTGCGCGAGGCCCTCGAGAACGCCATGAGAGCCAGTGCCGAGTGGGCCAAGGGCGTGCAAAGCAAAAAAGAGCCTTAAATCGCATCTGGTGGCCTTGTAGAGCCAAATACCCTCGTTCCCGAGGGTATTTTTTTACGATAAACTAGTAAGGCTGTACACATTTTCTTGACTGAAGGAGGACGTGTGGCAAACGAAAACGATTACGATGGCGGCGAGATTAAGATTCTCGAAGGTCTCGAGGCCGTTCGTAAGCGCCCGGGCATGTATATCGGCTCGACGAGCGCCAGCGGTCTGCATCACCTGGTGTGGGAGATCGTTGACAACTCCGTCGACGAGGCCATGGCCGGTTTCTGCACCGAGATCCAGGTGACGGTCCACGCCGACAACTCCATCACGGTCGTCGACAACGGGCGCGGCATCCCCGTCGACGAGCACCCTGTTAAAAAGATCCCGACGCTCGAGGTCGTCATGACGATCTTGCACGCCGGCGGTAAGTTCGATAACTCGGCCTATAAGGTTTCGGGCGGCCTGCACGGCGTTGGCATCTCCGTCGTCAACGCACTGTCCAAGCGCGTGGTCGTTCAGGTTCGTCGCGACGGCAACACCTACGAGATGGAGTTCTCGCGCGGCAAGACCGTCAAGAAGATGGAGGTCGTGGGCACCTCGGATTCGACGGGCACCACCGTCACCTTCTGGCCCGACGACGAGATCTTCGAGACCTGCATCTACGATTTCGATACGCTGCACAACCGTCTGCAGGAGACGGCGTTCCTCAATAAGAACCTCAAAATCGTGCTGACCGACGAGCGCGAGGCGACTCCCCATGTGGAGGAGTTTTGCTACGAGGGCGGCATCATCGACTTCGTCAAGTTCCTCAACGAGGGCAAGGACGTCCCTGAGGCCTTTAAGGAGCCCATCTACATCGAGGGCAAATCGGACCCGGACGCGCCTGTGACCAAGATGGGCGAGGTCGAGGTTTCCCTGCAGTGGAATAGCGGCTACGGCGAGAACGTCATGTCGTTTGCCAACGACATCTACACCCCCGAGGGCGGCATGCACCTTGAGGGCTTCCGCACCGCGCTCACCCGCGTGATCAACGACTATGCGCGCAAGCAGAACCTGCTCAAGGAAAAAGACGCCAATCTGACCGGCGACGATGTGCGCGAGGGCCTTTCGGCCGTTATCTCGGTCAAGCTGCCCGATCCGCAGTTTGAGGGCCAGACCAAGGCCAAGCTCGGCAGCTCCTATATGCGCGCGCTGACGCTCAAGATCGTGACCGACGGCCTTGCCGATTACCTCGAGGAGCACCCTAAGCCCGCTCGCGAGATCGTCAAGAAGGCGCAGCAGGCCTGCAAGGCGCGCAATGCCGCCCGCAAGGCGCGCGAGGCGACCCGCCGCAAGAGCCTGCTCGAGACGGCGTCCCTGCCCGGTAAGCTCGCCGACTGCTCGGTGCGCGATGCCGAGCTGACCGAGCTCTTCATCGTAGAGGGCGACTCGGCAGGCGGTTCGGCCAAGGACGGCCGTCGCCGAGACATCCAGGCGATTCTGCCCCTGCGCGGCAAGATTTTGAACGTCGAGCGCGTTGGTGACCATCGCGCGTTCTCGAGTGACACCATCCAGTCGCTGATTACCGCGATCGGCTGCGGCGTCACGACGAGTGCCGGCGACGGCGGCGATTTCGATATCACCAAGGCGCGCTACCACAAGATCATCATCATGACCGATGCAGACGTCGACGGCGCGCATATCCGCATCCTGCTGCTGACGTTCTTCTACAAGTACATGCGTCCGCTGATCGATGCCGGCTACGTCTATGTTGCCTGCCCGCCCATCTTTGGCATTAAGGTGCGCAACAAGATCCACTACGTGTATCCCAACGGCCGCCAGCCCGAAGACGAGATCCTGCGCGATACCATCCAGAGTCTGGGCCTGAACCCCGATGATAACGACGAGGACGGCAAGGCCAAGGACGGCAAGATCACCAAAAAGCGCAAGGGCTATACCGTCCAGCGCTACAAGGGCCTGGGCGAGATGGACCCCAAACAGCTTGCCTCGACGACGATGGACCCAAAGACCCGCATTCTGCAGCGTGTGTCGATCGAGGACGCCGTGGTGGCGGACCGCGCCGTGCGCGAGCTGATGGGTTCCGAGGTCGGCTATCGCCGCGAGTACATCGAGAAGCATGCACATGATGCACGATTCCTTGACGCTTAAGAGGAGGTAACGTGGCAGACGATATCAACAATAACGAGGGTATGGGCGAGGCCGGCGATGCCGGTATGCCCGATGATCTGAAGCGCCTGCTTGCCCGTGCTGAGCAGGGCGAGGACGGCGATCCGGACGCCTATAACCCCGATGCCGATGATGATGAGGAAGAGGACGACGACGGTGAGCTCGAGGAGAGCTTTGGCGAAGTCGATCGTGGCGCCTCGGCCGGCGAGGACATCAACGGCGGCCAGCTCCAGATTTCGGAGTTCGGTCGCGAGATGAAGCAGTCGTTCATCGAGTATTCGATGTCGGTTATCACAGCGCGTGCCCTGCCGGACGTGCGCGACGGCTTAAAGCCGGTACACCGCCGCATCCTGTACGCGATGAACGAGAGCGGCATCTACCCCAACCGCCCACACAAAAAGTCGGCCTGGACGGTCGGCGAAGTTATCGGTAAGTACCACCCGCACGGTGACTCTGCGGTCTACGAGGCCATGGTCCGCCTGGCGCAGTGGTTCTCCATGCGCACGCCGCTCATCGACGGTCACGGCAACTTCGGCAACATCGATGGCGACGGCGCGGCGGCCATGCGTTACACCGAGAGCCGCCTGGCCAAGCCCGCCATGGAACTGCTGCGTGACTTGCAGAAGGATACCGTCGACTGGCAGCCCAACTACGACGAATCGCTCGCCGAGCCCGTGGCACTGCCTGCGCGCTTCCCCAACCTGCTGGTCAACGGCAGCCAGGGCATCGCCGTCGGCATGGCCACCAACATCGCCCCGCATAACCTCACCGAGGCGATCGAGGCCACCTGCTACCTGATCGACAACCCCGACGCCACCGTCGACGAGCTCATGCAGATCATGCCCGGTCCGGACTTCCCCACCGGCGCCATCATCATGGGCAGCGCCGGCATTAAGCAGAGCTACGAGACCGGCCGCGGCTCCATTACCGTGCGTGCCAAGGCACATGTGGAGTCCACCAAGACCGGCCGCAGCCGCCTGGTCTTTACCGAGATTCCCTACATGGTCAACAAGGGCACCCTGCAGGAGAAGATCGCCCAACTCGTCAACGACAAGCGCATTGAGGGCATCTCGGATATGCGCGATGAGTCCAACCAGAAGGGCATCCGTCTGGTCATCGAGCTCAAGAAGGACGTCATTCCGCAGGTCGTGCTCAACAACCTGTATAAGTACACCTCGCTGCAGACGACCTTTGGCGCCAACAACCTGGCACTCGTCAACGGCGTTCCCAAATGCCTGAGCCTGCGCGAGATGCTGCAGCACTACATCGACCACCAGGTCGACGTCGTCACCCGCCGCACCCGCTTCGACCTTAAGAAGGCCCAGGCCCGCGCGCATATCCTCGAGGGCTACCTGATGGCCCTTGACCATATCGACGAGGTCATCAGCATCATCCGCTCCTCGCAGACCGACTCCGAGGCCAGCAGCCGACTGATCGAACGCTTTGGCTTTACGCCCGAGCAGACTACGGCCATCCTCGAGATGAAGCTGCGCCGCCTGACCGGCCTGGAGCGCGACAAGATCCAAGAAGAGTTGGACGGCCTGCGCCGCGCCATCGCCTACTACGAGGACCTGCTGGCGCACGAGGAGAAGATTCTGGGCGTCATCAAGGAAGAGATGCGCGAGATCTCCAGGAAGTTTGGCGACAAGCGCCGTACCGAAATCAGCCAGGTTGAGAAGGACCTGGATGTCGAGGACCTCATCGCCGACGAGGATATGGTCGTGACCATCACCCACACCGGCTACGTTAAGCGTATCCCAGTGGCTGCCTACCGTGCCCAGAAGCGCGGTGGCAAGGGCGTGTCGGGCGTCAACCTCAAAGAGGACGACGTTATCGATGAGATGTTCATCGCGTCCACGCACGAGTACGTGCTGTTCTTCTCGAGCAAGGGCAAGGTCTATCGCCTGAAGGTGCACGAGCTGCCGGTGGGTACGCGCCAGGCGCGCGGTACCGCGATCGTCAACCTGCTGCCCTTCGAGGAAGGCGAGAAGATCGCGAGCGTCATCAGCTGCCGCGAGTTCCCGGCCGACGAGTACCTGATGTTTGCCACCAAGAGCGGCATGGTCAAAAAGACCGTGATGAGCGCATATGACCGCAGCCGTCGCGACGGCCTGATCGCTATCAACCTGCGTGACGACGACGCGCTGCTGAACGTGCGCCGCGTGCGCGAGGGCGACAAGATTATCCTGGCCACCACCGCGGGCAAGGCGATCATGTTCTCCGAGGAGCAGGTGCGCGCCACCGGCCGCGATACCAGCGGCGTTCGCGGTATCGGTCTGAAGGACGGCGTGAGCGTTCTGGGCATGGAAGTCACTAACGGCAACGGCGATCTATTCGTCATCACCGAGCGCGGCTACGGCAAGCGCACGCCGGTCGCGGACTACCCGGAGCAGAATCGCGGCGGTCAGGGCGTCTACACCATTCAAATGACCGAGCGTAAGGGTAACCTCGCGGCCATGAAGACGGTGGGCCCGCAGCACGAGCTGTTCATCGTGACGGAGGGCGCGACGGTCATTCGCGTCAAGACCGACGAGATCAGCCAGACCGGCCGCGCCACCCAGGGCGTCAAGATGATGACCGTCGACGACAACGACCGCATCTGCGCCGTGGCCCGCATGACGGCCGCCAAAGAGAGGCCCGAAGGCGAAGCCATAGAAAACGGCTCCGCCCCCGAAGAAACCCCTGTCGATCTAGGCGACGGCAACGACATGCCGGAAGATCTCCTTGACGAGTAAGAGGCCCTAACTGTTAGAAAATATCAGACCCATATATCGGCGGTCGGCGCACTGCGCGCCGACCGCTTTTTTGAAAACCTTTGAACCCCGCGTCGGCCCCGGCTGCCCGGCGGCATGCGAAGTCGATCGCGAGTTCCGCACGAGCCGGAGAGCACTTAATGTGCTCTCCGTGCGAGCAGGACTGTCCGAGCAGGCGACTTCGCATGCCGCCGGGCAGCCGGGGCCGACACCCCTCAAAGATTTTCAAAAAAGTTGTTGACGCGCGCGTAACGACTCGTCTAATATATCCCTTGCGCGATGGACCTGTAGCTCAGTTGGTTAGAGCGTCCGGCTGATAACCGGGAGGTCACAAGTTCGAATCTTGTCAGGTCCACCACTTTCTTTCGCAATAAACACCCCAGCGAGAGCCGAGTCGCCGCTGGGGTGTTTATTACTGTCTCCGTGGGGGTTTAGCTCAGCTGGGAGAGCGCGGGCTTTGCAAGCCTGAGGTCAGGGGTTCGATCCCCCTAACCTCCACCATGATGGACCTGTAGCTCAGTTGGTTAGAGCGTCCGGCTGATAACCGGGAGGTCACAAGTTCGAATCTTGTCAGGTCCACCATCAAAACTGTGAAGAGCCCTGGGGCGTTGCCTCGGGGCTTTTTTCTTAGCCACAGAAGGTAGTCAAAAAAGCTCTGTCCCAAATTAACTACTTTGATTTTGTGTGCTGCGCGAAAGTTTGGGTAGTATAGCTATTCAATGCGGCGGGCCGCCGCGTGTTAACCGCTACGTACCGGAGGTGTTCCATGGTTCGTGTCGACATAGAGACCATCGTCATGGCCGCCGGTCCCGTGCCATCGCTTATCGTGCTTCGCGAGCGCTGCAGCAAATCGGACTCGCCCGCGCCGCTGCGTTCCCTTTCCATTCAGACTGGTTCGTTTGAAGCTGCGGCCATTAGCCGCGGCATCGATAGCGGCCGCGCCGAGCGCCCGATTACCCATGACCTGTTGCTCGATACTGTTGGCGCCCTGGGTGCCAAGCTCGAGCGCGTCGAAATCGTCCGCGCTGAGCCGCCCGTGTTTTACGCGACGGTTGTCGTGTTGGCCGATGGCAACGAGCATAAGATCGATGCACGTCCGAGCGATGCCATCGCCCTTGCCGTACGCAGCAATGCCCCCATGTTCGTTGAAGACGACATCATGAATCGCCTGGGCACCGTCTCACCGCACGCCGAGGAAGTCGACGACGAGCAAGAGTTCGAAAAGTTCGACGAGTTCGTCCACACGCTCTCGCCCGATGATTTTTAAATGCCCGACAAACACGCGATGGAGTGCACGCTCATGAACGCCGGAGTTTCTGCCGAGGCGGCTGCGATCGCCCGCGAGGCCCAGATGCGCTCTGAGGCGTCCGAGGCGGCGCGCATTGCCTATGTGACGCAGGCCCGCACGCTTCGCGAACGCCGCGGCTCGTTTATCAAGATGGTTGTCATCTCCGCCCTTGTCGCGGCAATCTGTTCGCGCCTTCGTGGTACAGTTGGTGCGCTTGGGTTTTCGATCTCTACGGGCCTGGTGATCTGGGGCGTGGTCGATGCGGTCATGCTGACTAGCCAGATCAAGGTGCTCGACAAACGCGCGGCGGACATGATGCACGCCCGCGATGCCGCTGCTAAGATCGCCGCCGAGGCGCAAGAACTGTAACGACGCCAGACTCGATGGGAAGGTCTAAAGATGGCACAGGATATGCAGGATGCCGGTAACGTCTCCGCCGAGCTCGACGCCATGGTGTGCGATCTGATCGGCGCGTTCTTGGACGACCTTGCCGCCGGTGAAAACCCCGGCGTGGTCGTGGCGATTGAGGACGCCGCTTCCAACCGTTATCTGGCGGCGCTCGATGAGGATGGCGAAGAGGCGTGCCTCGAGGCGGCCACCAACTTTATCTCCGAGCACAAGATGGGTCTTAAGGACGAGGGCCTGGGCCGTATCGTCCGCTATGCCATCGGCTATACCGGCTGCGTCGAGATTGACGGTGGCTACCACGACGCCCTGCTCGTGAGCTTTTTCGAGACGACGCTCGAGAGCGGTTTTTCGGCATATGTGCTGTATGAGGGCATGGGCGCCGGCGATGGTTTTATGTGGAGCGACCCTGAACCTGCAGGTGAGGAAACCCCTCTCATCTAAAATCGCTAAAATAAACGAGTTTTCGGTAAAAGGCTCAATATTCCCGCCGAGCGTTGTATTGCTAGGCGGGTCGCATACGCGTGCCGTTTGTGTATAGATAGAAGATAGGGGAACTACATGCGCGTAGACAATCTGAGAAACATCGCCATCATCGCCCACGTCGACCACGGCAAGACGACGATGGTCGATAAGCTCCTGCGTGCCACGGACGCCTTCCGTGCCAACCAGCAGGTCGAGGACCGCGTCCTGGATTCCAACGACCAGGAGCGCGAGCGCGGCATTACGATTCTCGCCAAGAACATCTCTATCGAGTACAAGGACGTCAAGATCAACGTCATCGACACCCCGGGCCACGCCGACTTTGGCGGCGAGGTCGAGCGCGTGCTGCGTATGGCCGACGGCGCCCTGCTGCTGGTCGACGCCTTTGAGGGCCCCATGCCCCAGACCCGCTTCGTGCTGCGCCACGCTATCGACACCGGCCTTAAGATCATGATCGTCATCAACAAGATCGACCGTCCGGGCGCCAACCCCGAGAAGGCCTATAACGACTGCCTGGACCTCATGGCCGACCTGGGTGCCACCGACGACCAGCTTGAGTTCGCCATGGAGCACGTGGTCTACGCCAGCGCCATGAATGGCTTTGCCCGCCTTGACCCCAACGACGGCAACATGGACATGTATCCGCTGCTCGATATGATCATCGACGACATGCCCGCCCCCGAGGTTGATGAGAACGCCCCGCTGGCCATGCAGTGCGTGACCATCGACCACTCCAACTTCGTTGGCCGCATCGGCATCGGCCGCGTGTACTCCGGTACCATCCATCAGGGCGACCAGATCCTGGTTGTGAAGAACGACGGCTCCAGCGCCACCGCTACCGTCAAGCAGCTCTTTACCTTCGACTATCTGGGCCGTACCGAGTGCCAGGAAGTCGGCGCCGGCGATATCGCTGCTGTCGTGGGTATCGACCGCACCGATATCGGCGATGTTTACACCGACCCCGAGAACCCCGTCGAGCTCGAGCCCATCGAGATCGACCCGCCGACCCTGTCCATCGTCTTTGAGGCTTCGACCTCCCCGCTCGTCGGTCGCGACGGCGACATCGTGGGCGCCCGTCAGCTCAAGGAGCGCCTGTTCAACGAGGCCGAGAACAACGTGACCATGAAGATCGAGGAGCTCGAGGACAAGAGCGGCGTCGAGGTCTCGGGCCGCGGCATTCTGCACCTGTCCGTTCTGATGGAGTCCATGCGCCGCGAGGGCTTTGAGTTCCAGGTCGGCCGTCCCCGCGTTCTGTTTAAGAAGGACGAGAACGGCAACAAGATGGAGCCCGTCGAGCAGGCTGTCGTCGAGTGCCCGGACGAGTACTCGGGCAAGGTCGTTGAGGTCTTCGGCACCTCCGGCGGTATCATGACGAGCATGGACACCTCGGGCATCGTGACGCACCTTGAGTTTAAGATCCCGACGCGCGGCATTATGGGTCTCAAGAACCGCATCATGAACGTTACCCACGGCGAGGGCGTGTTCTACCACACCTTCCTGGAGTATGGTCCTTACGCCGGTGAGATCGGCAACCGTCAGAACGGCGCCATGATCTCCATGACTACCGAGAAGGCCGTTGCCTACGCTCTGGGCACGCTGCAGGAGCGCGGTCAGCTGTTCGTTGAGCCGGGCACCGAGTGCTATGAGGGCATGATCGTGGGCGAGCGCAGCAAGGCCGGCGACATGGTCGTCAACATCGCCCGTACCAAGAACCTGGGCAACCAGCGTTCCTCGACCTCCGATATCTCCGTCCAGCTGGTGCCGCCCCGCACCTTCTCGCTGGAGGAGGCGCTGGAGTATATCGCCGACGACGAGCTGGTCGAGATTACTCCCAAGAACATTCGTCTGCGCAAGCGTCTGCTCAACGCCACCGACCGCAAGAAGGCCGCCGTCCGCGCCGGTCAGGTCAACAAATAAGCGCTGGTCTTTATAGCGTCTAACAAGAAAGGGCGTCGACCGTGATGGTCGGCGCCCTTTTTGTGCACAGGGACTGAGCTGGTCTGCATCACCACAAAGGTGCCTGGCCCCTTTATGGTGGTTGGCGGCTAAGCGGTGGGGAGTTCTGGCGTGTTAGCCGGCTGCTGCGGCTTAAGGTGGGCGTTGCGCCAGATGATTTGGATGATGTAGCCGAGCATAAAGACAAAGGCCACGCCGCTGATGAAATCGCCTACGAGGGGGATTGCCGTAAGCGCGCCCGCGGCGATGCCGCCCACGGCCGCCATGGCGTAGCGGTTCTGACTATGTCCGACCATGCGGGCGATCGCACATCCCGCAAAGGCGCTCGACACCAGTGCGATGCCGATAGCGCCGCACAAGAGGGCTCCGGCAAGCGACAGACCAGCGATGGAGATAATCAGCAGTAGGACGGCGGGGGCTATAGCAATCGTACCCAGAAGACCGCTCACCCACAGGGGCGTGGGGCGCTGGTGGAGCATGCCGGCGGCGCTGGCGGTCGCGCGCGGAAAGACGAGCTCGAGTAGCAGGGCGACAAAGCAGGTGGAAAGCGCCGCGGCGACGATACCGCCGATGACATCGTTAACGGTGGAAGTATCCTCGTTCTCGGTGCGGTCGATCTTGAGCGCGCCTACCTCGGCTCCTGCGGCACGCTCGGGGTCCTCGGAGACGTGCGCGTTCACGGTGCCGGTGATGTGGGCGTTCTTGCCCAGGATGAGCTTGTCGGCCCAAACCTCAACATCGCCCTCGACGGTGCCATCGATAGTCACCGTATCGCCCGCAAGCGCTGCCGACTTGGTAGAGCCGCGCAGGGCAACCGTCTCGCCTATCGCGTAAAAACAGTTGGCGGTGCTGCCGGCGTTGAGAACAACGTGCTGGCCAGCGACGGTCACGCTGCCATCAACCGTGGTCTGGGCGATATCAATCGTGCGCGCCGCAAGACGAACGGCGCCGCCCACCGTGCAGTCGCGAATTGAGAGGGTATCGCCCGCAGCGATGATATCGTGGTCGATGGACGCATCATCCAAGTTGAGGGCCTGACCGGCCCAGTACAGGTCACCCTCGACGCCGGACGGATTGGCGTCATTGTCGGTCGCAAGTACGTTGCCTGCGGTGTCCGTGCCGGCGAACGACGCCGTGGGAAGCGCGGTGATCGCCAGCGCGATGAGCGCGAATGCCATAAGCAGGCAGCGACGCATCTTGTGTGACGGCGCCGCCGCGGTTTGATTGAAAGCCATGGTTGATCCTTTTGTTAGGTGTTCGGCATATACCTAACAGGGTACCCAACGTGCGGGCGCTCTAAAAGAACCTCTCGGTTGCATTTCGAAGGGTCGTGCCGTGCTGTCTACTTTTTACGGTGCAAGAAGCGCGCGATATCTTCTTCGGTGGGGCTTTTGATGTCAAAGCGCAGTGAGAGCCAGCGCAGGCCCATGGTCACGACAACGCATACGACCAGCGCGGCGACATTGCTCATGATGCCGCTCATAACGAGACACACATAGCTTGTCGATCCGGCGATGGCGGCGATGGCATAAAAGTTAGTGCGTTGGAAAATGCCCGGAACCACGCCCATAAAACCGTCGCGCAACATGCCGCCGCCCACCGCGGTAAAAAAGCCCATCATGATGCACACCGCCGGCGCAAAGCCGTAGACAAGCGCCTTGTCCGCTCCGGTGGCGGCATAGATGCCGACCGAGATGATGTCGAGCAGGGGAATGAGTTTTTCGGGCTTGTCAACGATAGCCGGGAAGATATAGATGATGGCTGCCGTGGCAATGGAAAGCGGGAGCGCCATCGGCTGGTTGAGGATGTAGACGTTGCCCACCTGCAGCGTCATGTCGCGCAAGAGACCTCCGCCCAGACCGCAGACTACCGCGAGCGCGACCGCGCCCACCAGGTCGAGCTTGTGCTCACGCGCAACCAGCACACCCGAGATCGATGCAGCGACAACAGCGAACATCTCGAGCCAAAACGGAATAGCGACCATGGCATCCGAGGCGTGTGTGGTAACGGTCATAGCGGCGACGACGGGCAAGATGGGGTCCTTTGGGTTGCTGGTTTAGACAATGCCCGTACATAGTACATGTTCGGCGCCGATTGCGACCCTATTGCTCGGTAAACGGTCGGGACTGGATGCGGGCGTGGCGTTGCTGGGATGTCGGGGGTCCAAAACATGTACGTCGCCCTCCAAAAACGACTTTTTTCGACATTTTTGGAGGCTGACGTACATGTTTGGATTGAACTCACAGCATGAGTGAGTTGATTTACTCACATCCGGTATATTTCCCCACTTCAACGGACATAAGAGTTGGATACCGGCTCAGAGCGAGAGGCCCTCAATGGATACCCCTGTTCTCATTTCGCATAAAACCGCATGGCTTGTCCATCATGCACCCCAGAATTTGGTGCAGCCTCTCGCACAACGCGACTACCAGATAGGCGCACGAGGCATCTCCACCCAGCAACGCGTTGCGCGCATACGACAGGCCCTTACCGACTGCGGCATTCCGCCCGATATGCTCAAGACTATCGACATCTCGGTTGTATTCGAATTCGAGCGAATTCGAACCAAAGGCGTCATCTGCCACATTCTTGGACAAAATCTTCCCTACGAGCATATTGACGAGTTGACGCCCGGAATCTTCATCACCGACGAAGCCTTCACCTTCGTGCTCGCTGCCGAGTGGATGGATAGGATCGAATATCTCGAATACGGCTATGAAGTTTGCGGCGATTATCGCATGGGGCTCAATCCCGCCGACCCTTATACCGAGCAACCAGCCACCGCGTCCAAGGAACAAATTGCCGAGCTGCTCGATATGCACCCCGGCAAACCCGGTGCCACACGCGCGCGACTCGCACTCAGACATATCTACGACCATTCTGCCTCGCCTATGGAGACCGCTTCGGCAATCGCCCTCTCGCTCCCAACAAGCGAAGGCGGTGTTGGCATTCGAGGCATCGAGCTCAACAAACCGCTTGAAATCCCTCAACGTCTTTGGCACTGCGCCAAAGCTCGAACGCTCAAAATCGACACGCTTGTTACCTATAAGCGTAGGGAGCTCGGTATTGAATATAAGGGCGGCTTTCACGATGAGTTCGAGCGCAAGGGAGCAGATGCGGAACGAGAGGCCGTTCTCGCCCAAATGGGATATCGAATCATTACGCTCACTTCGGCTCAGTTCGGCAGCCAGCTTGCCTTTCACCGCGCCATGAACAACATTCGCGAAGCACTCGGCATGCCTCGATGCACCGATACCGAGTACCAACGAAAGCAAAATGAACTGCGCAAGGCACTTATCCGCAACTGGAAGAGCGTACAAGGCGAAGAGACGCTTATCGAGTAGCGTCGCTCCCACGAGCCCGATCCAAACGTGTACGTCAGCCTCCAAAGATGTCGAAAATTGTCGGTTTTGGAGGGTGACGTACATGTTTTTGGTGAGGGGCGGGCTCGAATCCCTCCTCCTTCGCCGTATTTGTTTGTAAGGGACTCAAAACAAAAAAGCTCCCATTCTCGGGAGCTTTCTCAACCAAAATGGCGGGGTACGTGCGAGTTAGCACGAACACCTACGCTTACGGCATACGCAGGGGCTTCGCGCTCCTGGTCACCGATGTGGCGCTATGACTATCCTATCACGAGCTGTTGGCCCGGGTAGATGCGATTGGGGTCTGCGATTCCGTTCGCCGCCGCGATTTCCTGATAGGTCGTGCCGAACTTCGCGGCGATGCCCGAGAGGGTGTCGCCGCTCTGCACCGTGTACGTGTGCTTTGTCGATACCGTGCCGCCGATCGGGATTGACAGGCGCTGCCCGGTGTAGATGAGGTTCGGGTTTTGGATTCCGTTCGCTGCCACTATGGCATCGACGGTCACGCCATAGTGCGCCGCGATGGCCGATAGCGTGTCGCCGGCAACCACGGTGTATACCGTGCTGTCTCCCGAACCTCCCCCGTTCACGACGGCGCGGACCTCTTCGGCGCGGCCGCAGATGTCGAGCACGGTCGAGCGCAGAGGGTCGTTTCCGTACACTCCCTCCCATACCTCGTCGGCGAGTTCGTCGGCAGAGGCATCGTGGATGTGGTTGATCATGCTCTGGACCTCATCATACCGCGAGCCGCAGTAATCTCGGCGAGCCTGGTCGTTGAGCCCGTGCTCGGCGATGTATGCGATGAGGTCGATGGTGCGGCCTGCGGGTGCCGTGGAGGTGTCAGGCTCGACAGGCTCCGGGGCGGGTTCGGGCTCCGCCCCGTCGGGGCACGCGTATGCCTGCCACGCGCTGCGGTCGCCGTAGAACTTGTTCAGGTCGAGCGGGCCGCCATAGCCGGCGATCCTGCCGTTGGAGGTGTACTGGCGCATCGAGCAGGAGTAAGCGCCCTCGTTCCACGGGGAGTCCTGGTAACCCGTGGCGTCGTTGTCGGCATACTGGGCCACCCATGTCCCGGCGTTGAGCAGCTTCGCGTTGTCCCACGGGAACACGGCCTTCGAGGCGTAGATGAGCGGGATGATTCCTGTGCGCTCAACGATGCGGCGGCACACCGCGTCGAGGTAGGAGAGGTCCCCCCACGCCGCGTTCTGGTTCTGCTCCCAGTCCACGCAGAGCGTGCCCTTGCCCATCCAGTTCAGCACGCTGTCAACGAAGAAGTCGGCCTCCGCCTGCGCGTTGCCTCCCGCTACGTAGTGGTATACGCCGAAGAGCTTGCCGACGGAGCGCGCGAGCTCGACCTGCCTAGCGCAGTCTGGGGATGTGTAGGTAGTGCCCTGCGTCGCCTTGCAGATGGCGAAGTCGCAGGGAACGGCCGCGAGGTCGATGCCCGCCTGCCAGTTCGAGATGTCTATGCCGTTAAGCGCCATAGAACCCTCCTTTGATCGTGTAGAAGTACTTCCAGTCGATTCCGGCGAGCTCGTCGCGCGTCCACGCGCGCTGCGAGCTCTCGCCGCTCGCCGGGTCTCTGACCCAGTAGGAGCCGTCTTCGGAGAGCCATATCAGCACGACGTGGCCCTCGTACGCCTCGTCCCCGAGCGCGCCGCTCATGCCCGCGAAGGCGAGCCATCCGTCATCGACCGCATCGAGAACGGGGTCGAGCTGGTAGGAGATTTCGGAGAACTCGATGCCGTACTCCGGGTAGTGCTCCGCTATCCACGCGCAGAACTTCCCGGGGTCGTTGACCCCAGCCGTGAGGCACGAGTCGCCGACGGCATCGGCGAGCATGAGCGGCGTCACGTCCTGCAGGGTCATGTACTTGATGGCCATGGACGCGCACACGAGGCCGCAGCCTGCCTCGCCGACGGTTGAGCCAGCGTACGGCACGTCCGCCCACTGCGGGTCGGTCTGCAGCCACAGCGGCATCCAGTTGCCCTCCGGTATGGGGCGGTCGAGAACCGGTGCCATGGCTTCCTCGCGCCCCTGCTCGCGCGCCTCCGCGAGCGCCTGCGCGTCCTGGCCGGCATGCTCGAACATGAGAAGCCCCCACAGGCACGTCGTGAGGAGCGATGTGGCGAGCTTAATCCTGCTCATCCTCGCCTCCGACGTTGCCGAGGGCGAGGAGGGCGTCGAGCCACTTGGAGGTGATGCCCACGCCCTTGAAGAGCGTGTAGGCGGTCTGCACGCCGCCGATGAGGGCGAAGATGCACGTCACCCATCCTGCCGGGTCTGCGGGGACGCCGCCGACGAGCGCGGTGACGACGCCGGCGATGACGGATGCGGCGAGCGCGATGACTCGCGCGGCGTTGCCGGTCAGTGCCTCGGTCTTGATCGCCTGCACGATGAACGGCACGGCGACGGAGAGGACAACCGCTGCGATTGCTTGGATTTCGGTCATTTCTTGCTCCTTTCTTAGGCCACGTGAGCGGCCATGATCTCCTTGTAGAGGGCGGTGCCGGAGCCGTTACCTCCGAGCACGTCGTGGTACTCGCGGAAGACCTCCTCCGCCTCCTGCTTGTCGGCAGGCGTGCAGGGAGTGCCGTCAACGACGTATCGGCGGTGCATGTCGGCGAGCCGGCAGTAGAGCAGCGTCTTGAGGATTTGCCGCGTCGTTTCGCGGTCTTTCGCCGCCTCCTTGCGGGTCTCCTCGCGGGCTTTGTCCGATTCCGCCTTGGCTTGGGCGCGCTCCTTCGCTGCGCCCTTGATTCCGCCCATCGCCCATCCGACTGCGATGCTCACTGCGGATGTGATTGCCGTGACGGCGATCTGCGAGAGAAACGGGTCCATGGGTCATCTCCTTCGGTCCGTATTCCTGCGGGCATCATCTCGGAGGTGTCGCCATATGAAAAAAGCGCCCCCGTGGGGGCGCTCGGTGGGCTACTCCGCTAGCTCCCACCCGGCTGGGTAGGAATCCGGCGACCACGTGTTTCCGTCTATCTTCGATGTGTAGATGGGACCGGATTCGTCCGGGTAATGTACTTGGTCTCCAGTGTTGTACGCATCGTGCGCTCCGGTCGGCTGTTGCCAGACGGGGATGCTGTCGCCGGCGAGCGTGATTTTCGTGTACAGGCTCTCGGTTCCGGCTCCCGGCTTCCACTGCTCCTGCGATGTGTGCGCCTGCGCCACGCGATAGATGTCGCCGTCGTACGAGAGCAGTTCGCCTTGGATGTAGCTCTTCCCGATCTCGAAGGGCGGGATGAGGCTTGAAACGCTGATAGCCTGCTCGTCTGTCAGGTTGATCGCCATGGTCTGGATGGAGAGCGTCGCGGCCGTGCGAAGCTGCGCGAGCTGCGGCGCTGCGGCGCTGAACGTCTTGGCGATGGTCTCCAACGCCTTGATGCGCTCGTCCTGCGGGGTCTCCGCCGCCTCCGCCTCGTCCCACAGCTCATCGAAGGAAGCCTCCGCCTCCTCCTGCGTGATGGCCTTGACGAGATGCACCTCGTCGGCGACCCACTGCTCGCGCTGCTCGCCGGAGGCCTCGTCCTCGATCGTCTCCTTGGTGATGTTCTTGCGGAGCCAAACGTCCGCCTGCCCGTCTGGGCGCTGCTCGATCTTAACGGCGTCGAGCGGTGTCGCCGAAACTGTTTCCTGCATGCGCGCTCCTCGATACGTATCGCCTTGCGGCTCGCATCGTAGCGTGCATGTCGTTTCTCGCGATGAGGTCGTCGCAGTCCGCGTGCTTGAAGTAGCCCATGTAGCTCGTGACGCGGCGCGCCCTGCGCAGGCACGGCTTCCTGTCGAACCTCCGGAACGCGCGCATGCCGCGCAGGAACGTGCCGGCGCGCACCTCGACGTGCGACGGCCTCACGACGTAGCCCGCCATGTCGATGGGCTCGTCCTCTCCGACGCGGCATATCTTCCACGGCTTGAGCTCAAGGTGCAGCTCCTCGCGCATGTACTTCTCAAGGGAGCGCGCCGCAGCCTTGAGGTCGCGCTTGTCGTTGGACATCAGAAGCACATCGTCCATGTACCAGAGCTGATGCGCAACCAGCGCCCGTTTCTTTCCACGCCTTTCCTTGTGCAGGCTTTCGACGTGGTGGTATGCGAACGATAGGACGAGCTGTTCGGCGCGGAGCGAGAAGTAGCTCCCGATTTCAAGGCCGCCGCCCGTGTAGGTGGCGAGTAGGGACTCGATGCAGTAGAGAACGTCAGCCGACGCGACGTACTTGCGGAAGATTCCGAGAACGATGCCGTGCTCGGTCGAAGGGTAGCACTTCCGAACGTCCATTTTGACAAAGAAGCGCGGACCCCCCCCTGTCACCCATCTGCGGATGGTGCGCATGGTGAAGGTAGCGCCCTTGCCCTTGACGCTCGATGCATGGTAGTGGCCGACCCTCGCGTTGAGGAAGTCGGCGCAGCAGTGGACCACGACGTAATCGACCAGCTGCTGCTTGACCGACGAGACACCGATGGTGCGGACTTTGCCGTTCGTCGGCTCGATGTGGTCGTATCGATGGATGGGCTCGAACTTGAGACTCCTCTCCGCGATCTCGCGGGTCACCTCGTCTATGAGGTTGTCCAGGCTCCCGTACTCGTGGGCGATGCGCCACGCGTTCTTCTTGCCGGCAGGAGCCTCGCGCCATTCGTGGTACGCCTCCTCCACGATGGCGCGGTCTATCGTGAGGCCCCTGCAATACGTCTTCATTCCGACCGTGTACCTCTCTGGTTGCCGTCCGAGCGTTCGCTTGCGCTACCAGCCCAGTGGTCGTGGCCATTTTCGTCGGTTGACGAGGCGTGCCCGCTGCCGTCCGCAAGCGGAGGGCGCGGGTAGACGCGGCGTAATGAGAGCGAGGCGCATGTCAACCAGATCGGGAGCCGTCGCCGCGAATCCCTGGGCGTGATTATACCCTTTAAGAGGGGGCTTCGCCCCCTCTCGCCTTGCGGCGATTCACCCCCTTGAGCGACCAGTGCCAGAGAGGCGCGACCCGATGTTCCACCAGGCGTGCGACAGGGCGTCGTCGCCGACGTACCACAAGCCCGCAACCGAGCCGTTGATCAAGACGCCCAGAGCGCGGAACTCTCGCTCCGCGTTGGTTGTCTGGGCGTGCGTGTACGTGCCGTCGCACATGCCGGTCGTGGAGGACGCGCCCGTGCCCGTTCCGACGAGCATGCCCTCCGCGTTCGAGAGCCGCGTCGGGTACTTCCAGCTATCCGACGCGGCGGTGGGGAGGTCCACGCCGCTGTCCACGTAGTCGGAGCTGATGCTTGACGCCTCCTTCTTAGTGTCGTGGAGCACCATGACGTTGCATGCGGAGCCGTCGTACTTGAGGGCGACGCCGCTCATTACCTCGTACATGCCCATGGCGGTCTCGATGCCCTGCAGGACGAACGGCTCCTTGCCGTTGGTGCAGGAGGTCGGGGAGCCGTCGCCCTGAACTCCGTCGCAGCATCCGGTCGGCCACGGTGCGGTGATGACGTAGTTGTTCACCGCCGTGGTGGCCGCTCGGTCGAGCACGAGCTTGTCGTTGTCCGAGTCGTAGCTCTCGATGCGCTTGATGACTCCGTAGTCCAGAACGTCGTGCGCGGCCGCGTTGCCTCTATCCGTGTTCTGCGTGCCGATCATGACCGCGCTGCCCGCCACGTAGCCCGCGTTCTTCGCGACGATGACGTGGCTCTGGTTGCTAGCGGCGACGGTCACGGGCTTGATGACGTTGTAGCTCGTGCATCCCTGGAACACGCTCTGGCTGTTCTTGGTCGCGTACTTCATCAGGAACATGACCTTGAGGTACCAGTCGTCCGCGATGGTGCGCCCGCTGTAGCCCGTGGTAGCGGTCTTGCAGATGGTGATGAGCGAGTTGTGCGAAACGTCGCGCGTGCGCGGCTGTGCCCCGGAAACGCTCGCCGCCTCCCCGTCGTAGGTCGATAGGGCGTACTTCGCGTAGAGCATGCAGGGGCGCAGGCTCCCGTCGGGGAGCATGGCACCAGGCTGCGGGGAGAAGCCGGGGAGCTGCGTGTCGGAGATTGAGATGACGGTGTACGCGCCGTCATCATCGTCCGCGACCTTCCAGAAGAGCACGGGGGCGAGCGCCCAGACGTTGCCGTTACCGCCGGTGCGCGCGAACATGCCGTCGCCGCTCATGGCGGTGACGTGCGGCACGCCATCGGCATCCACGGTCGCGTTCACGTCGATGTGGAAGAAGGGCGCAAGCGCGGGATACGGGTCGATGGACGCGGCGGAGTTCGTGCCAGGGGTCGGCACCGCCACGCCCGCGTTTGCGTCCGCCTTAACGCATGCGACCGCGCTGCCGGTCGGCACCTTGATGGAGTAGATGCGGCCGTCTCGCATGGAGCGCAGCCACTTGTCGATTCCGACGTACTCGCCGGCCTCGTCGTCGTAGGTGAGCAGCGTCCCGCGCGCCATGGCCTCAAGCGCGGCCGCGATGCGCTGCCCGGTCTCGTCGCTCATGATGTGGGTCTTGCTTGCCATGTCTTAGCCCTCTCCTTTGTCGGTGAGCGTCAGATAGCTGACGTCTCCAACGGTCTCGTATTCCAGGAAGATGGTCTTGTCTCCCGAGACCATCCCCGCCGCCGCGCGTGCCTCCTCCGCCGCCTCGGCGGCATCGTCTGCTGCGTCGTTCGCCGCGCTCGCTGCCGTGTTCGCCGCGCCGGTGGCAGTGTTAGCTGCTCCCGCCGCCGTGTTCGCGGCTCCTGCTGCGGTGTTCGCCGCGTTTGCCGCCTCTGTTGCATCGTCGGCCGCGCTGTTCGCCTTTCCCGCCGCCGTGTTCGCGGAGCTGGTCGCGGTCTGCATCTGCGACTTGATGCTGTTGAGCTGCGAGATGAGGGCTTCCACCTCGGAGATGTAGGCATCGGTCGGCGCGTCCGCCTGCGACTCCGCGTCCGGCAGCACGTGTATCCAGATGTCCGGCGTGGTCTCGACCTTGCCCCCGACGGTGACGCGGAAGTAGGCCGTCTTGATGACGCCCTTCGCGGTCAGGAACTTCGGGTCGAGCGTAACGGTCACGGTGCTGCCGGAAACGCTCGCCGATTGGTCTGCGTAGGTGCGGTCAGGCTTGAGCGCGATGAACCGCGCGTTCGTCGCCCCCGTTAGGGCCGCCCCGTCTTTCAGCAGGCTCGCCTTGATGACCGTGCCGCTGTCTCCCGTGCGGGCGGTGATGATCTCGGCTGCGAGCGCGGCCGACTTGTCAACGTCGAGCGTGAGCTCATGCGTCGCCATCGTTTCCTCCTTCCATGAGGGTCGCTGCTGCAGCAGTTAGCTCTGCTGCATTTTCATCGTCAACAAGACATGCCATAGCCGATGCCATTGAGGCGAGTGCGTTGGTTAATGCCTCATCGCTTATCTGCGTTTTGATGGTGATGCGTCCCTCTTGAGCCTCGGGCTGTTCTGCGTACGTCGGCTCTGGCGTGATTTTAGGCTCCTTGTAATCCACCTCTTATCCTTCCTACGTAGGCCAGCCTGTGCATATTCCGTTTATGAACGTTGCCGTTCCGTATCTCCAGCTAATGCTTCCGCCTCCTTGGTCCGTTATGCTTAGAACCACGTTTCTGGTTCCAGTTATGCCGTAGGTTCCTCCGGCGTTCGGGTCGGTACCGACTGCGAACCTCGGAGCTCTGATGCGGGCGGTCCCCGTGCTGTCGATGTCGAGTCGGTCGTCGTCGATGTAGATGCGGTCATCGTCGCTGTTCTGCAGCTCGACGAACGGGCTGCCGCCTCCACTCGAACCGCTCGCTTTCATATAGAGCATCTGCGGAGGTTGGCTCATGAATCCCTTGTAGACCGGGGGAACGAGACGTAGATGGCGATAGTACCTGGATGCGTCGATGAATCCGTAGTCAAGCACCGACATGCCGCATGCCGTGGTCGCGTTCGTTGAGTCATCGACGGCTCGAAGCGACTCGATCTCGAAGTAGTTCACTCCGTTTCTGATGAACGAAGCGCCCGGGTTTCCGCTCACTGTCGTTCCGGTGGTGATGTAGTTAGTCGAGGACGTTCCCACCATGTTGCAGCGGAACATGGCCGTTCCGTCGCTCATGATGACGGTGCCGGCGATGATGCGGTTGGCACTGTCGCGAATCTGGAAGCCGTTGGTGGCGTTGATGTAGACCTTGTTCCCGTTGTTGTCGGTGATGAGGATGTTGCCGCTGCGCAGGTATACCGTGCCGCTGTCGAGGTCGAGGTAGCTGTTGTCGCCGATGACCACTCTGCCCACGAGCCTGTTCGCCACGATGCCGTCGCCGTCGATGGCGGTCTGGAACACCCAGTTCCCTGCGGAGTTCTTGCTGTTGGCGACGCCGATGACGCCTCCGCCGACCTTCACGCACTTTGTGGCGTTCGGCGGCTTCCGATCGTAGACCATGATGCCTTGGCCGGGTTCCTCGTACACCCATCCGCCCGTCGTGTTGAGCTCGGAGTTGAGCATGTCCACGATCTGGTCGCGGATGTCATCCGGCACCTTCGCGAGGTTCGCCTCAAGCGCGTCGATTGCGTTCGTGGCGGCGTCGAGCGATGCATCGAGGGCGTCGGTGATGGCTTCAAGGTACTGCTTGTTCGCCTCGTCTATGGCTTTCAGCGTTTCCTCGCTCTGCTCGACCGTCGTGTTGGTGTAGAGCTTCAAGACCTCCTCAAGGTCGAGCATCCCGTCGTCGGTGTACTGCGACGCTGCGCTGTTCGATGCGTTCACCGCGTTGGTGATGGTCTGCTTGAGGTTCGAGGTTGCCTTCGAGATGTTCGACTTCTGCGCGGCGAGGATTTCCCCGACCGTCTGGAAGTTGCCGATGGTGTAGGTGGCCTTGCCCTCAACGAGCTGGTCTTCCTCCACCTTGGTGATGCGCGCCTGGACGCGCAGGGGAGGGTCGTACACCTTGTCGATGATCGTGACGGTATCGCCCTCGTCGGCTCCCTCGAAGCCCTCTCCCGCCCTCGCGAGCGAGATGGCGTCGACCTCGTAGGAGACCGTCGGCGTGCATCGGCTCTTGAGCTCTTCCTTCGTGAGGGCAAGAAGCTCGCTCTGGTCCTCGCAGTCCTCGAACTCAACGTCGCCGAAGACATGCGCCTTGCCGCCGTTCCCGTCGGGCCGTCCCCAGCGTGCGAGGGCGTCGGTATCGCCGACCCAGTTCTGCCCGCCGTTGACATCGCCGAAGGTGAGCTTGCGCTCGTAGCCGCCCGTGAGGTTGCCCTCGTCGTCGGTGTTCTCCGGTGCCTTGCCGTACCCGTAGAGTGCGGTGCAGACGTTGCCCTCGTCAACCTCGCGCGTGACGCTCACGAGGTCCTTGGTGTATGTGAACCGCTTGCCGGTGTCGGTGCCCACGCGCTCGCGCAGATGCACACGTCGGGCGGTGACCTTGCTGCCCGAGACCGCGATCTCGAACTCAAGCTCGCCGCCCCACGTGTCTGCGACATCGTGGATGGCCGCCCATGCGTTCGTGTGGTAGAAGTTCGTGCCGTTCTGCCCGAGGTCGGCCACCGTCCCCACGGTCCAGCGACTTGCGGACAGGGCGCTGGACATGGCGACGCTCGCCGTCGTGTTCAGCGGCCTCTTGTCTTCGAGGTAGTCGCCCGACAGCTCGACCTGCGCCGAACTCGGGCAGTAGTAGGTGTAGACGATTCCCGCGCTCGCGCGCTGCTCGGTCACGCCGTCCACGATGTTCTCGCGCCAGCGCCCCTTCTTGTCCTGCCATACGATGCGGTCGCCCTTCTCAAGGACGGCGAGGCACGTGATGGACAGGCTGTTCTCGCCGTTCACCTCTCGCGTGTCGATGCACTCGAAGAGCGTCTTGATGGGGCCTTTGAAGACCTCCCATCTGTCTGTGACCCAAAGCCTCATCAGCCGACGTGCCTCTCATCCCACTCTATGGTTCCCGTGCCACTGGACAGCCGCAGGCTGTTGCGGCCCGGCTGCAGCGCGAAGTAGTCGCTATCGTATGTGACCGCCTGGTTCTGCCCGTTGACGGTCACCTGCTCCTCGCCCATGTCGATGACCACGGCGGAGGAGGAGGTGAGCGACGCGTTGATCTGGACGGCCTCGCCCGTGTCCATGTTCGTGAGCTTGAGGTAGCTAACGGAACCGCCGGGCTTGCACGTAATGACCGGCCTCGTCTCGTAGGAGCCTCCCACGGCCAGCGATGTGTTGTAGCCGACGCTGCCCTTGTGGTGCGCTCCGTATGCGATTGGGTCGTATGCGGTGAACTCAAGCTCTGCGGAGCCGGTGTGCCAGAGGTTGTCCAGCTCCTTCGGCGAGGTCAGCACCGCCATGTAGTAGATGCCCAGATGGCGCTCGTCATCGAGGTAGAGCGGGGCCTCCTTGAGGCACAGAAGCCTCGCCGCCATCGTGCGGCGGAGCACCGCCATGTCGTCGGAAGGACGCGCCCGCCACTCTGCGCGCACCGTGATGGGAAGGGGGCTCATCTTCGCCCGCATGAACCGCTCGCCGGGTCGGTACGGCACGTTCTGCGTCTCGACCTCGTACTCGGGGAGCAGGGAGCGCGTGATGAGCTTGGTCTTGAACCAGGGGGAGAAGTCGAATCCGTTGTATATCACGCGAATGCCCCCTGTCTCATCTCGGTGCGCCTGATCTCCTTTGCGATTTCGCGCGACAGCTTCTTGATGTCCGCCTCCTCGCGCACGGTCGCGTACACGTTGATTGTCACGTTGGTGTCGCCGCCGCGCCCGATGCCTCCCATCCGCTCAAGCTGCTCCATGATGCCCTCGGCAAGCGGCGCAGCGCCGCGCTTGTTGAACGGAACGACGCCCTCGGGGCCGGCCTCTCCGACGCCGATGACGCTCGGGCCGTTGAACACGCCGCCCTTCGCGTACCAGCTGATAGAGAGGGTCGCGGGGTTCGGAATCTGCCCGAGCAGCGGCACCTCGATGAGGTCGTAGTGGATGTGCGGCAGCGGGATGTGCGGCCACGAGATGCGGAAGTTGAAGAACCCCTTGATGGCTCCGATCACGTCGGACACGACGTTCTTCGCGCCGTTCATCGCGTTGCTCACGGCGGACTCGATGCCCGAGAAGATGCCCTGAACCACGGAGAGGGCGGCGTTGAATCCGTTCTGAATCGTGGTCTTCACCAGGTTGATGGCACCGCCCACGACGCTGACCACCGTGTTCCACGCGCCGGAGATGATGCCGGTGATGCCGGACATGATGCCCCGGATTCCTGTCTGCATCTGCGAGAAGTCGCCCGTCACGATGCCGTTGATGAGACCGAGCACGGTCTGGAAGATGCCCTGGATGAGAGTCCACGCGCCCTGAATTATCTGTGCGACTCCGTTCATCACGCCGGTGATGGTCGAGAGGATGACCTGGAACACGTTCGCCACGTTCTGCAGGAGCTGCTGCAGGATCGGGACGGCGACCGCGATGATGAACTGGAAGCCTGCGCTCACGATAGGCATGATGACGTTCATCGCCTGCGTGACGGCGTTGGAGATTGCCGCCCACGCCTGCTGCACGTAGGGCTGCAGCTGCGCGATGATGCCCTGTATGGTCCCCCAGATGGCGTTCCACGCCTCCGTGACAGCCGTGCGGAATCCCTCGTTCGTGTTCCAGAGGTAGGTGATCGCCGCGACGAGGCCGGCGATGACACCTATCACGATCCCCACCGGTCCAGTGAGCGCGGTGAGCGCGCCTCCGAACAGGCCGGCAGCACCGCCCGCGCCGCTCAAGGCGGCGGTGATGGCGGGGATGACCGCCACGAGGTTTCCCGCTATGGACAGCACGGGGCCTATGGCGGCGAGGATGCCCGCGATGGCGAGCACGGCCATCTGGCCGCCCTCCCCGATGCCCGCGAACCACTCGCCGAACGACTGGACGACGCCCGCGACGTTGGTGGCGATGTTGAGCAGCGGCTCGCCGAGGGGTTCGATAGCGCCCTGCAGCTCGCGCATGGCGGACTGCATCTTGCCCGCGAAGCTGTCGGACGCCGCGTCTGCGGCCGCTCCTGCCGCCCCTGCCACGTCTCCGTACTTGTTCTCCACGCCGGCGAGGCTCGTGATCATGCCCATGGCGTTGTCCTCGCCCAGGCTCGACCACAGGGTGGATGCCAGGTTGGCCTTCTCGTAGCCGTCCGGCATCTTGGCAAGCTCGCCGAGCACCGCCTCGAACACCTGCTGCCCGGTCGCGCCCCCGGTCTTCCACGCCTCGAACAGCTGTTGCGTGGACTCGGAGAAGCGACCGATGCTCTCGTCCATGCGGCCGTCGACTAGCGAGGTCTGGAACTCGTTCAAGAAGTCGTTCACCTTGTCGAGGTTGTAGGCCCCGCTCTCGGTGCCTGCCTTGAGGATGGAGAAGTACTCCTGCGCGGAGAAGCCCATCTGCGCGAAGCGCGGGCCGTATTCCGCGAGGTTGTCTCCGAGCTCGTCGGTGTAGTTGAGGCCGTCCTGCGCTCCCGCCACGAACAGGTCCATGGCGTCCTGCGCGGACATGCCGAAGCCGTCCATGAGGGCGTTCACGCCGCGCACGCTCTCGCCCACGTCCATGCCGAGGGTGTCGGAGAGCGTGAGCGCGGCCTGCGTCACGTATTCGAGGTCTTGGTCGTTGAGGTCGCCGAGGTTCTGGCGCACCGTGATGAGGGCGTCGGACACGAGGTCGAGAGACTGGCCGAAGCCGTTCTCGTAGATTCCCTCGCCGACATCGCCCAGATGCTCCGCCTCCTCGGCGGTGAGGCCGAGTGCGGACTGGATGCGGGCGGTCGCCTGCTCGTAGCTAGATGCCGTCGTGAACACGGCGGTGCCCGCCGCCACTATCGGCGCGGTGAGGCCGACCGTGGCGGCCGTGCCCGCCGACTTGAGGGAACCAGACAGCTTCTGCGCCGCCTTGTCCCCCTCTGTGATGCCTTTCCAGCTTACGCCGTTCAGGCTGCTGTTTACGTCTTTGACGCCCTTCTCGACCTTGCTTGTGTCGAGTATGGCTTCGATGACTACGGAGCCGTCCATGCTCACCTCGCTGCACGCTTGAGGGCGGCGAACGCATCGCGCATCGCCGCGTCATTCCCTTCGTTCGTGCCGTGTGAGCTACGGCGTTTTCCGAGTGCGTACGCCCTATGCAGGCGCTCCCACTCCTCTATTTCCTTCTTGTTCGCGTTCTTCTTCGCGGGTTTCGGCCTCGTCTTCGGATTCCGGTAGTAGATTGCCCTTCCGAGCGGCGTGTCCATGGAGCAGCCGCCGACGAGGGCTATGAACTCCGCGAAGCCGATCTTGTCGCGCACCTCGTCCCAGTCGATTCCGTACTCCGCGCGGAAGCTGATGCGGATGTACGCCGCGTCCTCAACCGGGTCCCAGAGCGGGTCCTCGTGCGGCTTGTCGCCCTTGAGGTCGATGCCGCAGACATCCCAGACGGCGGACTCGATGAGCCTGCCGAACTCGCGCGGGTCGTAGTCGCAAGCGAGGAACGCCTCGCGAACATCAGCGAAGAACATGGGGATGAACTCTGCGGCCTTCTCATCCTCTGGCTTCTCCTCGTCCTGCAGAAGAGCGATGCACTTGAGGACGGTCTGGGCGTCGTCGCGCACCAGCACCTCCTCGCCGTTCCACTGGTAGGGGGTCGCGCTCCCTCCGTCTTCGAGCCTTATGCGCCGGGATGTGAGGTCGCAGGCGTTCACTTGCGCTTCTTCTTCCCCTTGCTGCCCTGGATGGCCTTGGGCTGGTTGCCGCGCTGCGCCTGCAGGAACGCCTTGGTCTTCGCGCTCTCCTGCGAGTAGTAGAGCCCGCACTTGCGAAGCTGCTCGTTCGTCGCCTTGCGCCCCAGCATCATGAGGAACGAGGCCATCACCTCTCCGAGCATGCTGGTGTACTTGGACGGGTCGATGGCCTCGCCGCCGCCCATCCATGTGAGCAGCTGGTCGTATCCATCGGTTCCGATGAAGGCGACGATCACGCGCTTCTCAAGGTGAACCATCATCTCGATGAGCTCCGCGCGGTCCTCTGCGGTCTCCGCCTGGTTCAGCTTCCGCTGGATTGACTGCGCGCGGTCGATTGCGTCCGAGACCTTCGAGAGCATCGTCTCGATGCTGTCATCGTCGAAGTAGACGCGGAAGCTCGGAGTGTCGGGATTGTCGTTCGGGTCCTCGAAGTAAACGTCCTCGAACGGTCGCGATAGTCGAAGGATTTCCATTTCGTTGTTCCTTTCTCTGCCCGTGAGCTAGGCATGAAAAAAGGGGCACGGGCCGCTCACTAGCCCGCGCCCCCGTGATTCGGAGGTTATGAAACGTGTCGCTTACTCCGTCTTCGCCCCGACCGTGACATTCACGCTCTTCATCACGGACGGCTTCGATGCCGCGCGCACGGTGACGGTGGTCTCGCCCTGCGCGACGCCCTTCACGTTGCCGTCGCTGTCCACGGTGGCGATGTCGGTGTTGCCGGATGCGTAGAAGCACTTCGGGTTCGCGTCGGTCGGTGTTACGGACGCCACGATCTTCTCGGTGGCATCGACCGTCACCTCGATGCCATCCGCCGTGACGCTCTCCGGCAGCTTGAGCTTGTTGCCCGGCGTGAACTTCGGGGAGCCTGCCGTCGCGATGGTGCAGGTGAACGCGCCGAGTGCGGACGCCTCGCCCTGACCGGAGTTCGGCGTGAGGTTGAGCAGGGTGCAGTCGCCCTCGATGATGTCGCCGTTCGCGGCGGTGTGGCGGAACTGCGTCTTGCGACCCTCGCCGGTGAGGAGGGCGCAGGATGCGATGAAGTCCTGCGCGGGGTCGCCGTAGCAGCGGTCGCCCTCGACCTCGTACTGAATCTGGGTGCTCGTCACGTCCGTGGTGGGCGTGCCGTATCCGTCGTAGTAGTCCTTGTCCTCGGTGCTCTCGTTGGGCGACGGCGTGATGCTCGTGATGCCTCGGGAGAGGATCGCCCACGTGGGCTTGTCCTCGCCGGGGGTGATGCTGATCTCAAGGGCGTTCGCGTAGTTGCGCGCGAAGCCCAGGTCGCTCTTTGCCATCTATGGCCTCCTTCGTTACTGTCTGATGATCTGCACGACTAGGCGTGCGGCCCACACGTGCCGCCTGTCGGTTCCCACCGTTATCTCCTCGATGTCGCCGTCGGGCTCCGCAGGTGCCGCGACCTCGTACGAGCCGTTTTCGCTCGACAGGTCTGCGGCGCGCAGGATGTCGGACGCGCGCTCGCACTCCGACATGGCCACGATGGGGTCGAGGTTCTTGGAGATGACCTGCAGGGTGCAGTTGACCCTCCGCGAACCGTCGAAGTACGTGGCGACCGTCCTTGGCGGCATCATGCGGACCACCACGCCGTCCTTGCCGGTCATGCGGTCGATGCGCTGTCCCAGCACGCCGTCCATTCCTGCGGCCTTGAGTGCTTCGACCGCCTTGCTGCAGATGTCTATGATCTCGGTCATTTCTCCTCCATGAGGCTCTTGGCGAACTGCTCCCACGAGCTCATGCGCTCGCTCTTGGCCGCCTCCGGCCAGTGCGACCTTGCGTTGGGGTTCTTCGTCGTGCGGATGCTCGACTGCGGCAGGTCATGTACGCGCTGCGCGTACGGCGTATCCCACTCGATGGTTCCATCCGCGTAGTCGCTCGCCAAAGGCTCGGAGCCCTTGAGCGTCCCCTGGTCCTCCGGCACGTAGTCGCGCATCTCGAAGGCCACGCGGGACGCGAACGCCTCCTGCTTCGCCTTTAGTTGTTCAGGGCTGAACCTGCGCTCGATGCCGGAGAGGTCGATCTTGATGTTGCATGCCGCTGCCTTGCTCACTGGGCATCGACTTCCCAGTGGTGCGGTGTCCCGTCCGGGTGGTCGCACCTCTGGACGGATGCCACGGCGTGCTTCTCCCCGTCGAACTCCAACAGGTCGCCCTCGGCGATGTCCCCCGAGTACTCCGTCGCGTCTATGAAGACGCGGGCGAAGCATCCGGGGGTCAGCTGGTAGTCGGTAGGCGACAGCCTCGCGCTGCGGTCTATGCGGCAACGCTCGACCACCACGGGGTCGGAGAAGCCGTCTTCCGTCTGCCGGATGACGCGCAGGCTCTCCTGCCTCATGAAGGCGGGGATGGGCGGAATCCTCACGGCGCTCACCCCAGCCCCATGAAGAGCAGGCCGGTGCCCGCCAGGCGGCCATCAACGGCTCGTGCCATGTCGGCCTCCCACGTGCCGCCGCCCTGGCCCCCGAAGCTCATGCTTACCGTTCCCGTCGTGACGGACGAGAGGGAGCCGGAGCCGCCGGAGAAGCCGTAGGATGCGTCAACGTCGCACGCCGCGCACACGGCCATGCTCCACGCCCTGATTGCCTCTGCGGGCTTGTTCGGCCAGATGCGGTCCCTCACGAACGCGACGGCATGGGGGAGGGCGGCGTTGAAGCCGCCCTCGTCCAGCGTCCCGCCGTACTGGTTGCTGTAGAAGGCGTATGTGACCTTTGGCGAGGACATGGCCTCTCCTACTCCGCCACGGTAGCGGCGACGGTATGGGCGTAAATCTTGTCCTTCTGCTGCGGATAGACGAGCAGGTCGTGGAAGAGGCGGTACTGCCAGAGGTGCGCGTCGCGCTTCTGGTTGGTGTCAGGGGCGAAGTAGCGCAGCTTCTTGTGGCGCTGGATTGCCGCTGCTGCGGACGGGTGGACGATCATGAAGTTGATGGCCAGCGCGTTCTCCGCCGCCGCGAAGCCGCCGTCCTCCTCGCCGGACGTGGTGCCGTCGAGCAGGTCGATCTTGCTCTGGAATCGGGCGGTGGGGGCGGTGACGATCTTCATCTCGTCCCACGTGATGAACCTGCCGTTCGGGTTCTCGCCCTGGCCGAGACGGTAGTTCTGCTTGACGTTCTCGCGAAGCAGGCGCTTCACGGAGGACGTGCAGTAGAGCAGGCAGGTGGAGAGGTCCACACCCGTGTCTTCGATGGCCTCCTCTGCGGTGGCCACCGCCTTGTAGGTGGCGTCTGCGGTGGTGAGGTCTGCCTTCACCGTGTTGCCTGCGTTGGCGGCGAGGGTAGCGAAGCGGACGGCATCCACCTCGGGGATGACCTTGGTGCGCTCGAACTCCGCCATGACGTTGGCGGAGACGATGCCGGCGCGCTCCTCGTCGTCCATGGCGTCGATGGAGAAGGAGCGGCCACGGTCGTAGCGGAGCTTGAGGGTCTCCCAGTCCGTGGTCACCTCTCCGTCAACGAAGCCGGTGGTGCGGCTGTAGTCGGCGAGGCCGTCCATGGCGATGGTCGCCACCTGGATCTCGCCGGCATCGCTGAACTCGCCGAGCAGGTCGCCGTTCATGTTCAGGTCGTTGGTCAGCGTCTCGCGCTCGATGATCTTGTCGAGGCGAGTCGTGAACTTCTGTGCGTATGCACCGAGTGGCATTTGTTACTCCTTCTTCAATCCGAAGGCGCGGTCGAGCTTTTCGTCCAGCGCCTTCTCCGCGTCTCCGTCGGGCTTGAGGCCCGTGGAGCCGGTCTGCTTGTTTTTGCCATCGGAGAAGAGGTACGGGCAGGCCTCCTTCACCTTGTCCACGTCGCCGTCGTAGTCATCGAGCAGCGCCTTCGCGGCCTTCGGGTTGAGGCACCCGGCCATTTCCAGCTTGTGCGTGATGCGCTCGTTCTTCTGGTCGGCTTCGAGCTTGGCGATGCGCTCTTCGAGGGCCTTGCGTCCCTCCTCGGTCTTGGCCGCCTCCGCGACCTGCGCCTTGAGTTCTGCGATCTCCTTGTCCTTCGCCGCCATGTCGCGGTTGTACTTCTCGCGGTTGATGCCGGGCTGGCCGTGCTTGTCTTCGACGTTCCCATCCCCGCCGCCTTGGCCTTCGGTCGCGGGCTTCTGGTTCCCCTCGTCTCCGGTCTGCGCGCCCTCGTCCTGCTTGGGCTCGGTCGCCGGCACGGTTGCTTGGGGTTCCTTCTGGTTGTCGTTCTCTCCTGCGGACATTCCCTTCTCCTTTCCTGGGTTTTGTTGCGCGCTTCTCTGCGCGGGTCAGGCGGGTTTTTTACGCGGTCCCACGCGATACGGAGAAGGTACCGAAGGTGTCGCTTCGCGGAATGGCATGAAAAAAGCCGCCCGAAGGCGGCTCATGAAGCTATCGCTTTTCTGTCTATGCTCCGTATAGCGTTCCTTCTGGGTAGTCCGGTAGCGATTCCTCAAGGTAGTCGCGGCCGGTCTCGATGCTCTTACCCATGAGCGCAAGCGCCTCATCCGGCGTAATTCCGCAGCCCTCCATGCCCCAGTCGGAATCTGGGAACTTCTTGCGGTAGCGTCCCCACATCTCGATCAGCTGCTCGTCGTTCCAGTCCATGCTTAGAATCCTTTCATCATGTTCACGAACACATCATAAGTTTTCGGCAGGTATCGCTTCAACGTTTCGAGCGCCTGCGGGTTCGCCATAGAGCACTCGAAGAAGTGGGCGAACGTTTCCGTCGCCAGCGACTGCGCGTCCCATTTTCCCTTCCAGTAGGACTTGCGGTGCGCGGGCAGAGCGTAGTCGCAGCATGTCCCGCTCGTAGCCCCGTGGATGATGTCGGACAGCCCTCCTATCAGCTCCGGTGTGGAACGGTATAACGCGATGATCTCGCGGGTCAGGTGCTCCTTTGCTTCCGCGATGCTCTTGTACCCCATCGCCGACTTGATGGATTGGAGTGTGTCGCGCACCTCCTTCTTCGCCGTCGTTCCTAGTCCTGCAGCTTCTGATGCGTACTGCATCGCCTGCCCGTTCCTGTGGTCGATATAGTGCCCGTACTCGTGGAAGAACGTCTGGTATGGTGCCTTGTCTTTTCGGTAGGCGAAGCCCTTCGCGGTGTCCTCGATGTTGAGCGTTATGCCGTTCGTGCTCGGGCTGTAGTACGCCTGCCCGTTCTTCGCCGTAGTGCTGTCCAGCTTTAGGTCGGCAAGAGCGCCGTCGAATGCGCGCTTCACGTCGGCGTCTTGGCACGCATCGGCGATTGCAGCTATCTCCGAGGCGTTGGCCTTGGCTATTCCTTTGCCCTCCATCACCTTCGCCGATGAGGATGCGCTGCGCGGCGTTTGCTTCTTCGCGGACTTCACCTTGCCCTTCAACCCAGCTATTGCGCGCTTGAATATGCTCTGCTGGTTCGCCTTGCTCAAGTGCTGCCAGCTCTTTGGATCGACACCCTGCGCTTTCAGCTCTGCGGAGAGCGCCTTCTGCGCGGCGGACTTCGACACGCCGCGAGCCTTGAGCGCGCGCTTCACGCCGTCGCTATCCATGAACTCCTTCATGGTGCGCCTGCTCGCGTCCGACTTCCTGATGCGCGGCATGTCTCCCGCCCACTCGCGGTTCGGGTCGCGCTGCAGCACGTCGGCCTTGCCCTTCTTGTTCGCCTCGTCTATGTGCCTGCGAAGCCCCTCCTGCTGCCTCCGCAGCTTGGACTTCAACTTCTCGACCTCCGCGATGTTGGCCAGGCTCGCGTCCTTGTCGGCTATGATCTGCGCCCCCGCGAGCTCGCGCTTGGTCTGCCTGATGTCGCGCTCTCGGCGGCGCTGCTCCTGCGTCAGCTTGTAGACCTCATCGGAGGGAAGCCCGCTTGTATGCTCCGGCTCCGGCGAGTACATGCGCGGCGCTCCCGGCACCCACGGGCCGAAGCTGTGGCGGCAGTTCGCTCCGCCCAGCCCGTCAACCTTGCCGTACCCCGTCTCGCTGTAGAAGTCCTTGTAAACCTCGCCGTCTATCTCCACCTCGCCGTTGAGCGAGTAGACGCGCCCCTGCCATCTCGCGTGGCTCGGGCGGGCTCCTCCGTGGCTCGAAACCTCTACGAGGCGGATGCCCGCCTGCCCGCAAACGTCCAGAGTGCGCCGCATGCCGTCCTGCGCGAGCTGCGTCCGCACGTGCCTGCGCACAGCCACGTCTATGCGGTTCGTGATGGTCTGCCTGCCGGTCTCCGCGTCGCGGTACGTGATCGTGGAGATGCCCTCGCGCATCATGCGCCTCACGGCACCGTGGACCGCCTTGTCTGCGGTCTCCACCCCTGTGTTCACCTTCGTGACGGCCTCCGCCACGCACCGATTCCACAGGTCGAGCGCGCCCTGCGCCATGTCCACGTTGTCGCGGTCGAGTATGGCGGCTATTCCCTGCGCGGTCATGGCGACCTGCCTCGGCTGCTCACGCACTGCCGCAGCGAGCCATGAGTCAACGCCTAGTCTGCGCGCGTCGCTTCGGTCGCTCCGCTCGATGGCGTCGGATACCGTCTTCGCTATGGCCTCGTTCACGTCTTCGCGATGGCTCTGGATGATGCCCATGAGGTACGGCCCCTGGCTCTGCGCCAGGAGGTTCAGCGCCGTGATGCCGCGCTGCCCCAGCTCCTCGATGTTCTGGTCGAGCAGGAGCCTGCACAGGTACGCGAGTATGTCGGCCTCTATCTCGCCGTACACGGCTCCCACCATGTCGCCGGCCCTGTCGAGGTATTCCGGGTCGAGCATGGCTAGAACCCAACGTCGAGGACGGTCTGCTCGGGCATGAGGAGCTGCGCCTCCTCCTCGCTCTTGCCGTAGAAGCGAACGAGGTACATCCACTTCGGCACGACTCCCGCCGCGATCTCGGAGAGCATCTGCGTCTTCTCCGCCTGCGTGTCCGTGATGATGGAGTCGTCCCACACGATGGTCACGGGCTCGAAGCCCTCCGCTATGCTCGCGCCGCAGTTGACGCGGGCGCACTCGCACAGCGCAGTGAGGAGCCTTCCCAGCTCCTTGCCCAGCGCGTTCTCGTGGTTGCGGATGTTGCGCATGAGGGCGGAGTTGTCCGCGCTCACCTCGGTCGCCGTCTTGAGGCCGCCCGACTTGTCGGGCTTGAAGTACTGCGAGCCGAAGCCGCACTCGTCGCCCAGGGCGGCGCATGCGTCTGCGTACACCTCGTGGATGGCGGAGGTTCGCATCTGCGGCGCGAAGGCGTAGGGCTTGCCCTCCTCGCCGATGGCGGATGCCGTGAGGCGGAACAGTCGCTGCTCCCGGTTGCCGAACGGCACGGGGCGCTTCTTGCCTTCCTCGTCGGTCTCCACGTCGATCATGGTGTCCGGCACCATGAGCACGGCGCGCAGCAGGTCGGTCTCGTCGTAGAGCGCCGTCCACGCGGTGTCGAGCATGCGCATGGTGTCGATGGCGTCGTGGAACACGCTCACGCCGTAGGGGGAGGTGTCCTGCACGGTGTTGTCGATGGCGGGGGAGAGCAGGCAGAAGGTGCGGAGAACGCACCCCGTGTCGAAGTCCTCGATGATGCCCAGCCCCTCGGATGCCACGGGCTTGCCGTCGCGCCACACCTTGGTGATGATGTGGTACGTCCCGCTCTCCGCGTCCATGATGTGCATCTGCAGCTGGACGGCCTGCTTGCCCTTGATGGTGACGCGGGTGCAGAACGCGCACTCCGTGGTGCCGTCCTCGTCCCACGTGAGCGGGATGACCATCTTCGCGTCGTATCGGCGCACCCTGATGGTCGTGCCCTCATCTCGCACGTCGAACCACAGCGCCATGGCACCGGTGCCCATGGCGAAGGCGCGCTCGATGCCGCGCTGGAACAGGGCGTAGAGCCCCGTGTCCTCGCAGTAGCCGCGCACCAACTCGTTGGCGTCCGCGCTCTCGCTCTGCGCCTGCATCTCGTTGGCGATGAGCGACGCCCACTCGCGGCATACACGGCGGGCCGGCCGCAGCGAGAGCTTCTTGCGCTCGTGGCTGCGGCTGTCAACGCCCAGGTACTTCTCGGTGTAGAACGGGTGCGTCGCGGTGTACCACTGGTACCACTGCTCGATGTACGTGCTCATGTTGGGAGGCATGGCGTAGCCCCGCGAGGTGATCTCCTCGCTCACGTACGCCGGCACCTCGAACTGGTTGTCTGCCATGGTCTAGCCCCTTCCTGCGTTCTTGTACGCCCCGCGTCTGGTCACGATGTCCATGAAGGCGTAGCGTGTCGCGTCTATCCAGTGGTCGTTCCCGTCGGGGTAGTCCCCGGAGTACTCACCCGTGTTCTCGTCCATCTCGAACTCCGCCTCGCGCACCTCGCGGGCGAGGTTCGGGCAGCGCGCCGGGTCTATGACCCACGTGACGGACTGCATGAAGCGGTAGCTCATGGTGCGGAGTCCGCCCTTGCCCGCGCTCCTCGCGTCCACGCCCTCGTCGCGCTGCGCCTGTATCTGGTCGGGCGCGGCATCGTCGGACAGGACGCGGAGGCGGTGGTACACGGGGTCGCGCCCCTTGCCGTCGCTCCACGTGAGCGCGGCCCTGATGCGCCTCGCCGCCTCCGTCGGCAGCACCTTGTTGCCGCCCAGCTCCGCGAACGTGACGATGGTGTGCTGCCCCGGCTGCCACTCGGAGAGCGTGAAGGCCCACGGGTCGGGGAACCAGCCGAAGTCCTGCCCAGCGTGAAGGCGCTCGAATGAGGCGATCTCCTCGTCGGTCACCTCGCGGAACTCAACGCGGTCGAATATCTGCCCGCCGTAGCCGACGGGCTCGCCCAGGTACTCGTGGCGGTACGCCTGCTCGTCGGTCTCCTTGAGGTCTTCCGCATCGGCTATGAACTGCGCGCCCAGCCACTCGGGCGGAGCGTCGAGGTAGCAGCTGTCGAACACCTCCTCGCCGGAGTCGCGCCGGCGGTCCGCCTCGCGGTTCGCCCAGTTGTCCCTCGTGCGCGGCGGGTTGTAGGTGTAGACCACGAACGTGCGCTCGCCGCCTCGGGCGGCGGACTGGCGCACGGTGCGAATCTCGGACATGCCCTTGAACTGGTCGGTCTCCTCGAACCAGAGGAAGCCGATATGGCCGAAGGGCGGCTTGAGGCCCTTCGACTTGTGCGGGTCGTCGCATCCCGCGAAGAAGATGATCTGCCCGGTGGACTTCTTGCGTATCTTGAGCGTGGAGACGGGCATCTCGTACTCGTCGTCCAGCCCCAGCTCGTGTATCGCCCACACCACCTGCGCGTACACCGCGTCGCGCAGGCTGTTCTTGCGCTTCATGACTGCGGCGGCATGCTCGCCCGGGTGGTCCTCGATGTGCTTCACCAGCTCGATGGAAGCCCACGAGCTCTTGAGCGAGCCTCGCCCGCCCTTGCACCAGAACTCGGTCTGCGCCTCGCGGGCGATGAGCATATGGGGGCGGAAGAAGTCGCGGCCTATGAGAAGGGCGAAGTCCCGCGTGAACTCGCCGCGCTCCTCGGGCTGCTCCTCCGGCAGCGCGTCGAGCAGCGTCTTGCCCAGCTGCGTCACGGCGTTGACCGCCACGTAGTCGAGCGGCTTGTCGCCCTCCGCCCTGCGGACGCGCTCGACGCCGGCCTCGAAGGTCTCGCTCATGCCCGCGATCACCTCGGCGCGGGTCGTGGTGACCTTCTCCGCCGCGATGCGCTTGAGCGCGGCTATCCTACCCTTGACCTTCCCATCCGCCTCGAGCTCGCACGCGCGCTTGTCCACCGTCTCCGGCTTCCAGCGCGAGCGGTCGGGATAGGCGGCGAGCATGGCCTGCCGCTGCGTCATCCCCTCCACTCGCTTCTGGCAGTACACCTCGTGGCGCGGGTTCGCCAGCGGTATGTCCTTGGTGGCGACCTCCACGCGCCCTCCTTGTCTCTCTTGTCGAATCCTCCGCATCACAGCGGGAGCCGCCCCGAAGGACGGCTCCCTGTGCCCCGTGCGGCGGAGGATGACCGCACGGCTATGTTCTCGAAGGTGTCGCTAGTCCTCGAACACGATGGTCCCGTCGTCGTACTCGGCGTCGAGCCACGCGCGGTACTCCTCGGGAGAGCAGAAGCGCGCGATAAGTTCGCTGTGGCAGGTGACCGCAGACATTCGCCCAGACCTGTAGACCACGATCGTGATGGGCCAGCTGTGAAAGACCACCTCCATGCCTGCAGCCCTCTCTGGCGTCCCGAAGTAGTGCTCCCAGTTCGTCATGCCTTCCTCCTTCACGCGCTCGCCATGATGGTCAGGAGCCACCCTACGAACTGGACGATCTGCCATATAGCCCAGAACATCGCGATGTCGATGAGGATGCACACCGCTACGATGGCGAGGCATCCCTTGTTGCACCCTTCGCGCTCATCGCGCTGCGTGGCATCCATAGACTTCCTCCTCGATCTCGTCAACCGCTTGGATTCTCTTGCCCAGCCATCTGATGACAGGCACCGCCATGGAGTTGCCCAGCGCCTGCCATCTCATTCCATCAGGCGTCGCATCGCGTATCCGCGTCCATCCGTCTGGGAAGCCTTGAAGCCTCTCGCACTCCGTCGGCGTGAGCCTGCGAACGAGGCCGCTCTCTACGACCGCCTTGCCTGCCGTCAGGTCATCGGTCGCGAGGCCTTTGCGATCTCTAGCGCATATCGTGCCGACCACATCGGCGGACATCTGACACACATAGCTCTGCTGCTTCGCGCCGGGTCTCGCGGCGAGAGCGCCTACCGTCTGCCCATCTCCTCCGACGAGCCTCACCTCGTCGCGCTGGTTCTGCGCGAACGCCACCGCATGCCTGTCGGTTGTGGTGAGGGTGGGCGAGAGGCCGTCATCGCCGTAGGGTTTGCCGTTCGGACCGTTCTCCGACTTCCTCCCGATGGCGTTGCCGAGGATGGAGAACACTTCGACCGTCTGACCGGAAGTGAGCGTGGGGGACTGCTCTTCCGAGTAGCCTATCCCGCGCGCACGCGCGCTCACGCCCGCGATGAAGCCTGCGCTAGAAGCGTCTCTTCCAGCTGCGGCGGCAAGCTCTTGCCTCTTCTCTGCGCTCGACGGAGCAGACCCTTGCACGCACCCGGGCTCAAATAGAACCGCCGAGGCGCACTGGGCTCTAAGATGTCCGACAAGAAAGACACGGCGGCGTCGCTGGGGTACTCCGAAGAATTGAGCGTCAAGCACTCTCCATGCGAGAGAATACCCGCAGTCTTCCAAGAGCCCGAGGAGGGTGCCAAAGGCCGCCCCCCGTCCTGCGACAGAACTCCGGGCACGTTTTCCCAGAGAACCCACCTTGGCTCAACGTCTCGGACAGCGCGCGCATATTCGAGCATGAGGCGACCACGCGGGTCATCCAGTCCCTTGCGGTTGCCAGCGACGCTGAACGCCTGGCACGGGCTCCCTCCGATGATGAGGTCGCATTTTCCACGATATGAACTCCAATCCACCCCGCTCACGTCGCCAAGGTTGGGGACTGCGGGGAATCTCTTCTCCAATAGCTCGCAGCAGAACGGCTCGATCTCCGCGAACGCCATGGGTTCCCATCCGAGAGGACCCCATGCGACGCTCGCCGCCTCTATGCCGGAGAACAGGCTGATGTACCTCATCTCCCGCACCACTCCGCCACGGTCTTGAGCGGTATGCCCAGCTGCGCGCACACGCCGCGCTCGCATCTCGCTCCCTTCGAGCAGAACACGCCGGGCAACTCCGCCACGCCGTCGTAGCGAGGCTTGCCACGGTACGTGGACAGCATCTCCCGTATTGAGGCGCGCATGGCGCTCTGCCACGGCGTTCCCTGCTCGATCTTGTCGTGGGGGATGGCGACCTTGAAGCCGGCCTCCTCAAGCTGCCGGCGGGCCTCCTCGAACTCCTCGCGGTTGTCCCCCTCGTGCCCCGAAACGGGGCCGATGACGTAAAGCCTCATCTCATAGCCTCCTTGAAAAGCGACTGCGCCTCCTTGGCGGAGCACTGGATGGCGCGCGCTATCTCCTCAAACGTGCAGCCGCTCTTCACCCGCATGCGGTACACGTGCTTGGCGAGCTGGTAGCGGTTGCGCTTGATCTCCTCTTCCCTCATGACTCGGTACCTTTCATCCGGTTCTTGCTCGTGAGGTGGTATCCGCCGCAGTACGGGCACCGGTACCAGTCCATATCGAACTTCGCCCCCGACCTCATGGCCGCGATCTCGCTCGCGAACCTCGTCTTGTCGGAGCACATGCGGTGCTTGCGAGCGGTGTGCCGCCTGTGGTGGTGCCTGCTGTGGCTCACTGCTGCCTCTTCTCTCCCCACGCGCAGAAGTCGTCAAGGCCGACCTCAAGCATCTCCGCTGGCTCGCTCCCGGTATAGGGCGCAGGAAGGCCCCAGTCGGGCTTGTCGTAAAGCTGGCGACAGAAGGCCGTCGAGCCATCGGGCACGATGTCGCAGAACCTGCAGTCGCGGCACCGCACGATGAGTTCGCAGCCGGAGCACTCCGAGCTCATCGCCCGTCGCCTCCGTTCCTGGCTATCGAGGCGTTCGCCCACATGACGCTCTCCTCCAGCTTGGTCATTGCCAGTGACTTCTCGCGGCTGTTCGGGCATCTCTCCTCGACGAGCTCGGCGAGCTCGCGCGCCTTCGCCCTGATCGCCTTGTAGAGTGCGTCCTGTTCGTCGGTGGGCGGGTGGTACGTGAAGTTGCGGGCTACCGTCTCCATGCTCATCTTTCCTCCGCCTCCTTGACGAACGGCATCACGTCGCCCGCCATGTCGATGAACGCGCCGCAGCGCACCCAGTCCGGCGCGGGACCGCTGATGGCCTCGATGGCGTCGGTGATGTGCTTCCGCGCTGTGTCGAGCCTGATGCGCGCCTCGCGCGCCCTGTCCTGCTTCGTCATGTCTCCTCCTAGTAGTCCTCGAAGCCCTCGCATGCGGGGGCGTCCGGCTCTATCTCCTCAAGGTCGCATCCGTCGCAGGTGCAGACCTTGGCGGTGGTCTTGTCGAGCATCCTGCAGTCGCTGCAGTGGCGGCACTCGCCGCACTTCCTGCCCTCCCATGGGTCGGGTGCGTTCCACGGCGCGTTCGGGTCGCCCTCGAAGCACCCGGGCGGGAGGTTCCAGCCGCTTGCCGGCTCGTAGTCGCTCATCATCCGCGCCACCTCCGCAGCGGTCTCCATCCGTCCATTTCGAGCGCGTCGGCGTAGCTCGCGGACTCTTCGAGCAGAAGGTACTCAAGGTATCCCCCGACGCCTCCCTCCATGCGCCCGTAGTTGCCGAAGTTCCCAGGCACGGTCTCCTCCGGCACCCAGCGGAAGTGCAGCATGTTCGCGTGCGCGAGCCCGTGGCAGTAGTACCTGCCGTCCGCGTCGCGCAGGTGGTTGCCGAAGCCGCACAGCGTGATCGTGGGCTTCTTCACCTCGATGCCCGCGCGGTAGAGCTTCCCCGCGCCCCTGCGCACCATGTGGTGCTGGTTGAGCGGGTGGTACCTGCCGCATACGGCGCATCTGTCGAGCCTGATGCTCGGCGCGTCCATGAGCGGGACGAGGATGGCGGGGAGGGTGGTCACTCTAGCCATTTCCCAGCCTCCTGTCCCCGCCGGCCATGGCGACCGTCTCGCATGAGCCCGCTATGCGCGAGGCTATCGCCCTGGCGGTGGACTCGTCGCACGCGCCCATGCGCGCCGCGAGTTCGCTCACCTTGAAGTTCGAGGTGATGACCGTCGGGAGCATGTTCGCGTAGCGGGCGTTGATGATGGCGTAGAGCCGCGAGACGGTCCATGCGGTCTGCTGCTCCTTGCCCAGGTCATCGAGTACGAGCACCGGGCACTTCGAGTAGTGCGCGAGCACCGCCGACTCCTCCTTCGGGGTGCCGTAGGTGCTCTGTACCTCGACCAGAAGGTCCACGGCGTTGACCATCTCGGCGCGCCTGCCGTGATGCACGAGCCTGCGCATGATGGCCGATGCGAGCGTTGTCTTGAAGGTGCCGTTCTCGCCCCAGACGTAGAGCGATGAGCCGCCCTCGACCTTCTCCGTCAGCTCCCCGGCCATGGGGTGCTTTGCGTGGAGGTACCTCTTCGGCACCCCAGACTTCTCAAGTTTCGAGTAGAACGCCCTGCGCTCCTTCTCGCGCTTCTCCTCCTTCTCGCGGCGGCGCTCCTGCTCGCGCTCCTCGACCGCCTCCGGGCAGTCGCACGGCTCGTATCCGACGATGTGCTCCCTGGCTCCGAACAGGGCAGGGAGGACGAGCGGTTTCAGCTCCTTCCCGCAGTGCGGGCACCTACCTGTCGTAGACTCCATATCCGCCTCCTTTCCTCGCCTTCGGGCGGTTGAGATAGCCCTCGAACTTCGTCCCGAAAAGCGTCTCGGGGCGCAGGTAGGCGCTCATTTTGGGGTCTTCGCCCCATGCCTCCTCCATGGTGTCGATGACGGCGATGAAGTCGGGGAGGCGGAAGCCCTCCTCCCATCTGGCGTGGATGAGCTGCCTGGTCTTCCTCGAACTCGGACGGTAGGACGCGCCGACCGCATCGTTGAGGTGCCGCACGATCTCGCCGTAGGGGATTTCGTCCTCCTCCCCCTGCACCCCCTCCTCGGAAGAGGAATCAGGAAGAGGAGTTAAGGAAGAGGAATATATATCGCTTACCTGTTTGCTTGATGGTTCGCTATCTTGTTCGCTTTCGGTTTTGCTTCCTGTTTTGCTTGTCGTTTTGCTTCCTGTTTTGCTTGGCGGTTTGCTTGTGGTTTTGCTCTGCTGCTCGCTTCCGCCTTTGCTTCCCGCCACGATGCGCGACCTGCTCTTGTCGAGCACGGGGCGCACCATGGCGAGCGCCATCTTCTGGGAGTCCGTGCGCGGGGCGGGCTCGGCTCCCGTGCGGAGGTACCGCACGATCATCCCTATGAGCTCGTTGCCCTCGCGCACGTTCCCCAGTTCAAGCGGGCCGTCTATGAGCGAATCAAGCACCTGCATGGCTAGAACGGGATGTCGTCGTCGTAGAGGTCGATGACGGGTGCCTGCTGCGGAGCCTGCTGCGGCGCGTATGCGGGCTGCTGCGGGGCAGGTGCCGGCGACACGCGCTGCGGTGCCATGGGTGCCTGCTGCGGGGCGTACGCGGGCTGCTGGGCCTGCTGCGGCGCGTATGCGGGCTGCTGGCCGTACTGCTGGTAGCCCTGCTGCTGGTACTGCTTCGGCTGCGGCGGGCGGATGACGCCGATCTCGCGCACCTTGAGGTACGCCTTGGAGCGGTTCTGCCCCGTCTGCTTGTCCTGCCAGCTGTCGTAGGCGAGGCTGCCCCACAGGAGCAGCAGCGCGCCCTCCACGATGTTGCGCGCCTTGTCGTCGTTCTGGCCGCTGTGCCAGTACTCGCACTCGAAGAACTGCGGCGTGCTGGTCTTGGTCTCGCGGTTGTAGTTCGGGCTGTTGACGGAGAAGCGCGTCACGAGCTGCCCGCTGTTGGTGGAGCGCACCTCCACGTTCTTGGTGACGTATCCGTCGATGGTGAAGTCTTTCACAGGTATCCTCCTTGCATCACGTTCCCGCTGTTCCACTCGCGGGTGATTTGCGCATCGACCATGCGTATGCGCAGCTTGTAGACGTTGATGGCTTCCTGGCTCGCCTTGTAGATGGCCTCGGAGCAGTCTCGGAGCCGTTTCAGCTCGGCGATGTCAGGGCGGCCCCTGCACAGGTCGCTGGTTATCGTGACCGCCGTTCCCTTCTGGCGCTCCTCCAGGATGGCGAGGCGCAGCGCCTTGCGGTACTCCGCCTCGTTCTCCGCGTACTGGCAGCCGGATGTCTTGCACACCTCAAGCTCCGCCATGAGCAGGTCGGTCAGCTCTTCCAGCTTCACGTACAGGTCTTGCATGGGCTACTCGATCTCCCACGCCGGTGCGGGGCAGCATCCGGGGTTGGCGATGAAAGCCTCGTACTGTGCGGCGTCGGCGAAACGGTAGCGAGTGCCGCAGCTCCTGCAGTGGGCGAAGAACGGACCCTGCTGCGGAGGCTCTTTGCTCCCCTCGTCCGGGGAGGTCTGGTCGGGGTCGCGCTCTCCGTCGATGGCGAAGATTCCGCAGAGCGCGTACTTGCGGGCGTAGCTCGAAGCCATGCCCGTCACCTGCGCGTCGTCGCTGCCGTTCTTGTGCTCCGCCTCGCGCGCGTAGGCGGAGACGGAGAACATCTCGCCGGGTTCGTCGGTGAAGAACACGCACACGGTCGCCTTGACGTAGAAGCGGTCGCCCTTGTTCTCGATCTCGTCGTGCATGAAGAAGGAGATTCCCGCCTCCTCGCATGGCTTCTTGAGGGCGGCCACGATGTCCTCGAAGCTGCGGTAGTTGAAGTGCCCGTAGTCGTTGTACTTGTCCTTCGGGACCACCACGGAACGCTGCACCTGCGCGATGGCGCTCAAGATGCTGCGCGGCTTCGTCTCGTTATCGGCCATTGGCGTCTCCTCTCATGGCAGCGTTTGCTACGACGTGCGCGCACTCCTTCATGTAGGCCTCCTCAAGCGTCCCCGTGACGAACTTGCCGGTCACGCGCGGGTTGAGGCCTCCGCAGAAGCGCCCGATCTGCTGCATCTGCTCGCGCGACGCGGCGGTGATGACCATGACGCATGGGACGTACTCGTCGCCGGGTGCCGCCACGGGGACGGGCGCGGGCTGCACCGGTGCCATCGGAACTGGTTCCGGAGCGGCGGGCACGGGCTCCGGTGCGATAGGAACGGGCTCCGGTGCGATGGGTGCCGACTCCTCCGCAGGCACCGTCTCCGGCTCCGTGTCCGGCATCGCGTCCTCGAACCTGCTGTCCACCGCCTCGTGCAGCTCCGCTATGCGCTCGTCGGCCGCCTGCGCCTCGCGCGCGGCGTTGAGCGCGGAGCCCAGGTCCAGCGTCTCGAAGAACACGCGCTCCGCCGTCTCGTAGTGCGGCATGCCCTTCTGCGCCTTCAAGGTCTCCCAGTCGCCCGCGATCTTGGTGACCTTCTCCTCTATTGCGTTCTTCGCCTTCACCTCGCCGAAGGTCTTGTTCAGCCACCGCTCCTCGTGGATGCGGTCGTAGGGGACCACCGGCACGAGCAGGCCGGCGAGGTCTTCGTAGAACTCCCTGAGGATGGCGTACGCCCTGTCCTTGCGCTCCTCCTCCGCCTCGTCCAGCTGCTCCTTGATGTTTGCGCTCGCCGCCTTGGCCTTCGCGGTGATGGCGTTGGCCTTCGCCTCGAACTCGTCGTAGGGGCGCATGTACTCGCGCTTCACGGCCTTGCGGCGCTCGTCTATCTCCTTGGCGATGCCGTTGAGGTAGGTGCGGTCGCGTTTCGCCTGCTTGATGTTCTCCGCATCGGAGAGGTCGTAGCGCGCGTCCTTGTAGTCGGCGATCAGCTTGTCCACCCGCGCGTCGAGCGACGCGAAGTTCGCCTCGATGGCGGCGGGGGTGAACGACACGGCGAGGCCCTTGTCCTCGACCGCCTCGGCCTCGATGACCTCCGCCTCGACCTCTACGGGCTCTTCCTTCTTCGCCCTAGTCATCCTCTTCTCCTTCCATGGCGGTGCGGCAGGCTTCCGCCGTGCGCTTCTCCGCCTCCGTCAGCTCGTAGCCGTCTGCCTCCATCGCTTCGAGCAGCGCGACCACGTCCTGCGCCGCGCCGCGCCGCACGTACTCGGCTCCGCCGCCGTTGAGGATGTTCCACGCCCCGTACGCGGTCGGAAGCGACAGCGACTCGTATCCCAGCGCAGTGGCGAGCGGGCAGGGGCCCGTCTCGATCTCCACGTGCGCCTTCTGCTCGAACTCGGCGACATCTCGGCTCTCCACCGCCTTCTTCGCGAGCATGCGCGAGGTCTTCTTCATGGAGAGCACGTCGCCGATGCGCTCGCTTATCCACGCGATGCGCGCCTTCATGGCGTCATCGAACGCTGCGTAGAAGTCCGCCTTGTCCTGCGCCTCGCGCTGCGCCTCCTCATCGACCTGCTCGCCGTCGCTCGCGGGCTTCATGAACGTGAGGCCGTACTGTGTCTCAACCGCGACGCATCCGTCGCCGTGCCCTTCGAGGAACGAGTCGAGCTGCCCGCTGTCGTAGGTGCTGAACGTGCGCTCCGCCTTGTAGCCCTCCGGGGTCTTCTCGGCGATCTCCACGCCCGCCTCCTTCGCGGAGGCGACCATCCGCGCCATGACCTCTCTGCGGTTGCGCTCCGCGACAAGGCCCTCGTAGATGCGGTGCCACTCCTTCGGCGAGCAGTCGCGCAGCTTCGCGACTGCTTCGGGGTCTCCCTCGAACTCGCCGATGGCGATGAGGCGGTCGATGGTCATGTCGTAGGCGGCGTCTCCTGCGGTCTTCGCTGCCTTGCGGGCGCGCTTGACCTTGCCCGCGTCCATGCGTGCGACCGCAGCGATCTCGTCGTCGGGAATGTCGAGCGCGAGCATGGTCTGCACGCCCTTGCTCATCTCCTCCGCCGTGAGCGCGCGCTTCGCGTCGGTCTCGACCATCGCCTTGGCGGCCTCCTGCCGCGCGGTCTCCGCGTCGGCGAGGTCGTCGAACACGTCGGCGTAGAAACGCTTCGTGCCCAGCTTCTTCATCGCCCAGTAGCGGCACTCGCCGTCGATGATCTGGTAGATGCCGCCGTCCTTGTATAGGATGGGGCGCACCCGGGGCTGGCCTGGGTTGAGCTTGTTGAACTTGAACTGCTCGGCGAGCTGCGCGATGTACTCCTGGCACTCCTTGCTCGTCACGTCGCGCGGGTTCATCCGCACGTCGCCCTCTTGGTACGGGTAGACATCCTCGATGTCCACAAGCTGCATGAACTGCACTAGCCACGCACCTCCTTGAGGATGTCCAGAAGCGACGCCGCTCGGGCGAACTCGACCTCGAAGCCGATGCTCCCCTCGGAGCTGTCAATCAGGTACCCGATGGCGGCCATCTTCCCGAGGCCGCGCGCGTCCTCGCGCATCTCCTCGTATGCCTTCTCGCCACGGTCGCCGTGGATGATCTCGTCCGCCATCGCCGCCGCGCCCAGGGAGATGCCCCTGAGGACAACGGTGTCGATGAGGTCGCTCGCGTTCTTCTCATCGAACGCCTTGTAGATGTGTTCGAGGCACGCCTCGATGTCCTTTTCGGTCATCATCTTGAGCGTGGCCTTCTTCTCACTCATGCTGTTTCCTCCTGATGTTGTCGTTGACCTTCTTCTGTATGCGCTCCTTGCGCTTCTGCGCCGCTTTGACCTTGCGCTTGAGGTACGTCGCCGCCCACCGCTCCATGGCCTCGTCGTAGTCCTCCGCAGCCTTGGCCCTCTCGTAGGCGTCCATGCCGTCCGTCGGGGGCTTCTTCGGCATCGGGTCGGCTCTCGACTCCCTCTCCGCCTCCGTCCTCTCGTAGACCGCGCGCTGCTCCGGGGTGAGCTCCGCCATGAGGTCGGAGATGCGCCACTCGATGTCGGCGAGCTGCTTCTTGAGGCGGCACGGCTCGCATATGCCCGTGTCTCCGAGGGTCGCCCTCCTGCATCCGCAGACCGGGCAGGTCTCAAGCCTCGGCTCGTAGTAGCGGGTGGTCACGCGGTATCCGAGACTCCGCAGGCGGTCCACTGCGTACTTGAGCTGGCTCTTCGACAGCTTCAAGCGCCTGCGCAGCTCGCGCTCCGGCATAGTCCCGGCGAGTTCGGCTACCTTCTTGAGTTCTCCCGTGGTCCATGCCTTCGCTTTGGTCATGCCGTGCGCACCTCCACCTCGATGCGCGGGTGCTGCTTGTCGTAATCGAACCTGTCGGCGAGCCATGCCACGTATCTGGGCGTGTCGTCGCGTATGACTCCCGCGCGGACGAGGCCGTCGAGGATGAACTTCTTGGCGAACGCCACGTTGTCCATGTCCCTGCGGCGGTTCTCCTCGACCCACGTGAAGATGATCTCCACGCGCCCGTTGAAGCTGGGCATGCGCTGCTCCACGGCGGCGATGCCGGCGCGCTCCGTCTGCTGCTTCTTCATCTTCGAGGCGGCGAAGCGGTTCGACCTCTCGGCGCGCACGTAGTCGTTCAGACCGGGCATCCTGCCGGGTATGACCATGCGCGCCCTCATCGGACGCCCCTCTGCACGTCCCATACGGCCCGCGCCTCCGCGAGCGAGCTCGCGACGAACTCGTCCTCGCCCACGATGTCGTTCCAGAACTGGACGAGCGGCACCTGGTCGATGGGCGTGTCGCGGAAGCTGATGACGGACAGCAGGCTGGGGCGCTCCATGACCATGTAGCGCGTGAGGACGCTCCACAGGTTGTGGTCGCGCTTGAACTCGCTCGCGAGCCTCACGTCCATGCCGTAGCGCCGCGCGAGCTCGTAGACGTTGCCGCGCTGGATGAGGTCGCCTTCCTCCATGAGGTAGCCGCAGAAGTCCTTGAGCTTCTGCCACTTGTCTGGGTGCAACCGCACCCAGTGGCATGCCTTGGCCACCATCTGTCGGGCGCGTTCCTCGGAACTCATAGCGCCCTCCACACCCAGACGGCAGCGCCGATCATCGCCGCCATGAAGCCGCCGGTGATGGCCCACGACGGCACGGGCTCAAGCAGCCAGATGAGAAACGCCGCCGCGAGCATGGGCAGGATGCCCGTCATCGTCAGCGCCATGAACGCCGTGAGCAGCCATTCCTTGGGGCCGTGCGGCCATCCGTCTGCTAACATGGTTCTCGGCTCAACTCCGAGCCGATCTTGGCGGGGGCGCGCGTGATGCTGGCAGGCTGTGGCGCGCCCCCTCTCTGTCTTGATCGTCTCCATTCTTTGAATCTCCTCTCGTTTTCGGGGCACTTGTAGAACTCGGTCATGGAGGCTCGTATCTGCCTGCACATGGCCGCCTGCTTTGGCGTCACTCCGCCTCCTCGCAGATGGACAGCTTGCCGTCGTTGACCTGGTACTGGACGCCGCAGACCTCGAACATGCAGTAGGCGCTGGGGTCGTTGCCGTCGGCTTCGAGAGGCGTGACGCGGAACGCGTGGAAGCCGAACTGCTTGCCGGCGTAGCGTTTGACGGCATCGATCGTGTCGGTCGCATCGCGCAGGTTCTTGGGTTTCGTTGCCATGGGTACTTCCTTTCGTTTAGTTAAACTAAATCATGCGGGCAAAAAAATAGAGAGAACGGCATCCTTGAGAATCTTTCGGGAGCCTTCATTCATGCTTTCGGCGAGCAAGCGAAGCTCTTTAACCCTGAACTCCCCGGGACGCTTCTCTCTTGTGCGGTATGCGTCGGTTGAGATACCGCAGATAGATGCGGCTTTCGCTTGGGTTAAGCCTGACCCAGTGCGAGCCGCTGCTATCAGGTTGTCCTCGGCCATCTGCCACCTCCTTCCACTGAAACCAGAATACAGGAACGTTTAGCAAAACTCAATAATCAATTTAGGAAAAAGTTGATTTGATTCGGTATTATTAAATACACCAGCGGATAGGAGCAGATATGGGACTACCGGAAAACATTGACGCGCTGCTCGTTAAGCATGATCTGACGCAGGAGGCTCTTGCGCGAATCGCCGGCGTAACGCCCGGCTCTGTTACTGGGTGGCGCAAAGGAGCGAGACCGCGCCACGATGCGATTGCAAACATTTGCGAGTATTTCGGAATTACAGAGGACGATCTGCTTTCCGATAAATACGGACTGGCTGCGAAGGAGCACGGGGAGATACAGACGCTTCCCAAAGGTGCCATGTCGGTCTACACATCGGGTGAGGCGACCGTTCCGCTGCTCACGCTCGGCCGCGTGCATGCCGGCGCTCTCACCGACGAGGAGGAGGCCGAGAGCCGCGTCGAGGTTCCCGCGTCGGTTTGCGAGAGGCATCCGCGCGCGTTCGCCCTCGTGGTCGAGGGCGACTGCATGAACCGCGTCATACCGGAGGGCGCTCACGTTCTGGTTGACCCGGACAAGGAGCCGAGCAACGGCTCCATCGCCGTGGTGGAGACGGAGGCGTACCAGGCGGTCATGCGCCGCTGGTATCGCGGCACGAGCACGCTCATGCTCACGGCGGACAGCTACGAGGAGCAGGAAGACCTCGTTTTCGGGATGGACGACGGCCCCGTGCGCCTCATCGGCACGGTCGTCTGGTACCAGTCACCTAGGGAGATGGAGTAGGACATGGGACTCATCAAGGCGCAGAAGGAGCACAACAAAAAGATGCGGGAGACCATGGCGACGAACGTGGCGGGCAACCTGCTCGAAACGCTCGCCCCCGTGGACGGGAAGGTGCATATAGCGGTGTTCGGCTGCTTCGGCTCGCTCGGCACCGTGTCGGTCATCTCTGCTGACGAGAAGTTCAACCAGCAGGCCGACCTCATCGTCTCGCAGATGCAGGACGCCGGCCGCGAGATAGTGGACGTGAAGTTCGACTGCGAGTACGGCATCGGCGTGACGAAGACGGGCATCGCCTACCGCGTGATGGTCATCTACAAGTAACGGATAAAGCCCCGCGCATATGGGCGGCAACCCTGCGCGAGGCTCTGCAAAACACCGACCCCGAAGGGAGGGTGAGCCCATTATATGGCAAGCGCGGTTATCTACGCACGGTATTCCTCGTCAGGACAGCGCGAGGAGTCGATAGAGGACCAGGTGCGCGTATGCACGGAGGAGGCGCACCGCAACGGCGACCGCATCGTGCGCGTGTATGCCGACAGGGCCACCTCCGGCACGACGACGAACCATCGCGCCGCCTTCGCGGAGATGGTGGCGGACAGCGCGCGCGGCTGGTTCGAGAAGGTCTACGTCTACAAGACCGACAGGTTCGCGCGCAACCGCTACGACAGCGCGATCTACAAGACGAAGCTCAAGCGCAACGGCGTGCGCGTCGTGTCCGCGACGGAGCGAATCGAGGACGGCCCCGACGGCATCCTGCTGGAAGCCGTGCTTGAGGGCATGGCGGAGTACTACTCCGCGAACCTCGCCGAGAACGTGAAGCGCGGGCTGCACGGCAACGCGCTCAAGTGCAAGCACAACGGGGTCATGGTCTACGGCTTCGACCGTGGCGAGGACGGCTACTACCACGTGAGCGAGGAGCAGGCGCGCGTAGTGCGCACCATGTTCGAGATGTACGACGCGGGGAGCGGGTTCCCGGAGATAGAGGACGCCCTCAAGCCGTGGCGGACGAGCTACGGCAAGCCCTTCACCATGAAGACGATCTCGAAGATGCTGCGCAACGAGAAGTACGCGGGGGTCTACAAGTACGGCGGGCAGCGCGTCGAGGGCGGCATGCCCTCCATCGTGCCGCCGGAGCTGTTCGAGCGCGTTCAGCGCAGGCTCGCCCTGCGCACGAGGAAGAGGAGGGGAACGGTGGAGTACCTGCTATCGGGCAAGCTGTTCGACATCGACGGCAACCGCTACCAGAGCAGCAGCGGCCACGGCAAGAGCGGGCGGAAGTACACGTACTACCGATGCCCCGCGACCGGCCACATCGTTCCGCAGGAGAAGCTGGAGCGCGCGGTCGCGGAGGAGGTTCAGGCGTTCCTCTCCTCCGACCACGTTGCGGGCATCATAGCCGACCTCGTGATGGAGGAGCAGGAGGTCGCCCTGTCCGACGATCTCGACGCCATGGACGCCCTGCGCAAGCGGCTCGCGGACAACGAGCGCGAGCAGGCGCGCATGGTCGACCTCGCCGCGAAGACGGGAGCGACCGACGCGGTTGCCGCGAAGCTGGACGAGCTGGTCGCGGAGAGGCAGGCGGTGGCAGACGAGCTCGCGGAGCTTGAGAAGGGCACGCCCGTGTTCGACCGCGACCACGTAGAGTTCTGGGTCCACGAGGTCGTTGGCAAGAAGGACCCGCTTGAGGTCATCGCGCTGTTCGTGAAGCGCGTCGTGCTCGACCGCGAGGGCGAGAGGTTCCGCGTCGAGTTCATCATCGACGGCGGCGACGATGGCGGAAACGAAACGAACCCCCGCCCGGGCGCGCCGGATGGGGGTTCGTGTAAGTCGCAACTGGCGGAGGAGGAGGGATTCGAACCCTCGTGACCTTATACAGGCCAAACGGTTTTCGAGACCGCCGCATTCAACCACTCTGCCACCCCTCCGCGTGGGGTAAAAACAAAGCAGGCTCGAAGGCCTGCTTTGGAATTAACTGGCGGAGAGTCAGGGATTTGAACCCTGGAGACGCTTTTGACGCCTACACGATTTCCAATCGTGCTCCTTCGGCCACTCGGACAACTCTCCGTTAAATGCGAAAGTCAGTATACACGAGGAATCGCAAAGTGCAAACAGAAAAGTTGGCATTTTTTAAAACGTTCGGCCGCGCTTGGCGTTGCAGTGGGGTTTGAGGTGCCAAAAAAACGGCTTCCGACCAGCGTGGTTGATCAGCTCAATTGTTCAAAAGGGGTATTCATAAGCGACTTGGCAATGAATTTAAAAATCTTTGGGTGGTGCTGTGGACCACTGGTATGTATTTCGCGACCACAACCATGTGCCCGTTGACCTGCGGCCTGGCTCAGCTTGTCCCCGCGGCGTCGTATCTTGTCCACAAATCCGTCAAGCATTTGGTCGGCATTTGGTTGGAATGCGCATGAAACACCGTGCGACTATGGGCATATGTGGAGGTCATGAGGTTGTAGCTGCATATTCTTGCAGCCTAGGAGGTTGAAAGATATTATTACCAAGTCTTTTCCTGCTTCAGGCGCACCTTCACGACCTGAAGCCACATTTGCCCAGAGGAGGTGACAATATGAAGGCTTATGAACTGCTGTTCTTTGTTGACCCGTCGCTCGACCCCGAGACTCGTCTCGCTGTTATGAAGCGTATCGATACCACGATCGCTGAGGGCGCTGGCAAGGTCGACTCCGTTGACGAGTGGGGCAAGCGCAAGCTCGCCTACGAGATCAACGACCTCACCGATGGTGACTACACCCTCATCAACTTCCACGCAGATCCTACCCAGATCGCCGAGCTTGATCGCGTCCTGCGCATCACCGACGCCGTGGTCCGCCACATGATCGTCCGTCGCGACGACCAGGAGTAAGACTGTCGTTTTGGACTGGGCTTGTGCCCCAAGAGGAAAGTAGTGAGTTATGAGCATCAATCGAGTGAACATCACCGGTAACCTCACCCGCGATCCCGAGCTGCGCGCCACCGCCGGCGGAACCCAGGTTCTGTCCTTTGGCGTCGCCGTGAACGATCGTCGCCGCAACGCGCAGACTGGCGAGTGGGAGGACTATCCCAACTTTGTCGACTGCACCATGTTCGGCACCCGCGCCGAGGCCGTGAGCCGTTTCCTGGCAAAGGGAAACAAGGTCGCGATCGAGGGCAAGCTGCGCTACAGCTCTTGGGAGCGCGACGGCCAGCGCCGGAGCAAGCTTGAGGTCATCGTCGATGAGATCGAGTTTATGAGCTCCCGTGGTGGCCAGGGTGGCTACGATCAGGGCGGTTACGCCCCCGCAGCTCCCGCGCCCGCAGCACGTCCTGCCGCACCGGTGGCAACGCCGCCCGCGGTCGACGTCTACGATGAGGACATCCCGTTCTAAGGGTTGTTCACCTATTTTTGAGTGAGAGGCGGCTTCGGTTCGCCGAAGTTGCCAAACGAAAGGTATTTTGACATGGCTAATGATTTTTCTGCACGTCAGCCGCGTCGTAAGTACTGCCAGTTCTGCAAGGAGAACACTGAGTTCATCGACTATAAGGACACTCAGCTTCTCCGTAAGTACATGACCGACCGTGGCAAGATCAAGCCCCGTCGTGTCACTGGCGCTTGCACGCAGCATCAGCATGACATCGCCAACGCCATCAAGCGCGCCCGCGAGATGGCTCTCCTGCCGTACACCGTCCCCGTGGTTTCCTCTCGTGGCAACCGCGACCGCGGCTAAGAAGGGAGACGCATCATGAAGGTTATTCTTCTCGATGAGATCAAGGGCAAGGGCGGCGAGGGTGACGTCGTAGAGGTCGCTCAGGGTTACGCTGAGAACTTCCTGTTCCCCAAGAAGCTCGCTGTTGCCGCCACCAAGGGCAACCTCAAGCAGCTTGACGAGCGTCGCAACAACATCGCCAAGCGTGAGGCCGTCCGTCTGGCTACCGCCAACGAGACCAAGGCTGCCTTCGAGGGCAAGACGGTCACCGTTGACGTCAAGGTCGGCGACGAGGGCATCCTCTTTGGCTCCGTTACCGCCGCTATGATCGCTGACGCCATCAAGGCTCAGCTCGGTATGGACATCGACCGCAAGCGCGTCGAGCTCGGTAAGCCCATCAAGGTTGCCGGTGCCCACACCGTTGCCATCTCGCTGTACCGCGAGATCAAGGCCGAGGTTGTCGTTCTCGTCGGCGTTACCGCCGAGGAGCTCGCTGCCGAGGCTGAGGTCGAGGAGGCCGCTGAGGTCGCCGAGGCCGAGACCGCCGAGGTCGAGACTGAGGCTGCTGCCGAGTAGCATTTGCTGCAACGCAACAATCTTGTTCTAAGAAGGGCGCTCTGGGAAACCAGGGCGCCCTTTTGTTTTTTAGCGCGATGCGAGTGCCATAGAGGGCGTTGCGGTGAGGTCTATTCGTGGGACCGTTCATCCGTTTCGTTCGGTGATGATTGCCGGGGCGCGGCCCGTTTTGGGACCGTGGCTGATACTATGGATGCTCGCAAGCGATATGAATGAGGATGCTCATGGCATATGACGATAGGGAGACCGGGCTGACGGTTGAGGACCGCGGTTCCAAGTTGGGTCTTCCCCAAAACCAAGATGCAGAGGCCAATGTACTGGCCGCTATGCTGCTATCGCCCGAGGTGGTCGAAGAGGCCCAGGTCGAGCTGCAGCCCGATGACTTCTACCGGCCCATCCATAAGACCATCTATACCGCGATGGTCGATATGTACAACAGCCGCATTCCCATCGACTCCATCTCGCTGATCGATTACCTGAGAAGCATCAACAAGCTCGATGCCGTGGGCGGCGAAGCGTACATTTTGGAGTTGATGGGTCAGACCTTGTCGCTCGTTAACTGGCAGCACCATGCCGCCATCGTTCGCCGCGATTCGATGCTGCGTGAGCTGATCGGCGCCACCAACGAGATCAACGCGCTGGCATATAACGCCCCCACCGACACCAAAGAGGTTGTCGAGCTGGCCGAGAGCAAGCTGCTCAAGGTCACGGCGCGCGAGGTCAAGTCGAGCTACAAGACGCTGACCGAGTTTATGGTCGAGGCCTATAACGAGGCCGAGGAAGTGTGCCAGGCCGGTGGCCAGGCCGCGGGCGTGCCCACGGGCTTCCCGTCGCTCGACCGCATGCTCATGGGCTTCCGCGAGGGCCAGCTCATCATTATCGGCGCCCGCCCTGCCGTGGGTAAGACGTCGTTCGCCCTGAATCTGGCGCTCAATGCTGCCGCTGCTGGTTATACCGTCGGCTTCTTCTCGCTGGAGATGTCGGGCAAGGAAATTGCCCAGCGTCTGATTTGCGCCTACGCCATGATCTCGATCAGTGACTTCCGCATGGGCCGCATTAGCCCCGAGCAGTGGGCCAATATCAACGAGGCTACGCAGACCTTGTCCAAGCTCGATATTCTGATTGACGATACGCCCGGCACCACAGTGACCGAGATTCGCGCCAAGAGCCGCCGTATGCTCCATAACAAGGAGAAGGCAATCATCATCCTGGACTACCTGCAGCTGGTGAGTCCTCCGCCGGGACGACGCTCCGAGAGCCGTACCGTCGAGGTTTCGGAGATGTCGCGTGGTCTGAAGATCATGGCCAAGGAGCTCAAGATCCCGCTCATCGCGCTGTCGCAGCTCTCGCGTCAGGTCGAATCCCGTACCGGCAAGCGCCCGCAGCTTTCCGACCTTCGTGAATCGGGCTCTATCGAGCAGGACGCCGATATCGTTATGTTCTTGGACCGCTCCGCCGACGAGGCCGAAGCCTCGCGCGACGATCGACCCGACGAGGGCGTTACGCGTATCGTCGTGGCCAAGAACCGTTCGGGCCCGATCGGCGACGTCGACCTGATGTTCCTGCCGGCATCCACCAAGTTCTATGAGCTTGATGGGGCACATGCCGAGGAGTAGGACAGGCACCCGTTGCACGGGTATACTGGGAATGTTTTGTGCTTCTGCGTGCCGGCGTGGCGCGTAGACAGTCCATGAATGTAAGGAGTAAACATGCCGTCAACCGTTTTGGTCGGTGCCCAGTGGGGCGATGAGGGCAAGGGTAAGATTTGCGACCTGGTCGCCGGCGACTTCGATGCCGTCGTGCGCTACTCGGGCGGCAACAACGCCGGTCACACCATCGTCGTCAACGGCAAGAAGTACGGCCTGCACCAGGTGCCCTCCGGCATCATGTATTCCGACCACGTGTCGGTGATCGGTAACGGCTGCGTCGTCAACCCCAAGGTTGTCCTTGAGGAGATCGACATGTTCGAGGCCGACGGCATCACCACCAAGAATCTCAAGATTAGCGGCAACGCGCATGTCATCATGCCGTACCACATCGATCTGGATGGCGCCTTTGAGCAGAAGCTCGGCAAGAAGAACATCGGTACCACCAAGCGCGGCATCGGTCCGTGCTATCAGGACAAGATGGCTCGCATCGGCCTGCGCATGCAGGACATGCTGGACGAGGCGCTGTTCCGCGACAAGCTGGAGACCGCTCTCGCCCGCGTGAACCCCGAGCTCGAGCTCATCTACAACCTGCCCACCTACACCGTGGACCAGATTTGCGACGAGTACCTGCCGATGGCCGAGCGCCTGCGTCCCTACATCACCGAGACGAGCCTGCTGCTCAACAACATGATCGATGAGGGCAAGAACCTGCTGTTTGAGGGCGCCCAGGCGACGCTGCTCGACATTGACCACGGCACCTATCCGTACGTGACGTCTTCCAATTGCACCGCCGGCGGCGCCATCACCGGCTCCGGCGTGGGCATGAAGAACGTCGACCGCGTGCTGGGCGTCATGAAGGCCTATATCACCCGCGTCGGTTCGGGCCCCATGCCCACCGAGCTTTCCTATGAGTCCGAGGCCGGTCACACGCTGACTGAGGAGGGCTACGAGTACGGCGTGACCACCGGTCGCCGTCGTCGTTGCGGCTGGTTCGACGGCCCCATCGCCAACTATGCCTCGCGCGTCAACGGCCTCACCGACATCGCCGTGACCAAGCTCGACGTGCTTTCGGCCTTCGACACCATCAAGGTGTGCGTGGCCTACGACGTCGATGGCGAGCGTTACACCAGCGTGCCCGAGCATCAGGTGCGCTTTGAGCATGCCAAGCCCATCTACGAGGAGCTCCCTGGCTGGAAGTGCGACATCACCGGTTGCCGCAGCTTTGACGAGCTGCCGCAGGAGGCTCAGGACTACGTGGCGTTTATCGAGGATCTGGCACACACCCGCGTGACGTTCATTGGCGTTGGCGCTGGTCGCGAGCAGATCATCAACCGATTCTGGAAGTAATCGGGACTATTTGGTTATTGCGATATACCCCTTTGCAGCCCAAGCGGGCGGCCGAGGGGTATATTTGCTTGCAAAGGGCTCGCGCGGAGCGAGCCGTTAATCCATAGAGGAGGCACCCTTGAAGGCGGACACTCAAACCATCGACATCCTGTTGTTGGGCAGCGGCGGCCGTGAGCATGCTTTGGCAGCTAAGCTCGCGGCATCACCGCGCGCCGGCAAGCTCTACATCGCGCCGGGTAACGGCGGCACCGCGAGCTGTGGCGAGAACGTTGTTCTCGACGACTGCGATCCTGCGGCCGTGGCGGCGTTTGCTCAGAGCCACGGATGCGGACTCGTGGTAATTGGCCCCGAGGCTCCGCTCGTGGCGGGCGTGGCCGACGCCGTGCGCGCGGCGGGTATTCCCTGCTTTGGCCCGGGTGCCGAGGGCGCCCAGATGGAGGGCTCCAAGCTGTTCTCCAAGCAGCTCATGGAGCGTGCGGGCATTCCGACGGCAGCCTATGGTTCGTTTACCGACGAGGCTTCGGCTCTCGCCTACGTGCGCGAGCAGGGCGCCCCGCTGGTCGTCAAGGCCGACGGCCTTGCCGCGGGCAAGGGCGTTATCGTGGCGACCGAACTTGATCAGGCCGAGGAGGCCGTGCGCGAGTGCTTTGGCGGCACCTTTGGCGATGCCGGCGATACCGTGGTCATCGAGGAGATGCTCGTTGGTCCCGAGTGCTCGCTGCTGGCCTTTACCGACGGCAAGACCGTGCGCCCCATGGCCACCTCGCAGGACCACAAGCGTGCGCTCGAGGGCGACAAGGGCCCCAACACCGGTGGCATGGGCGTCTACAGCCCGGTGCCCATCGTGACCGATGAGGAGCACGCCACCATGGTGAAGGTCATGGAGCAGACCGTGGCCGAGCTCGCTGCCGAGGGTATCGACTACCGCGGCTGCCTGTACGGCGGCTTTATGCTCACGCCTGCCGGCCCCAAGGTGCTGGAGTTCAATGCCCGCTTTGGCGACCCCGAGACGCAGGTCGTTCTGCCGCGCCTTAAGAACGACCTGGTCGAGGTCATGTTGGCTTGTGCCAACTGCGAGCTCGACCAGATTGAACTCGACTGGCGTGACGAGTGGGCCGTGGCCGTTGTCCTGACGAGTGCGGGTTATCCCGGCAGCTACGAGAAAGGCAAGGTCATTACCGGTATCGCCGATGCCGAGGCCATGGAGAACGTGACCGTGTACCACGCGGGCACTGCCGCGGTGGACGGCCAGCTCGTGACCAATGGTGGCCGCGTGCTTGCCGTGACCGCTCTGGGCGACACGTTCGAGAACGCTCGCAACCTTGCCTACGAGGCCTGCGAGAAGATTGATTTTGAGGGCAAGACCCTGCGTCACGATATCGGCCTGCGCGCGCTGCGCGGCCGCGACGCCTGGGATGCCTAAAATCCGAGAGGAATGAGACGGATGGACGAGAAGAACGAAGAGCTCGTGGACGCGCAGATTGTCGAAGAGGACGGCCGCATGTATGGGCACGCCGAGGGCGAGCCTGGTGGCGAGGTCGCTGACGAGCCGGCGCTGGTGTTGGGCGATGACGACCCGCACGATGCCGAGCTGCACGAGAAGATTCTTTCGGAGGAGTGCGCCTGGAAGGGCAAGATCCTCGACGTCCACCGTCTTGAGGTTGAGCTGCCCAACGGTCACCGCAGCGCCCGCGATATCGTTCGCCATCCGGGTGCGGCGGCCGTTGTGGCACTGACCGAGAGCGGCAAGATCGTACTGGTGCGTCAGTACCGCACCGCCATTGACCGCGTGACGGTCGAGATTCCCGCCGGCAAGCTCGACCCGGGCGAGGACCCGCTCGATTGCGCCAAGCGCGAACTGCATGAGGAGACGGGCTTTAGGGCTGGTCGTATTCGCTTTTTGACGTCGATTGTCACGTCCTGCGGTTTTTGCGATGAGATCATCCACATCTACTTGGCTACCAAGCTCGAGTTTGATGCGCCCAACCCCGATGATGACGAGTTTGTCAACGTGGACCTGGTGCCGCTGCACGAGCTGATCGACGCCGTGCTCGACGGCAAGATCGAAGACGCCAAGACCGTCGTAGGCGCGCTTGCCTGCGACAGCATCGCGCACCGACTAGGCGGGGCCGAGCTTTAACGAGCGGGGATGATCCCGCAGGTTTGTGTAAGTCAGCGAAAGTGCTCCATTTGAGACAAGGTGGCCTAAAAGAGGAGGGAAGCGTATGGATATACGCGACCGACGATTGAAGGCCAGATTGTCCAAATGGAGCACTTGCAGCGTCGAGACGAAACGCGGTTTGGTAAAACCGCGTAAGGTGATTATGCTGAAGAGGTTTCTTTCGTATTACAAGCCCCAGATGGGGCTTTTTGTTGCTGATACTGTTTGCGCTCTGGTGCTTGCTGCCATTGACCTTGCGTTTCCTATTATTCTGCGCAATTTGACCGGTGGGTTGTTTACCCAGGGCCAGGCTGCCATTATGCAGGCGCTCGGTATGATCGCGGCGGGGCTGGTGCTGATGTATGCCGTTCGCTGCGCCTGCCGCTACTTTGTGAGCTACTGGGGCCACGTGATGGGTGCGCGCATGGAGTCCAAGATGCGCGAGGACCTGTTTGACCGGTACGAGCGCTTTAGCTTTGCGTACTTCGACCGCAACAGTTCGGGCGACATGATGAGCCGCGTGGTCAACGATCTGTTCGATATCTGCGAGGCGGCGCACCACGTGCCCGAGTGGATCATCATCTGCGGCATCGAGATTATTGGCTCGTTTGCGATCCTCTTTACCATCGCCCCGGTGTTGGCGCTCGCCATGGCCGTGGTGACGGCGGCGTTTGCGGTCATCATGTTTTGGCAGAACATGCGTATGCGTGAGGTCTTTAGCGACAACCGCAAAAAGATCAGCGGCATCAATGCGCAGCTGCAGGATTCGCTTGCGGGCATGCGCGTAGTCAAGAGCTTTGCCAACGAGGAGACCGAGCGCGCCAAGTTCCGTGCCTCTAACGATCGCTACCTTTCGTCCAAGGAGAACATGTATCACGCCATGGGCGTCTATACCGCGACGTATGGCCTGCTCTCGGGTGTGCTCTATGTGATCGTGGTGCTGCTGGGCGGCTGGCTGGTCGCCCAGGGACAGCTGCAGGCGGTCGATATGGCGACCTTTGCACTCTATATTTCGCTGTTCTGCACGCCGCTCGAGACGCTCGTCAATTCGGCCGAAACGTATCAGAAGGCTATCGCCGGCTTTAAACGTATGGACGAGGTGCTCTCGACCGCGCCGGATATCCAGGACAAGCCGGGCGCTACGGATCTGCAGGTGACTGCCGGCGCCGTGGAGTATCACGACGTGTGCTTTAACTACGAGGATGTTGAGCTGGGCGAGGGCGATGCCGACGAGCGTCCCGTTATCGACCATATGGATCTGTCTATCAAGCCCGGGCAGACCATCGCTTTGGTTGGCCCTTCGGGCGGTGGCAAGTCCACGACCTGTTCGCTGCTGCCGCGCTTTTATGACGTGGCTGCCGGATCCATTAGCATCGACGGCCAGGACGTGCGCGATGTGACGCAGCAGAGCCTGCGCCGCGCCATCGGCCTGGTGCAGCAGGATGTCTATCTATTTGACGGTACGATTGGCGAGAACATCGCCTACGGCAAGCCGGGCGCCACGGCAGAAGAGATCGCCGAGGCCGCCCGTCGCGCCAACATCGATGCCTTTATCGAGTCGCTTCCGCAGGGCTACGACACCGTGGTGGGCGAGCGCGGCAGCCGTCTTTCGGGCGGACAGAAGCAGCGCGTTGCCATCGCGCGCGTGTTTCTCAAGAACCCCAAGATCCTGATTTTGGACGAGGCGACGAGTGCTTTGGATAACGAGAGCGAGGGGGCGGTGCAGGAGTCACTCGAAGAGCTGGCACGCGGCCGCACCACGATTATTATCGCCCACCGTCTTTCGACCATTAAGCATGCCGATGAGATTGCGACCGTTGAGCATGGTCGCGTTGTGGAGCGTGGCACGCACGAGGAGCTTCTCGCCCGTGGCGGCACCTATGCCCGTTACTATCGAATGCAGTTCGAAGGTGCGCGTGCGCACGAGCTCGACTGATTGATATGACAGGAAGTTTATGGCTGACAAGAACCCTTTGACTCCGGAAGAAGTGACGGAGTTATTCTCCGAAATCGATGCATCCGGCGTCTTGGATCCCACGCTCGCCAAAAAGCGTACCGAGCGCATGCGTGAGAAGGAGGCTGCGGCCAAGCGCGGTGACAAAGCGGCGCTAGCGCAGCTGCGCAGCGAGGACCGCGCGAGCCAGGCAAAACATATCGACCCGCTGTCCGAGGACGATCCTTCGGGCTCGCAGGTGAGCCATACCATTACGAAGACCGCGATGGCCGTGGTCATCGGTATTTTGGTGCTGATCGTGGGCATGCAGATTGGCTACGGCGTGATGCGTCGTCTGAACACCGCCAACCTGTCCGAGAGCGTTTCGGTCGATACCGTTTCGACCGCGCTCAAGGGTGGACTTGAATGGGGCAACGGCTTTACGCAGTTCCCGCTCGACTTCACCGTCGATGAAGCCGATGAACGCACGGGCACGGTCGAGGTGACGGTGTTGGACACATCGTCTGCCAACGAGCTCGAGCTGCTGTCCAACGGGCAGATTCAGGCCGCGGCGCTTGCGACCAACGCGTTGCTCAACGATAAGATCGACCGCGTGGTGTATAACGTTCACGCCTATATCGACGAGGATAGCAACATTCAGCACGATTCCTTCTTTGGCATGTTCCCCGCGCGTGGCCACCAGAGCGCCATTTTGACGTTCGTGTGGACCAAGAGCTCATCCAACGCCACGAGTATCGACTGGAAGATGCGCATCGTGAGTATGGATGACACCATCGCCGAGCGCATTCAGAAGCAGGTGAACTCGGTGTCGTCGTTAATTGAAGACCCGGTGGTGAGCCAGACCAAGATTGACGAGGAAAAGGCCGAGCGTGACCTGGAGCATCGTCTGCATGGCCGCGAGATTTTCCGCGGCGGCAAGCCCGATCGCACACCGTCCGAACTGCTGGATCAGGACAAGAAATAATAAGACGCCATCATCCCGCGTGAGCCACAAGCCCGCGCGGGATGATTTTTTAATCCTCGTCCCAGAAAAATCATTATGCATAGAAAGTCATAATTATCATTTCGTAAACATTTCGATGAAATTAATGCCATGAGGCATGCTTGCGGTTACAATACCGCGAGGCCTAACTACACACCTTTAAGCCGGTCCTGTGAGACCGGGAAGGAGAATTATGGCGAACAACCATACCGCGGGCGCTGCCGCCCGCACCTTCGCGCCCAGCGAGCTTTGCCAGCGTATGCTGGCCAAAACCAGCAAGGGCACCTGCGGTCCCTGCATCCTGTATCTTGAGGATGGGACCATTTTTTATGGACGTGCATGCGGTGCCGAGGGTACCGCGACCGGCGAAGTCTGCTTCAACACCTCGCTCGAGGGCTACTTTGAGGTCATGACCGACCCGAGTTATGCCGGCCAAATCGTAACCATGACCTATCCGCAGATCGGCAACTACGGTATCGACGAGGCCGACGTCCAGTCGGCCTTCTCCGGCGACGCCGTGCGCCCTGCGAGCGCTCCGGCCATGCGCGGCATGATCGTTCGCGACATGTGCGCCACGCCTTCTAACTGGCGCTCGGCCGTTAGCGTGCCGGAGTACCTGCGCGCTCACGGCATCGTCGCTATCGAGGGTGTCGACACCCGCGCTCTGGTGCGCCATCTGCGCGACAATGGTTCCAAGATGGGCATTATCTCGACCGAGATCTTCGACGTCGACGAGCTTGCCGAGCGTCTGGCCGCAGCGCCCACGCTGGTAGGAGAGAACCTGGTCAAGACCGTAAGTTGCCCCGCGCCTCATGAGTTTGTGGCTGCCGACCTGCCTGCCACGCATGACTTTGCGCTTTCGGCTGCCGCTCCTGCCCGTCACAAAGCGGTCGCCTACGACTGCGGTGTGAAGCGCGGCATTCTGGAGGGGCTGGTCCGCGCCGGCTGCGACCTTACCGTCGTGCCGTGGGACACGCCCGCGAGTGAGGTGCTCGACATGAATCCCGACGGCGTCTTTTTGTCCAATGGCCCCGGCGACCCCGACGCCGTGGTGGAGACCTACGAGCAGGTGCAGCAGCTGATCGGCAAGGTGCCGGTCTTTGGTATTTGTCTTGGTCACCAGATGATCAGCCTGGCCTGCGGCGCCCAGATGGAAAAGCTTAAGTTCGGTCACCGCGGTGGCAACCAGCCGGTTATGAACCTGGTAAGCCGCCGTGTGGAGATCACCGCGCAAAACCATGGCTTTGGCCTGCTGTTCCCCAGCTTGGGCAAGCTTGTCCCCGAGCTTTCCGGCGGCGAGACCGAGCATGCGGCCGATGGAGATCTGCGCGTCTGGGTGCGCCGCGGAATCGCGCCGGTCGTGATGAACGAGCGCTTTGGCCGCATTCGCCTAACACATGTGAACCTCAACGACGGCACCGCCGAGGGCATCCAGCTGCTCGACGCCCCGTGCTTCTCGGTCCAGTATCACCCCGAGGCCTCGCCTGGCCCCACCGATGCCCACTATCTCTTTACCGCCTTTACGCGACTCATGGACGGCGAGGAGAACTACCTGGACATCGACACCGCGAAGGACCGCCTGGCTGGCTGGAACTTTGCCGAGACCGCCGCGACCGAGACCGAGGAGAACTAACATGCCGAAACGTACTGACATCAAGCGTATCCTCGTTATTGGTTCGGGCCCCATCGTTATTGGCCAGGCCTGCGAGTTCGACTACTCCGGTGCCCAGGCCTGCAAGGTGCTCAAGGAGGATGGCTTTGAGGTCATCCTGGTCAACTCCAACCCGGCGACCATCATGACCGACCCGGGCTTGGCCGACCGCACCTATGTCGAGCCCATCACTGCCGAGTTTATCGAGCGCGTAATCAAGAAAGAGCGCCCGGACGCGCTGCTGCCCACGCTGGGCGGCCAGACCGGTCTGAACGCCGCCGTCGAACTGGCAAAGGACGGCACGCTCGACAAGTACGGCGTCGAGATGATCGGCTGCGACCTTGCCGCTATCGAGCGCGGCGAGGACCGCAAGCTCTTTAACGAGGCCATGGCCGAGATTGGTCTGGAGGTCGCGCGCTCGGGCTATGCCTACAGCGTGGCCGACGCCGAGGCTATCGCCGAGCGCGTGGGCTATCCCTGCGTACTGCGCCCGAGCTTTACCCTCGGCGGCGCCGGCGGCGGCATCGCTCACACTCACGAGGAGCTCGTCTCCATCGTGAGCCAGGGCCTCGAGCTCTCGCCCGCCCACGAGGTGCTGGTCGAGGAGTCCATCGAGGGTTGGAAAGAGTATGAGATGGAGGTCATGCGTGATCACGCCGGCAACGGCATCATCGTGTGCTCCATCGAGAATCTCGACCCCATGGGCGTGCATACCGGCGACTCCATCACCGTGGCGCCGGCGCAGACCCTCTCCGACCTTGAGTATCAGCGCATGCGCGTGGCCTCGCTCGCCATTCTGGAGAAGATCGGCGTCGAGACCGGTGGCTCCAACGTGCAGTTTGCCGTGAACCCCAACACCGGCCGCCTGATCGTCATCGAGATGAACCCGCGTGTGAGCCGCTCGTCCGCATTGGCCTCCAAGGCCACGGGCTTCCCCATCGCCAAAGCTGCTGCTCGCCTGGCCGTGGGCTATACGCTCGACGAGATCGTCAACGACATCACCAAAGCAACGCCCGCCTGCTTTGAGCCCACGATCGACTACTGTGTGGTCAAGGTGCCGCGCTTTGCCTTCGAGAAGTTCAAGGGTACCGACCCCACGCTCACCACGCGTATGAAGGCCGTGGGCGAGATCATGGCGATCGGCCGCACCTTTGAGGAGGCCTTTGGCAAGGCTATGCGCTCGCTGGAGGACGGCCACCAGGGCATTTGCGCCGGTGGCAAAGAGGGTGCCGATAAGCTGAGCGACGACGAGCTTGCTCAGGCCGTGGCAACCCCGACCGAGCATCGCATCTTCTTTGTGGTCGAGGCCCTGCGCCGTGGCTGGGACATCGCTCGCATCCATGCCATCTGCGGTATCGATCCGTGGTACCTCAACCGTATCAACGATATGGTGCAGGTCCAGGAGAGCATCCGCGGCCTGCGTGTGGAGGATATCGACGCCGACGCGATGCGCCTGCTCAAGCAGTACGGCACGAGCGATGCCGAGATCGCCGCGCTGACCGGCTCGGACGAGCGCTTTGTGCGCGCCTACCGCAAGGGCCTGGGCGTGGTTCCCAGCATGAAGACGGTCGATACCTGCGCTGCGGAGTTCTCGAGCGCCACGGAGTACCACTACAAGACGTACGAGAACATCTACCGCACGAGCCCGGATGCCAAGAAGTGCGTGGCTCCCGACGAGACCACGCCGGCGGACAAGCCCAAGGCGATGATCCTGGGCGCCGGTCCCAACCGCATTGGCCAGGGTATCGAGTTCGATTACTGCTGCGTGCACGCGAGCTACGCGCTGGCGGCCCGCGGCTTTGAGACCATCATGGTCAACTGCAACCCCGAGACCGTTTCGACCGACTACGACACGTCCGACCGCCTTTACTTTGAGCCGCTCACCTACGAGGACGTCATGGATGTCATCGATGTTGAGCGACCCGACGGCGTCGTGGTGACGCTCGGCGGCCAGACTCCGCTTAAGCTGGCGCGCATGCTCGAGGAAAGCGGTGTGAACATCATGGGCACCAAGCCCGATGCCATCGACTTTGCCGAGGACCGCGAGCGCTTTGCCGCCCTGCTCGACAAGCTGGGCATTATGTATCCGCCGGCGGGCCAGGCAACCTCGTTTGAGGAGGCCGAGGCCGTGGCCGCGCATATTGGCTACCCGCTGCTGGTGCGTCCGAGCTACGTGCTGGGCGGCCGCGGCATGATGATCGCCTACGATGCCGAGCATCTGCGCGATTACATGGCCGAGGCTGCACGCATTAGCCCCGACTACCCGGTGTATCTGGATCGCTTCTTGGAGGGTGCGATCGAGTCCGATGTCGACGCCCTGTGCGATGGCGAAGAGGTCTACATCGGCGGCATTCTGGAGCATATCGAGGAGGCCGGTATTCACTCCGGCGACTCTGCGACCTGCATCCCGCCGTTCAGCTTTAGCGAGAGCCTGCAGGCAAAGCTTCGCGAGACCACACGCCGCATCGCGATGGCGCTGGGCGTACGCGGCCTGGTCAACGTGCAGTATGCCATCAAGGGCGAGACCGTCTACGTGATCGAGGCCAACCCGCGTGCCAGCCGTACCGTGCCGTTCATCTCCAAGGCCACCGGCGTACCGCTGGCCAAGTGCGCGGCGCGTAGCATGGCGGGCGATTCCATCGCGAGCCTGGGCCTGCCGAGCGACGAGCGTCAGCTGGACTGGTTCTGCATGAAGGAAGCCGTTATGCCCTGGGGCCGTTTCCCGGGAGCCGACGTTATCCTGGGACCCGAGATGAAGTCGACGGGCGAGGTCATGGGTATCGCCAAGAGCTATCCCGAGGCATACGCCAAGACGCAGCTGGCGATTGACTACAAGCTGCCCGACCCGAGCGCCGGCAAGGTGTTCATCAGCGTGTGCGACCGTGACAAGCGCCACATCCTTTCGGTCGCGCGTATCCTGCGCTACCTGGGCTTTGATATCTGCTCCACCGAGGGCACGGCGCGCGTGCTGCGTGGCGGCAACGTGACGTGCGAGGTCGTGGAGAAGATTAGCGGCCCGCACGACGGCGAGCGTCCCAACATCGGCGACCTCATCGCCGATGGCAAGATTGCGGTAATCATCAACACGCCGTACGGCCCGGGTTCGCGTGGCGACGGCTACCTGCTGCGCACCGAGGCAGTACGTCGCGGCGTGACCTGCGTGACGGCGATGTCTGCCGCCAACACGTACGTGAGTGCTATCGAGGCCGTGCGCGAGGACCAGCAGGGTCACGGCAGCGCCAACGACATGGGCATGGACGTCATCGCCCTGCAGGACCTGCCGCAGCACACGGTGTAGTTGACCTGGCCGGCCGGGGCGGGAGGGGCCGAGATTTCCCCCTTTCGCTCCGGCTGCAAGCAGAGTCGCTCAGGAGGAAACTCGGCCCCTCTTGCCCCGACGCACTGTGTCTAGACGGATTGCACCTCCTGTTTTTAGAGATAAATACCATTTAGCGGTGATATTCAACCGTTCAAGATATTATGTAATGGCATATTACGTCATATGACATAATATGCCATTAGCAGTCAAGGATGATTGTCTGTGTTCAAGTCGAGAAAGGGGCAAAATGATTAAACTGTGTCGCGTCGATAGCCGGTTAGTGCATGGGCAGACCGCGTTCTCTTGGTATCCAACGCTTGAAGCAAACGCTATTCTTGTGGTTTCAGATGAGTACGCCGCAAGCAAAGAGCGAATTCAAGCGCTGCGAATTGCAAAACCCGCTGATGCCAAATTGGTTGTCAAAAGTGTAGAAGATTCCATCGTGGCCCTTAACGGAAGCGCGGTGGATAAATACGAGCTAATTGTTGTTGCGGGAAATGTACATGACGCCTGTGAAGTTGCGCGTGCGTGTCCAAAAATAACGTCTGTGAATTTAGGCGGCGCTCGACCGTTGGGGGATAGCGTAAAGGAGCTTGGCCCTGCTGTGCGCCTTTCCCAATCCGATATTAATGAAATTAAGAAAGCCATGGCTGATGGAATCGAGTTCGAGGTAAGGCAGGTTGCTAGCGAGAAAAAACGCATCGTAACAAGTTTTGATTTGTAGGAAGAGGGAGAAATATGCTGCTTCAAGCTTTTCTGGTTGGTCTTGCCGCTGCGATAGGTCAATCGGATTATTTACTCGGTACTGCGATGGTCGAGCGGCCGATTGTCCTCGGAGCGATTGTCGGTATTTTTTTGGGTGATATTCCGACTGGCGTTATTGTTGGTTTCCAGCTCGAACTCGCGTTCATGGGGGTCTGGCAGGTTGGTGCTGCCGTGCCGCCCAACGTAATTGTTGGTTCAGTTTTGGGAACAGCCTTTGCGATTACTATGGGTGCGGGTCCCGAGACCGCTCTGACTATTGCTATGCCCACTGCGGTGCTTGCCGGCATGTTTGACAGCCTTATGTATAGCGTTGTTACGCCTCCTATGGCTGTCTGGGCTGATCGTGGCGCCGAAAAAGACGACCCCAAAACGATTGCAGCCGCTATGTGGACCAATGGAATTCTCTACATCATTGCGCTTGGCTTGATTTGCGGCGTGGCTTTTTACGTTGGAAATGATGCTGTTCAGGCACTGATTGACGCCATTCCTGATTGGCTTACGAATGGGCTTACGATCGCAACGGGTATTCTGCCCGCGCTTGGATTTGCGCAGCTTATGTCAATCCTGTCCACCAAGGAGCTGAGCTTCCTATTCTTTGGAGGCTTCTTGCTGAGTGCCTATCTAAACATTCCGACGATCGGTATCGTGGCGTTTTCGCTGATCCTGATTGGGATTCTCAATATGGCTCACATTTTTATGCCTGCCAGTGCGGCGGTCGCTAAGGAGGTTGACGATGACAACGAATTCTAATGATGTTCTTGAGCTCTCGCCGGAGTCAAATAAATCGACCGATAAGAGAATAACCAAGAAAGACTTAAAGGCGTTATTTTGGCGTAGCTTTCCACTCAACATCATGTGGAGCTTTGACCGACAAATGAACGTTGGTTTCTGCTACGACATGATTCCGGTAATCAAGCGGTTATACGATAAGCCTGAAGACCGGATCGAGGCATATAAGCGTCATCTTGAGTTCTACAATATTCAAGTTACGTTTAATCCTCTGGTCGCCGGCATTGTGGCCTCCATGGAGGAGGAGAACGCCAACAATCAGGACTTTGACACCGCCTCAATTAACGCCATGAAAGCATCGCTTATGGCTCCGCTTTCCGGTATTGGAGATTCACTGATTGCCAGTACGCTTCGCATGATTGCGACGGGCGTTGTGACAGGACTTTGCCTTTCGGGCAGTCTGCTCGGCCCAATCCTGTTCCTGCTTCTTTATAATGTCCCAACGATCCTGATCCGCTGGTTTGGGCTTCAGTATGGTTATTCGCTTGGCAGTGGCATGATTTCGAAGCTGAACGATTCTGATGTAATGCACAAAGTTACGTCCGGCCTGGCGATTGTGGGACTAATGGTAGTTGGTGGAATGGTGGCGACCACCGTTGCAGTTACCACTCCGCTCGCTCTTAACTTCGGCGACACCGCGTTTAAGTTGCAGGAAACGCTCGATGGGATATTCCCGGCTCTTTTGCCGCTCTGCGCGTTCGGGATCATGTGTCTTTGCAATAAGAAACAGGTCAAAATTATTTGGCAGATTGTGGGCATTCTCGCTGCGGGTATTGTGCTCGGCGTCCTGGGGATTTTGGGCTAGAGAAGGCGTCCATCTTTTGAGATGCTGAACTCGAAGGACGATGCGTCTGCTCGCCAAACGGTTTTTGAATAGTGGAGCGGCATTTCATCGCAGGCATATGTGACGTGCTCGACAACGCTCACGGGGGCTCCAACGATATAACCGAGAAGGTTTGCTTCTTGGAGCCCCGCTATTCCTGCGGTGATTTTGAGCTTCTCAATACCGGTTGCGATGCTGTAATGGTTGGCGATCAGGTCGAAAAGACTGGCATTGTCTGTGAGAAGCTCCAGTAGTCCGGGCAGAGTGCCCTGCGTTGCATAAACGGTGTCGATGGCGCAGGGGGCATTTTCGATATAAACCAAGCGCGCAACTCGTTGCACTACGGTTCCGTTGTCAATTTTGAGCTCCCGTGCAATGTGGGCATCAGCCTTGATCAAGCCTGTTTCCAAGATGGACTTGGTTGTTTTATCGCCGTATTGGGGGTCGGAGCTCAAATTGAAAATGGTGCTTGTTCCTCGTTTCAGGGTGAGCTTCGATGGGTTTACGAATGTTCCCTTGCCTCGCAGGCGGTAGAGCAAGTTTTGGTCAATGAGATTCTGTACGGCGCGTCTTACGGTGATCCTGCTTACTTTGTATTGCTTGCAAAGCTCGGTTTCGGTGGGAATCTGACTGCCGCCGGGGAGTTCGCCAGAAACTATTTTCTTGAGGATATCGTTTTCAACGGTCTGATAGAGAAGCTCTGGCTGAGTGAGCTCGTCTTTTGCTGCAGGCATGGTGGACCCCTTGGTCTTCAGTTTCTTTAGTACATAGATATACGACAACTGAGGACATCATAAGCCGTTATCTCAAAAGTTATGGAAATATCGATTTGGCGTTATCGCCGAGAGGGGATTTAAGATGGGCAGACAATACGACGAGGCGTTGATTGGCGCCATCTCCGGTCGCTCGTTTATAACCGAGAAGAGGGGGCTCGAGGTTCAAATTCGTCCGGTTCCTGATGATGAAAGAGAGCATGTGCTTGACCCGCGAATTCTCGAGGTATCTCGCAAGAAGATGCGGAATGTTAGCATGTCTCCGAGCTGGACGAGCCTTATTGGAATGCGCCATCGCCCGGATAAGCCGACATACCGCCTACTCGATGGTGAGGTTCAGCGCGATGAGATCCTCATGGAGGCGGCCGATCGCTATATAGATTTATTCGTCTGGACGCCACCAAATCATAAGAAGGCAAGTCCAGCGCTTGTTTACCTGCATGGCGGCGCGTTTATGGCGGGGAATGTTCTGCAATTTGAACATCAGCTCGAGTTCATCGCCGAAAAGTCTGGTGCAGTGGTGGTTTATCCAGAATACCGCTTGGCGCCGGAGACGGCATTTCCCGGGCAGATCGAGGATTGCGTTCTTGCTCTTGATTATGTGTGCGAGCATGCCGGGGATCTCGGAATCAATCCTCATAAAATAATGGTCGCCGGCGACTCCGCAGGAGGAAGCCTTACTAATGCGTGTGTTCAGCTCAGGGGTGCTGGAGCTGTAGCCCATGCCTTTGAAATCTATCCTGAAGTCGACCTTGCGGGCGAACAGGGCGAGGGATATGAGGATTTTCCTGCGATAGCCGATCAAGAGGACGTTGCGCGTTTTCGCATCGACCATCTTCGCGATTCGGACGGCCCGATGGTCGAACTTTGTGCACACGGAAAAATGTCTCCTCATGACCCGTTGATTTCTGCGCTAATGCTTGAGGACTGCACTGATTTCCCCCCGGTGACTATCGTGACATCCGAATACGATCCGCTTCGTATCCCCGATGAAAAATGGGCTACAAAATTACGGTCTTCAGGAATCGATGTCGAGGTCATCGAATATGCCGGATGTGACCATGGTTTCTTCGATCATTTTGGCGTGTACCCGCAATCGGAAGACGTGTGTTTGTTGATGGCTGAGAAGCTTAAAGAAATGGCTGCACAATAACGTCTCTCGGCGATAAGGGACTGAAGTCGCCTGTGTTTCTGCATTCGTGGTTCTCAGTCTGATTAAAAATGAGGCTTGCTCCTTGCCCGAGTGGGTGGGGAGCAGTTTGTTTTTTGTAGCGATGCGAGGCGAGTGCCGCGCACTTTAGATCGCCATTTTGCTTCGCTGTATACCACTTGACGTAATAAAAGAGGCAAGGGCGGTGCGAGGGCCAACAGTCATTCTAAGCTCGGATTCGTATTCTAAAAAGGTTGTTTCGGTTGCGCGGTACAATATAGCAAAAAAGAATGATAAAATGAATTCGAAAAAGAATTCATTTTTAGGAGGTATGTATGCCTGCTTTGCAGATGCTCGACAACCTTGTTCCAATTAGCGATTTCAGCCACGGTAAGGGCTCGGCTGCATTTTCGAAGGTTGGGGACGACAATCCTGTTGTGGTTCTCAAACACAACAAGCCAGCGTTTGTGATTGTTACACCCGATGAATATAGGGAAGCGAAGCAAGCGGAGGAGGACCTCACCTTGTTAACGTTGGCGCTTAAGAGAATGGCTGTGGCAAGTGACGATGCGCTTGTTTCCCTGTCTGATGTTATGGAAGAGCTGGGTGTGAGCCAGGACGAACTCGATCAGATGGATGAGGTCGAGTTTGAATGAGTGGGTACGAAGTCGCTTTCTACCCGGATGCTCTCAAGGATATTAAGCGTCTGGACGGCTCCCAACGAAAGATCGTCCTTAAGGCTATAGAAAAAATCAGAACGAACCCATTGCCGCAGAACGAAGGTGGATTCGGCAAGCCTCTTGGAAACAAGGCAGGTACGGATTTGACTGGCTTTATGAAGATCAAGCTCAGGGGAAGTGGCATTCGAATCGTGTACCGCCTCATCAGAATTAAAGAAAAGATGGCCATCGTAGTGGTAGGCGCTCGCGAAGACATGGAAGTCTACCGAACTGCTCAGAGACGAGAACTCGATTTCGAGAAATGGGCGGAAGAGAATATCTAGCTTTAACGATGAACGACGAGTGAGCGTTGGTGGGGCCCTGACGAATTAGATTCGTCAGGGTTTTTCGCTGAACCAATTGCCTTCAGCCTCCGTTGACCTTTCCTTCCAATTCATCAGCCAACGTACGTCACAGCAATCCCCGGTAGGTCGCAGGGCGCTTCGCGGGCGGGCCAGGCTTTATCTGAACGACTTTGCGAAGCAACCGGAGTGAAGATAAAGCCTGGCCCGCCCGCGAAGCGCCACAAAGACCGCAGGGACGGGAGCAGCTATACTACTCTCAGTAGTTAAGGGTCGCGGATCCGCCGCGTCACCGCTCTCAACAGGAGGTTATTGTTTATGGCAGATCAGAAGCCGGTTGTCGGGATCATCATGGGTTCCAAGTCCGATCTGGGCGTTATGGAAGGCTGCACCGCCGAGCTCGAGGCGCTTGGTGTGCCCTATGAGCTCGTCATTGCGAGCGCACACCGCACGCCGGCGAAGGTCCACGAGTGGGCCTCGACTGCCGCCGATCGCGGTATCAAAGTGATTATCGCCGCCGCCGGCAAGGCCGCTCACCTGGGTGGCGTCGTGGCTGCCTTTACGCCGCTGCCGGTCATCGGCGTGCCTATGAAGACGAGTGACCTGGGCGGCATGGATTCGCTGCTGTCGATGGTGCAGATGCCTTCGGGCGTGCCCGTGGCCTGCGTTGCCATCAACGGCGCCAAGAACGCCGCCATCTACGCCACGCAGATTCTGGGCGCTTGCGACCCCGAGTACCGCAAGGTTATCGAGAAGATGAAGCAGGAGATGGCCGACGCCTAGGCGTTCCGCCGTTTCACCGCAGTATAAGGAGAGCCATGTCCGACTATCAGGGAAAACGATTCAAGGCTTCTCAGATTCCCGATCCGTCGAAGCCGGGTGCTGCCCATGCGGCACAGCAGGGTCGGACATCCTCTCCTCAGCAGCCGCGCGCGCCGCGCCCCGTGACGCCGGCGACGCATCGTCGACAGGACGCGCCAGCCGCATATCGACCTTCATCTTATAGCAACGCTAAGAAGCCGCTCCGGTCTTCATCGCATGCCGCGCCGTCGGATTACACCGAGCCGCCGCGCAAAAAGCGCCGCTCCATTATTCCCATTCTGCTCATCATCATCGGCATCGGCCTGATTGTCGCCGCCGCTGCCATCTTTATCAACGCGCAGATTGGCTATAAGCAGGCAAGCGATTCGTACCAGAAAATCGAGAAGCAATATGTAAGCGATAAGGACGCCAGCGGCGTGCCGATTATTGACTTCGATGCACTTGCTCAGACAAACTCCGAGATTGTGGGTTGGATTTACGCGCCGGGAACCAACATCAACTATCCCGTGGTGCAGACCAATAACAACTCCAAATACCTCAACACGCTGTTTGACGGTACGTCCAATGCATCGGGTGCGATCTTCTTGGACAGCGACGATACCGCGCCAGGAATGGTTGACCAGCAGACTACGATCTATGGTCACCACATGAACGACGGATCGATGTTCAATGTGATCTCGGACACGACCGATCAGGCGACGTTCGACAGCATAGAGTACGTGTATTACATCACGCGCGACGCCACCTATAAACTGCGACCACTGGCGACCAAAGTTGTCGAGGACACGTATGCCAAGGCGCGCACGCCCAATTTTGAGGGCGATGACGGGCTCAAGAACTATCTGTCCGAGATGCTCGACGGTGCCTCTGCCGTGGCGAGCGATGCCACCGATCGTGCCGCTTCGGCAACCAAGGTCGTGACGCTTGTGACCTGTCGTTCGTTATCGCTGAGCAACACGCGTGCTGTCATGGTGCTCACGCCGGTCGAGGAATAGATTATGGGCTACTCAATGACGGTGAAAGGAGAAATGATGCTTGAGAACGGCAAATCGATGCCTTCGCTTGATGCTTGGCTGCGCGAAGCCAAGGCCGATGTTTCGGCGGCTGATTGTGGGATGTACCTGACACACAACGGCGTGGTGCGCGCGACGCCCAAGGCCGAAGTGCGCGGAGTCGAGACCGATGGCGTGGCGCCAGGCCACAAGGTGGGCGGCATGGTGTTTGGCTTCGATGCCGAAAAGGTGCAGGCCGCTATCGAGGCGACGCGCACGATGCCGGGTATCGGCTATGTGCGCGTGTGGCTGGCGAGCGGCGAGCTTACCGTGGGCGACGACATCATGCTCGTGCTCATTGGCGGAGACATTCGCCCGCATGTGGTCGATGCGCTGCAGTCGCTCGTCGGCACCATCAAGAACGAGTGCGTGAGCGAGGTCGAGCGCGAGGCGTAAGGCCTCGTCGGCAATCCGAGTCTGTCTATAGCGAAAGCCCGCCGGCAGTTCATGTAGATCTGCCAGCGGGCTTTGATGTGTTGGAGCTATTTTGCTCTGGCGTTTGCTACACGCGTGTGGCGTCCTTGGGGCTCATGGTCATACTCTGAAAACGGTTCTCCATATATTCGTTATCGAAATGCTTGTCATAGAACTGTGCGACGGGAATATTTCGAACGGTTCCGTTGACGCGCTGATACCAATAGTCGAGCGATTGCAACGTCATGACGCCGTCGATCAACATGACGGCGGTCAGGATGACGGTAGCAGAGTAGCGGCGTTTCCATGGAATCATATTGATGAGCTTAAGCAGGCGCGGCAGCAAGACCTTGATCCAGATGAGGCCACCCAGGCCCCACATGCAGGCAAACGGCGTGCATGTGCGTCCCCCGGTCAATACCGCGATGGGATCGGGCATGCCGAATAGCCTAATGTGTGAATAGCTCCACGACACCACGCCAAATGAGGTCTGCATAAACCAGCCTACAAACACCTCGAAAGCGCCGCCGATCAGGGCACTTACCAGGAAAATGATCAGAGGATTCTTTTTATAGAAGCGGTTGAGCGCCATGGTCATGAGCACCGCGCCAAATCCGTAGATGGGGCTAAAGGGGCCAAATAGCATACCGGCACGGTCCTGATAGACGCCGGGATCGACGACGACCATATGCCAGACTTCCTCGAGAATGAGACCTAACACGCTGCAGACGAAGAATACCCAGAACAGGTTGAAGTAGTTGAGCTTGATGTAGCCCTCGCCGGTTTCGTCGCGGCCGAGCATCCCCTCGGCGGCGGCATCGCGGTCGAGCATCTCTTGCAGACGGCGCTGCAGTTCGCGCTCCTGGCGTAGCGTGGGGTCGACGGTGGCCGACAGCGCAATGAGGATGACAAGCTGGACGGCGGGGCGCAGCAGGAAGGGTCCGATGCCCTGGAGCATCACGTCAACTAAAAGCTCCACGACGGTAAATGCGATGAGGACGTAAGACAGGCGGGCGGCATTGCGCCGCTGGTCCTTGATGAGGTCCAGGCCAAAGACGATCAAGATGATCGCGCTTGCCGCCGAGAGCATAATGCCGGCGACGATAAGGCCAACCGCGACTAGGGTGTTATCACCGAGCTTAGCGGCGACGTTGCCGTTAATGAGTGCGGTGATGACCTGCCACATAAAGACGGCGACTGACGGGAGCGTGCCCACGCCAGATAGGGTGCACAGGACTGCGTAGACCTTGATGATAAGGGGGATCTTCTTGGCCTCCGTGGTGCTGGGGACACTGGGGTCGAGTTGATTTCGATCCATACGCTACCTTTCTCGTCTTGTAGTAGCCTACAAGGATACGCCGACGACCAGCTAAAAGACAGGACGAACGTCCCAATTGCAACAATGTAGCCCCTAGCGCGGGCGAGACACGGCGCACGGGAAGTCTTCGAGGCCGTTGCCCCTGAGAGTGGACTACCCAATAAAATGTTTGGTCGCAAAACGGATAATAAGCTCGGTGGGCTTTTAAAAAGCGCTGCTCATGCGCGGGGGAGCGCGTCGCGCCGTGCGTATAATAAGGCGGGTAACGCCAAAATACGAGGCTCTGAGGGGATGCCATGTCTCAAGAAACCATCCGCGCGGCCGAGCGTGCCGCGGGACAGGTGAACGCCATGTCGACGTATGATCCGGACTCTGACCAGCTGCATGAGGAATGCGGCGTTTTTGGTGTCTGGGCGCCCGATCGCGACGTGGCTCGACTGACGTACTTTGGCCTGCGTGCACTGCAGCATCGCGGCCAAGAATCGGCGGGAATCGCCGTTGGTGACGGCGGTACGGTTATGGTCCGCAAGGATCTGGGCCTGCTCGACCGCGTGTTCTCCAATGCCGACTTGTCGACGCTCTCCGGTCAGCTGGCCGTGGGCCATGTGCGCTACGGCACCGCCGGCGCCAAGAGCTGGGAAGCCTCTCAGCCGCACCTCTCTACCATCAATAGCGTCATTATCGCGCTCGCGCACAACGGCACCCTCGTCAACACCGACGAGCTGCGTCGCCAGCTGATCGAGCTGGGCGTACCGTTCCTCTCCAACTCGGATTCCGAGGTCGCGACCAAACTCATCGGCTACTTTACTCAGCGTACTGGCCATCTGCGCGAGGGCATTCGCAAGACCATGGAGCTCGTGCGCGGCGGCTACGCCATGACGCTCATCAACGAGCAGGCGCTCTACGCATTCCGCGATCCGCACGGCATTCGCCCGCTCGTGCTGGGCAAGCTGGTGGATGAGGGCCTGGACCAGGCCGATGCCGCATCCGTTTCGCAGCTGCCGTCGCAGGACGGCGCCGCGACGGTCGACGCCACCACCCATGTCACGCGCGCCGGCGGCTGGGTCGTTGCCTCCGAGACCTGCGCGCTCGATATCGTGGGCGCCGAGTACGTCCGCGACGTCCGTCCCGGTGAGATTTTGCGCATCAGCGCCGAGGGCCTTGTGTCCGAGCAGGGCGTGCCTGCCGCCGAAGAGCCTGCTAACTGCATTTTTGAGCAGGTCTACTTTGCTCGCCCCGATTCCATCATGAACGGCAAGAGCGTCTACGCCTGCCGTTATGACATGGGTCGTCAGCTGGCACATGAGGAGCCCGTCGAGGCCGACCTGGTCATTGGCGTGCCCGACTCCGGCCTGCCGCCCGCGGAGGGCTATTCGCACGAGAGTGGCATTCCCTTTGGCGAGGGCCTCATCAAGAACCGCTATGTGGGCCGTACGTTTATCGAGCCTACGCAGGAGCTGCGTGCCATGGGCGTGCGTATGAAGCTCAACCCGCTGCGTGACAACATCGAGGGCAAGCGCCTGGTCGTCATCGACGACTCCATCGTGCGCGGCACCACCATGGTGCAGCTCGTCAAGATGCTGCGCAACGCCGGCGCCAAGGAGATTCATATCCGCATCAACTCGCCCGAGGTCATCTGGCCGTGCTTCTACGGTATCGATACCGACGTGCAGTCGCAGCTTATCAGCGCCAACAAGACGGTCGACGAGATTTGCGAGTATATCGGCGCCGATTCGCTGGCCTTCCTTTCGGTCGAGGGCCTGCTTAAGGTCATGCCCAAGGGCGGTTACTGCGATGCGTGCTTTACCGGCCGCTACCCCGTGGCGATTCCCGAGAGCTTTGGCCGCGACAAGTTCATGGAGGGCTTTAAGCCCCGCAACCTGGACAAGCCGCTGCACTTTGATGACGACGCCGTGGTCGAGAAATACGACGATCGCAGCTGGGAAGAGGAACACGGCGAGGCCTAAAACCTGCCAAAAAGGGACAGGTTTATTTTGGTAGGTTTTACCTGCTGTTTTGTTGATATGACGGCGCGCGTTGTTATGGCGCGCGCCGAAATGAACGCAACTATGAGCACCGTTTGGCGCCCGGGCGGCGCCACGGTAGTGGGAGAGGAAGGCTCAGATGAGCGACAGCAAGCATGTGACGTATGAGGATGCCGGCGTCGATACCGCCGAGGGCGGCCGCGCCGTTGACGCTATTAAGCAGATGGTTAAGGACACCAACCGTCCCGAGGTCATCGGCGGCATCGGTGGCTTTGGTGGCCTGTTCTCGGCTGCCGCGCTTAAGGATATGGAAGACCCGATTCTGATTAGCGGTACCGACGGCGTGGGCACCAAGCTCGTGCTCGCCCAGATCATGGACCGTCACGAGACGGTGGGCCAGGACCTGGTCGCTATGTGCGTCAACGACATTCTGGCTTCGGGCGCCGAGCCGCTGTTCTTCCTGGACTACGTTGCCATCGGCCACATCGAGGCCGAGCACATGGCAAAGATCATCAAGGGTGTGGCCGACGGCTGTAAGCTCGCGGGCTGCGCGCTCGTGGGCGGTGAGATGGCCGAGCACCCCGGCGTCATGGCTCCTGCCGACTACGACCTTGCCGGATTTACCGTGGGCGTTGTCGACCGTCCCAAGATGCTCGACCCCGCGAACGTCCGCCCCGGCGACGTGATCCTGGGCCTGCCTTCCACTGGCGTGCACTCCAACGGCTACTCGCTCGTGCGCAAGGTCATTGGCGTCGACGGCATTAAGCCGGGCACGCCCGAGGCCGCCGCTAAGGCCGAGGAGCTGAGCCGTCCGCTCGAGGAACTCGGCGGCGCATCGCTGGCAGACGCCCTGCTGGCTCCCACGCGCATCTACGTCAAGCCGATTCTGGAGCTGCTGCGCGGCGGCGCCAACGTTCATGCCATTGCCCACATCACCGGCGGCGGTATTACCGAGAACCTCAACCGCGCGCTCGCCGACGACGTCGACGCTGTGGTCACCCGCAACGGTGCCGAGATGGGCTGGGACGTTCCGCCCGTCATCACCTATGTGTCGCGCCAGGCCGAGCTTGCGCCCAACGAGGCGTGCAAGACCTTCAACATGGGCGTTGGCCTGTGCCTGATCGTCGCCCCCGAGGACGAGGCTGCCGTGACCGAGGCCCTGGTCGCGCTGGGCGAGAAGCCGTTCCGCGTGGGCGAGTGCGTCGAGGGCTCCGGTAAGGTCGTGTACTCCGATGAGCGCTAACGAGCAGATGGCTGCTGCCGCGAGCCTGGGCTTTGTGCCCTACACCCGTCCGACCGGCACCGATACGGCCGAGCCGCTCAAGATCGGTGTGCTCATCAGCGGTTCGGGTACCAACCTGCAGGCGCTGATCGATCTGATCGCCGCCGGCAAGCTCAACGCTTCGATTGAGCTTGTGGTGTCGAGCCGTCCTTCGGCTAAGGGTTTGCAGCGCGCTGAGCGCGCGGGCATCCAGACGCTCACGCTGTCCAAGGATGTCTACGCCGACCCCATCGCCGCTGACGAGATCATCGCGCACGAGCTTCTCGAGCGCGGCTGCGAGTATGTGGTCATGGCCGGCTACATGCGCATGGTGCACACGCCGCTGCTGGCGGCGTTTCCCAACCGCGTGGTCAATCTGCATCCGGCGCTGCTGCCGAGCTTTACCGGTGCCCATGCGATCGACGACGCGTTTGCGCGCGGCGTCAAGGTAACTGGCGTGACCGTGCATTTTGCCAACGAGATCTACGACAACGGCCCCATCATCGCCCAGCGCGCGCTGGCTGTCGAGGAGGGCTGGGATGTCGATACGCTCGAGGAGCACATCCACGCGATTGAGCACGTGCTGTATCCCGAGGTCGTGCAAATGCTCGCCGACGGCCGCGTCCACGTGCTGGAGAGCGGCAAGGTCGCAATTGACGCGCCTCGCGGCTAGCGGCGCACAGTACAATTTAGCCGAGTAGTCAGGGTGGTCATTGGCGCCAAGGCGCGCGTGGCCACCTTTTGTTTTTGGGTAGTCATCGGGGACGGTCTTTAACGACTAGTCATTCAAGAACGCCTCCGATGACTAGGTGAGAGAGGTGAGCGCATGGCGGATAACGAAGCGCTGTTTACGCCTGAGCTGGTGTTTTTTGATTGGGAGTGTGCAACGCCGGATGAGGTGTTTGCGCGGCTCGAGGGCGAGCTTGCCCCGCGCGGCTACATTGCCGACGGTTGGCTCGACGCCGTTCGCACGCGCGAGGATGCCTATCCCACGGGTCTTGCCATGCCGGCGGCAAACATTGCCATTCCGCATACCGATCCGGGGTTTGTGGCCAAGCCCTATATCGCGGTGGTGAAGCCCGCCGCGCCCGTGACATTTAACGCCATGGCTGGCATGGGCGCTCCGGTGTCGGCGCAGATCGTCATCAATCTGGGCATCGCCGAGCCGGGCGGCCAGGTCGAGGCCCTGCAGGCGCTCATAAACATCTTTATGGACGCCGATGCCGCAGCCGACGTGCTCGGCCAAACCACGCCGCAGGGCATGGTCGACGCCATCCGCCGTCACTTCTAAGGTGGGGCTGAGCCGGCAGTTGGGGACGTTCCTTTTCTGCCGGCAGTAAGGGACAGTCCCCAAG
>DBGFTB010000051.1:0-105321 GCA_048532905.1 Collinsella aerofaciens
GTTGAGCCCCTGCTCGTGCGGCAGCTCAATGCCCAAACCAACTGACTTGCCGTTGACGCTCGCCGCCCCCTTATTAGCCGCTTCCATGACACCAGGACCACCGCCGGTGATAACCGCCACGCCGCGCTGGGCAATCTTACGGCCGACTGTGCGCGCCGCCTTGTAGAGCGGATCGGTCTTGGGCGTGCGGGCGCTGCCGAAGATGGTCACCGCAGGACCAAGCTCGGCAAGCGCGCCAAAGCCATCGACGAATTCTGCCTGAATACGAAGGACGCGCCACGGATCGGCATGCAACCAGTCGGTTGAATCTTCGGGCGCCAGCAGGTTGGCGTAGGTGTTGTCCTTAGGAATCATGGGGCCGCGCATAACCACGGGGCCGCGGCGGTACGTCTCGTCGTAGGCGGGCTCGCCCTCGACGTTCTCATTCTTAATCATGGGTACTCCTATCGAGAAAAAGAAAAGCGGGCGGGGTCGACGCCATGCGTCAAACACCCGCCCGAACATCAACTATTCGGTATGGTACCCACGATGCGTTATGCGCTTGCAAGGCATCGGTCAGCGGTCGCGCAGCCGACGTCAGCGAATGTGACGAGCGGCTGCCGCTCAGCCTTTGCCGTTGCCCACGCTCTGTAAGCGCGCCTGTCGCCCTTAGTAATCCACCGCGGCAGGACTATTCATCCAATCGCTCACGAATGCGCCGTAACGGCCCTCGATAATGGCCTGACGGGCACGCTGCATAAGGTTGAGCAGGTAGTAGATGTTGTGCATCGACAGCAGAATGCCGCCGAGCATCTCCTTCTGCGTGACCATGTGGCGAATGAGTGCGCGGCTGTAACCGCCCGTGCACACCGGGCAGGTGCAGGTGGGATCGATGGGGCCGTCGTCGTGCGCAAAGCGCGCGTTGCGGAAGTTGAGGCGACCCTCACTCGAAAACGCCGTGCCCATACGGCCGGTGCGCGTCGGTAGCACGCAGTCGAACATGTCGATGCCCACACCCACACCGCGCACGAGGGTGGTGGGGTTGCCGACGCCCATCAGGTAGCGCGGCTTGTGCTTGGGCATGTACTCGCTTACGAGCGGTGCCAGGGTCTCGAACATGGTCTCGTGGTCCTCGCCCACCGAGTAGCCGCCGATGCCGTAACCGGGGAAGTCGCCGCACTCCTCCAGATGGCGCAGCGAGCGCAAGCGCAGGTCCAGGTGCATGCCGCCCTGAACGATGCCAAAGAGTGCCTGGTCGTCGCGGGTATGCGCCTTATAGCAGCGCTCGGCCCACATGCTCGACAGCTCAACGGCGCGCTCAACGTAGGCGCGCGTGGCGGGATAGCCCGGGCACTGGTCCAGCTGCATGCAGATGTCGGAGCCGAGCTTCATGGCGATCTCCATGTTGTCCTCGGGTGTCCAGAACACGTGGCGGCCGTCGTAATCGTTGACGATAAAGCGCACGCCCTCGTCAGTGAGCTTGACGGCATCGTTGTGACTGAAGACCTGGAAACCGCCCGAGTCGGTGAGGATAGGGCCGTGCCAGTTCATAAACTTGTGCAGGCCGCCCAGCTCGGCGATGGTGTCCTCGCCGGGACGCATGGACAGGTGATAGGTATTGGCAAGCACGATCTGGGCGCCGAGCTGTTTGACGGTCTCGGTAGGAATGCCCTTGACGTTTGCCTTGGTGCCCACGGGCATGAAGATCGGTGTCTCGATGTCGCCGTGCGGGGTGTGCAGCACGCCGGCACGCGCATGCGTCGTCGGGTCCTCGGCGATCAGGTCGAATTTAAAAAGGCTCTGGTCCATAAACTGGAACTCCTTGGTTGCGGTTCATACGCAAACCATTATACGGGCAACCCGCAAAGAGCACCGACTCGACAGAAACTGGTGCAAAGGAAACCTGCCCCTTGCGACAACGGATCATTTCCGACAGCCAAGGGAACACCGTTGTTTTGGCAACGACAGACACTATGACCCAATCCGAGGGCACTAAAAAGATAGGAGCCCCCGCTCGTGACCGCGGGTCGGGGCTGCGACAATGATGTCGAAGTGCCATAGGCGCAGCCGCGCCGCAACGAGGTTGGGAGGCTCCCATGCCAAAGTATTCTACCGCGTTCGGGATGGACGTCCACCTGAGGTCGACCACCGTCTGCGCCCTCGACGCGGACACCGGCGAGGCCGTGACGAGGAGGTTCCCCGGCAACCCCTGGGGCGAGATCGCCGGGTGGATGGATGGGTTCCCCGGGCCGTCGCTCGCGGCCTACGAGAGCGGCTACCTCGGCTTCGCCCCGCAAAGGGAGCTCGCCGGGCTCGGCGTCGAGTGCGTCGTCGCCGCGGTCTCGAAGATCCCCAGGTCGGCCGCCGACTCGGCCTCCAAGAACGACAGGAACGACGCCGCCAGGATGGCCAAGGCGATACTCGCCCACGACATCTCCCCCGTATGGATCCCCTCCCCCGAGGTCGAAGGCATCAGGGACCTCGCCGGCGCCTACGACGGGGCGACCGCGCGCCTGGCGACCGCCAAGCAGCGGCTGCTCGCCTTCCTCGCAAAGCGGGGGTTCGTCTACGGCGGCACCACGCCCGCCGGCAACCCGAGGAAGTACTGGGCCTACGACTTCCTGAGGTGGCTCGACAAGGTCAGGCCGGAGGGCGATGGCGGGGTTCGGACGCTCGCCGCCCTGAGGAACGAGGTCGAGGCCGCGGCGGAGGCCCGGGCGGACCTGCTCTCCGAGTACAGGGCCGCCGTGGATGCCAGCCCGATCGCCGCGGAGGTGGCCGCCCTCCAGTCGATCAAGGGCTGCGCCTTCGCGCTGGCCGCGGCCTTCTCGGCCGAGGTCGGCGACTTCACGAGGTTCCGTTCCGGAAGGCAGGTCACGGCCTATTTCGGCCTCGCGCCGAGTCAGAGGTCGAGTGGCGGCTCCGTGCGGCTCGGAGGCATCAGCGGCGCGGGCAACGCGCTCGTGAGGAAGCTGGCCGTTGAGGGCTCATGGTGCTACGCCGCGGCACGGCACCAGCCGAAGCTCATGCCGAGGGACACGGGCGTGCCCCTCGAGATAAGGATGCACGGGAGGAAGGGGTCCGAGCGGCTCCTGCGGCGGCGCGAGGAGATGCTCGCCCGCGGCATGCCCGCGGCGAAGGCCAACGCGGCCACCGCGGCCGAGCTCGTGAGGTGGCTCTGGGCCCTCGGCATGATGTGCCGGGAGGGCGCGGAATAGACATGGCCCCCGTCCCGGCGAGCCGGGCGGCCTTCGGGGACACCCCCTATTTCGCTGTGCGCGCGGAGCCCTCCGCATGCGCCTCGACAGACTTGGGGAACCCCGCCGAAGGAATGGAGTGCGGGCCGACAGAACGGTATCCGCGGATATGAGACTGAGCCGAAGGCGTCGACGACATGCCGGGGGCGGACCGGGACGGGTTCAACGGCAGGCCCCGCCGACCGATTGCAAGCGGTCGGCGGGGCCATTGTGGCCATTGACAGCGGATTGGGTCATATGAGCGAAAACCCGCCAGAGCGAGCAAGGTGCCTTCAAGCAAAATGGCGCCGCAGGTTGAGCATAAGTCAGCGAGCGGGCCGCATTTGAGACAAGGTGACGTGAAACGAAAGGGCGCTGACCTTCTGGTCGCGCCCTTGAAGTTGAACGTCAGATTGTCCAAATGCGGCCCGCGCAGCGTCGAGCCGTTACGCGGTTTGGTAAAACCGCGTAACCCCTACGGCCGCTGGCCCATGCCACCCTCGAGGGTGACGGTCTCGCCGTTCATGTACTTAAAGTCGGGACCGCAGAGCTGAACGACCACGCGGCCGATTTCCTTCTCGACGTCGCCGTAGTGACCAGCCGGCGGCATGTGGACGTTGGCCTTGAACGCCTCGGGATAGGCATCCTGGAAGTTCTCGAGCGCAGCGGTCCAAGCAAGCGGGCACACGATGTTGACGTTGATGCCGTCCTTGCCCCACTCGTTGGCGGCAACGCGGGTCAGGCCGCGGATGCCCTCCTTGGCGGCAGCATAGCTGCACTGGCCATAGTTGCCAAACAGGCCGGCGCCCGAGGCAAAGTTGACCACGGAGCCCTTGGTCTCCTTCAGGTGCGGATAGGCCTTCTGCATGTACAGATAGGTAGCATACAGACCGGAGTAAATGGCCAGGTTAAACTGATCCATGGTGTGATCGGCGATGGTCACGCCCGAGGCGCTAGCCTGAGCATTGTTGACGACGGCGTCGATGCGGCCGAACTCCTCAATGGCCTTGTCGATGACGTTCTGGACGACGGCCTCGTTGTCCTGACCAGCCGAGACATCGGCCTGAACAGGCAGAACCTTGACACCGTACTCGGCCTCGAGAGACTCCTTGGCGGCCTCGAGCTTGGCGACGTTGCGGCCGGTGATGACGAGGTTCGCGCCCTCCTTGGCAAATGCGATATCGATGCCGTAGCCGATGGAGCCAGCGGAACCGTCCTTAAGCGTGGCCTTGCCGCCGCCGGTGACGATCACGGTCTTACCAGTGAAAAGTCCCATACAAAGTCCTTTCAAATCGCGACGGGCACGCCCGCCGACTGCGCGTATCCAACTTCACGCGCCAAAAGCTGAGATGCAACTTTAGCGTGTTCAAGCAAAAATAAAAGACCTCGGTAGGCGAACGGCACCACGTAGTTCGGCGAAGGGATTGTCAAGTACAAACTGGATAAAACGGCCGAGTTATTGTTATCAGATCGAGCCATCGAACACGTTTTGAAACTTTGCTGCGGCGCGCGGGATGTCGGCGCGAGACCTTATCATAGGGTGACAAACAACGATGAGGAGCACATGCCTATGACAGACGAGCTGGACCCCCAGACTCAAGAGCATATTGATCATTCCGCAAACGCCGTCGACGACTGCGATACTCCTACCTGCGTCGACGCCTCCACCGATGCGCCCGCCACCGCAGATGCGCCCGCTGCCGCAGATGTGCACGCTGCCGCAGATGTGCACGCCGATGCGGATAAAGCAACAGACACAGACGATACTGTCGAGCATGACGAAAGCGAGCAGCCGGAGCCGAGCGATGCCGAACCCGACACAGACCCCGCGCCACAGGCGGCAGGCCCCATCGAGGTGTCTTCGGAAGAAGAGCTCGATGCCGTCATGGACTCCATGATGGATGCCGTCAAAGCGATGAAAGACGCCGTCGCCGATGCCGATATTGATGCCGAGGAAGAGGAGGCCGCCGAGGCGGCCTCGACCTTTGTGCCCGGCGAGACTCCGGTTGCCGACCAGGGCAGTACCATGCCCTCGTTTCTCCAGCTCGAGCACCCCACGATTGGCGCCGATGCGGTCGATCCGCACGCAGCAGGCTTTTCTGTGGTCGAGGGCGGTACCGGCAATATCGCCGCGCCGCAGACTGCCGATGCGGACGCTGCCGACACCACTCGCCCGACCGCCCCGCACTCCCCCGCCGCGAGCCGCGATCTGGGGACCGCTGTCTCGAACACCGCGAACGCCGTGGGCACCTTTATCGCCCAGGGCGCCTCGGCCATGCGCGAGATGAACGCCGCGAAAAAGGCACTTGCCGATGCCCGCGCCCACCTGACCGAACTTGAGCAGCGCATTGCCGATCAGGCCGAGGAACTCGAGACGCGCCAGGATATCGCAGGCCGCTACGACCAGATCGTCGCCGACCAGCGCCAAGCGATTGCTACAGCGCAAAAGGCCGCCGCGGCAGCCGAGATTGACCGTGATGCCCACGCCGCCAAAGCGACAGAGCTCAAGGGTCAGTTCGAACAAATGAAGACAGAGGATGACGCGACTGAGCTCCGCCTGAAGGCCGCGCTCGACGCCGTGGAGGCCCGCGAGGCAAGCTCTCGCGAGACCGGCAACCGCCTCGTTCGACGTCTTGAGGATTCCAAGCGCATCCGCGACAAGGTGAAGGCCGAGCGAGACGCCGGCATTGCGGCCGCACAACAAACCGTCGACGCCACGCGCGCCCAGCTCGAGACGCTGCGTCATGAGTATGCCGAGCTGCAACGCAATCCCTCGGCAAATCCCGCCAACTATACGGTGCGCACCAGCGAGCTCTCGATGCAGATCTCCGACACGGCAGATGCCCTGCGAAAAGCCGAAGAAGATGTCCCGCGCATCACCGCCGACCTTGAGCACTCGCTTGCCGCAGCCGAGCAGGCCGTCGAGCAGGCTCAAGCCCCCATTGCCGAAGCCAAACGCGCACACCAAGCCGTGACGACTGAGGCCGATGCCGCGCGCGACGAGCTGCAGACGGCGAAAACTGCCGCCACGACGCGCCAGCGCGAACTGCGCGAGAAGATAGCCGCCGAGGACAAGGCACGCCGCGACCAAGAGCAAAGCATCGCCAACGCCCAAGCAGATGCCGCACATGCACAGTCGATCATCGAGCAGGCGACCGAGGTGCATGACCATCCAGAGATCACTGAGTCGCTTGCAGGATCCTTGGCCCGAGACAAAGCCGAACACGCCGAGACCGAGCAAGAAGTCGCCCAGCTCGAGGCCACCGAGGACGCGGTGCGCGAGCGTACCCGCGACTCACGCATCAAATTCACTGGCGCCATCGTCTGCATCGTCGCCGTGATTCTGGCAATCATCCTGATCTGGCTGTTCGCGAGCAAGTAAACCAGCTGCCAAAAAACGCCTCAACTCAGTTGCGGTGAGAAAGTTTCTGTTTAGCCCCAAAAAGGCCAATTCAAGAACTATCTCACCGCAACTTATTTAGATCGACGCAAGGCAACCTATCCCTCTTGCACCGATCTCTTGACATAAGGACTGTCCCCAGGTGCCGGCACAAAAGGAACGTCCCCAAGTGCCAAGTGCCGTAAGAGTGTCCCCTTTGACTAGTCATTTAAGAACGTCCCCAATGACTACCCAATGACTACCCAATGACTACAGCGACAACCACGGCAACGCCGATGTTTTGGCAACGACAGCGAGCGGGCCGCATTTGAGACAAGGTGACGTGAAACGAAAGGGCGCTGACCTTCTGGTCGCGCCCTTGAAGTTGAACGTCAGATTGTCCAAATGCGGCCCGCGCAGCGTCGAGCAGTTACGCGGTTCGTAGAACCGCGTAACTAACAAATGAGCATCGCGTCGCCAAAGCTGAAGAAGCGGTAGCGCTCCTCGATGGCAGCGGCGTAGGCATCCATGATCTGGTCGCGGGTGGCAAGCGCGCTCACGAGCATCATGAGCGTGGAGCGCGGCACATGGAAGTTCGTGATCAGCGCGTCGACCACGTGATAGGTCGAGCCGGGCATGAGGTAAAGCTGCGTCGTGGCGTTCTCGCGCACCACGATGTCACCGCGGCCAAGCGTATCGGCCCCGTCCTCGCGGCCTTCAAAATAGCACGCCGTCACGGCCGGATCGGACACCGGCGCGTCCGTGTCAAACGCGCTCTCGAGCGAGCGCACCGCGGTAGTGCCGACGGCGATCACACGATGACCCTCGGCCTTGGCCTTATGCACGGCGTCGACAACCTCCTGCGACACGTGGTAGCGCTCGGTGTGCATGACGTGCTGCGTGGGGTCGTCCTCCTCCACCAAGCGGAAGGTATCGATGCCCACCTCGAGCTCGACGGCGGCAAACTTGGCACCCTTGGCCTCGATAGCGGCCATGAGCTCAGGAGTAAAATGCAGGCCCGCCGTGGGAGCGGCAGCCGAGTGCTCCTCCTTCATGGCGTACACGGTCTGATATTTCTCGGGATCGCCCTCGTAATCGGTAATGTAGGGCGGCAGCGGCACGTGACCGGCAGCATGGATGGCCTCGTCAAGCGCGCGCGGCTCGCCGGCGGCATTGCAACCGGCCGGCTCAAAACGCACCAGGCGGCCGCCGCGACTATCGGTGACAAAGTCGACGACCTCGGCCGTCAGCACCACGGGAGCCCCCTCGGGCGCATGAGCGCCACCGGCGCGATACTCAATCTGAGCACCGGGCTTCAGGCGCTTACCCGGCTTGACCAAGCACTCCCAAACATGGCCCAGCGGGTCAACATCCTCGCGGCGCTTGAGCAGCAACGTCTCGACCACGCCGCCCGAGCCCGTCTTGCGACCGATAAGACGGGCCGGCATCACGCGCGTCTGGTTGATGACGAGCACGTCGCCCGGCTCGATATAGTCGATGATGTCACGGAAGATGCGGTGCTCGACGGTGCCGCCATGCCCTAACGGCGTTCCTGTCTCGGAGCCTTTGCGATCAACCACCAGCAGGCGGCAGGAGTCGCGCGGCTCGGCAGGCGCCTGGGCGATGAGCTCTTCGGGCAGGTTATAGTCAAAATCATCGGTACGCATAGACACGTCGGATTCTCCTTATATAGCTAAAGTCCGCTCTACATCCTAGCAGGCTGACGTCCCAAGTGAACTACTTTTTGGCGGCTTTGCGCTCGTCGCGGATGCGGGCGCGGTCCATGGCCGCCTCGACGGCCGAGAAACGGCAGCCGCAGTAGTTCTGCCGATACATGCCCAGCTCGCGCGAACGACGTGTCGCCTCGGGGTAATACGTGCGAAAATCGCGAATCACCGGAGTGAGACCGCGGGCAGCAGCCAGACGCTCCAACACATCATTGCAGGTTTCGAACAACTGGTACGGCGAGACGGCGAGCGTCGTGCCCACAAACTCAAACCCGCGCTCCTGGGCCACACGGCACGCCTCGGCCAGACGCAGGGCATAGCATGAGCGACAGCGACGGGCTCGATCGGCGCCCAGCGGGGCCACGCCGGCCTCCCAGCGCTCCCGGTCCTCCCCCGCCTCGATAAGCTCGATGTCGCCATCGGCACACCACCGGCGCAGCTCGTCCAAACGCCGCTGCCATTCATCGTGCGGCTGAATATTGGGGTTTGTCCAGCAGATTGTGGGCTCAAACCCTTCCTCGCGCAGCAGGCGGACCGGCTCAAGAGAGCACGGCGCACAGCACGCATGCAGCAACAACGGCTTCATCGACATCTCCTCACCCGAAAAAGCGCACGCCAAAGGACGTATCCTCGCAGGCGACAATGCGGCGGTCGCGCAAAATGGTCCGCACGTAATACCAGTCGCCCACACAGCCCGACAAATGCAAGCCGGCCGCCAGGTAGCACAGCAGCGGATAGCCCGAAAACGCAAACCCCAGGGCAAGCGCCGCCGTCACAACAACCGTCGGCGCCAGGCAAACCGCCATGTACCGCCGGCGCGAATACACAACGCCTTCGGCGCAGGCATAGATCATCGCCGTCTCGCGATTCGCCCCAAAGGTCACCTTCGCGCCCGCAGGCGCCAGCAGCTTAAAAAACACACCGTGCACCAGCTCGTGCACGGCGAACGACGCCATTGAGATCGCAGCCAAGCCGACTATCCAGCCCACGACAGCCATCCAGCCGCCCGCGTCAGCCGCATCCAAGTCTGCAGGCCCACCCAGCAACATAAACACCGGCACCAAGCACACGGCAAACACGCCGACTACGACCATCCCCCACACAAAGCAAGCGTGCAGAAAATCCTCGTCTTCAAACGCATGTATGTTGGAAATCTCATTCATAGCATCTTAGGATAGCGCCCCTGCCACGTACCCGTCCGCATGTGCGATAATGTCGAACGATATGCACGAATTGACCACCGCGTCGCCAGGCCTTGCGCCCGGCCGCGCTCTCACCATATGCGAAGGAGTCCCATGGCATCCAAATACTCCATGAACGACCGTCCCAGCTGGCCTCGCCGCGCCATCGTTACCGCCGGCGAGCCCTACGGCAACAAGGGCCTTCACTTTGGCCACGTCGGCGGCGTCTTTGTCCCTGCCGACTTCTTCGCCCGCTTCCTGCGCGACCGTCTGGGCCGCGAGAACGTCATCTTCACCTCGGGCACCGACTGCTACGGCTCGCCCATCATGGAGAGCTACCGCAAGCTCAAGGAGAACGAGGGCTACGACAAGTCCATTAACGAGTACGTCGAGTCCAATCACTCCCGCCAGGCCGCGACCCTCAACAACTACAACATCAGCTGCGATATCTACGGCGGCTCAGGCCTTGAGCCGGCTGCGCAGATTCACAACGAAGTGACCGCCGAGATTATCGAGCGCCTGCATGAGCAGGGCACCATCTCCAAGCGCTCCACGCTGCAGTTCTACGACGCCAAGGCCGGCACGTTCCTCAACGGCCGCCAAGTGATCGGCCGCTGCCCCATCCAGGGCTGCAAGTCCGAGAAGGCTTATGCCGACGAGTGCGACCTGGGTCACCAGTTTGAGCCCGAGGAGCTCATCGCACCCAAGAGCCAGCTCACCGGCGAGGTGCCCGAGCTGCGCCCGGTCGACAACCTCTACTTCGACCTGCCGGCCTACCTCGACTTTATGAAGACCTACACCGCCAAGCTCGCCCAGAACCCGCAGGTTCGTTCCGTGGTCTCCAAGACCATGGAGGAGTGGCTGCTGCCGGCCCAGCTCTATATCCAAAACAAGTTCCGCGAGGCCTTCGATGCCGTCGAGGATCAGCTTCCCGAGCACACCGTGCTGGAGCCCGAGGGCAACAAGAGCAGCTTTACCGTCACCTTCCCCAGCTGGAAGGAGCGCGACGACGCCCACGCGGTGCTCGCCAACGGCGGCGTGCGCTTCCGCAGCGGCAAGGCGCTCGTACCCTTCCGCATCACCGGCAACATCGACTGGGGCGTTCCGGTGCCCGAGGTCGATGGCGTCTCCGACGTCACCTGCTGGTGCTGGCCCGAGAGCCTGTGGGCTCCCATCAGCTATACGCGCACCGTGCTCGCACGCGATGCCAAGGCCGCCGGCGTGACCGAGGGCGTCGCCGCCCAGGATGCCGCCCTCATGGGCGAGCCCGCCGCCGATTCCACGCAGGTCCCCGCGCCCACCTACCAGCACAGCTCGCTCGACTGGCGCGACTGGTGGTGCTCGGATGACGCACAGATCTACCAGTTCATTGGCCAGGACAACATCTACTTCTATTGCATCGCGCAGACCGCCATGTGGGAGGCCCTGGGTTGGAACCTCACGCAGAGCACCGTCAGCGCCTGCTACCACCTGCTCTACATGGGCAAAAAGGCAAGCTCGTCCTCGCAGACGCCTCCCCCGCCGGCAGACGACCTGCTCAACCACTACACCTGCGAGCAGATGCGCGCGCACTGGCTGTCGCTCGGCCTGTCCGAGAAGCCGGTGAGCTTTAGCCCCAAGGCATACGACACCCGCGTGGCCGGCAAGGACAAGGACGGCAACGAGGTGCACGCCTGCGACGACAAGCGCGTCATCGATCCGGCCCTTAAGGAAAGCGCCCTTTTGACCGGCGTCTTCAACCGCCTGGCCCGCAGCTGCTTCTACGGCGTCGCCGTCAAGGAGGGCGACGAGAGCCCCTATCGCAACGGTTGCATCCCCGCCGGCGCCGCCTCGGCCACCGTGGTGGAGGCCGCCGAGCAGGCCGCCCTCGCGTTTGAGCAGGCCATGTACAAGTTCGAGACGCACCGCGCGCTCGCTGTGTGCGACGACTACCTGCGCGCCGCCAACAAGCGCTGGAGCGACGCCTCCAAGGCTGCCAACAAGCTTGAGGGCGAGCAAGCCAATACCGCGATGACGCAGGCCCTCGTCGACGCCTTCACTGAGCTGCGCGTGGCGACCGTGCTCATGCACGGCATCGTGCCGGCCGGCTGCGAGCTCATCTGCGAGTACTTCGACGTCGACCCCGTCGCCTTCTTTAGCTGGGACAACATATTTGCCTCCACGGACGAGTTCGTGGAAAGCCTGGGCGAGAAGCCCGGCGAGCACCGCGTGAAGCCGCTGCCCCCGCGCTTCGACTTCTTCAGCAAGCACGAGAGCCAGTACTAAAACAACACTCGACATGTAATGGAATGGGAAGGAAAGACGGATGTCCAAGCCGCGTCGTCGTAAGCAGAAAAAGCAGGTCAAGGCCGAGCTCAAGCTCAGGCAGTTTGCTGCTACCGAGCTTTCTGACCAGCTTGCCGCCCAACACTCCGCCGCCGACCTGCCGCGCTTTATGGTCGACACGGTCGCCGGCGCCTATGCGCCCGCCGATGCCAAGCTCATGATCGAGGGCTTCGGCGCCGCGGCCACACGCCCGGTCACGCTGCGCGCCAACACGCTCAAGGCGACCGCCGAGGACATCGCTGCGGCGCTCGGTGCCGCCGGCATCGCCCACAACCCCGTCGCCTGGTACCCAGACGCCTTTATCCTGCCCGAGGCCCAGGTTTCCGATCTGTGGGATCTCGACATCTACCGCGACGGCAAGATCTACCTGCAGAGCCTGTCATCCATGATGCCGCCGTTGGTCCTGGGCGCCCAGGCAGGCGAGGACATCCTGGACATGTGCGCAGCCCCCGGCGGCAAGACAACGCAGATCGCCGCCCTCACCCAGGGACAGGCGCACCTCACCGCCTGTGAGATGAGCATTCCCCGCGCCGAAAAGCTTGAGTCCAACCTCCACCGCCAGGGTGCCAAAAACGTGCCCGTCATGCGTATCGACGCACGCGAGCTCGACGAGTTCTTCCGCTTTGACCGCATCCTGCTCGACGCTCCCTGCACCGGCACGGGCACCGTCATCAGCGGCAACGAGAAAAGTCTGCACGGGCTCACGGAGCAGCTGCTTTGCAAGTGCGCACGCTCGCAGCGCGCGCTTCTGGACCGCGCCATGGGTGCCCTCAAACCGGGCGGCACGCTCGTCTATTCCACTTGTTCGATCTTGCCGCAGGAAAACGAGGACGCCCTGCAAGAGGCCCTCGACAAGCACATGGACTGCGAGCTCATCCCCCTCGACGGCACGCCGAGCGAAAGCGAAACGCGTCGTGCCCAGGATGCCGGCGAGGAGCCGCATATCGAGAGCAACGCTCTCACCGAGGCCATCGCCGCCGGCCACGTCTCGTCCGTCGCCAACGGTATGCCCGGCACGCTGACCATTCCGCCTAGCCGCGACTTTGAGGGCTTCTACATTGCCCTGATCCGAAAACGCAGCTAGCGCACGGATCAAAAACTCAACAAGCTATCTCCGTGCGCGTTTGCCCTGCTGGTCGCAATGCTGTTTAAGCATCGCACGCTCCTTGCGTTCGACCCTTTTGCCCTTAATGGCCGTGACCACAAAGTAGATGACCGCGGCGGCAACGATTGCGCCCACACACAGGCCGATCGAGCCAAACATTGCTGTCAATTCCATACCGCGTCACCTCTCTTTTAAACGGGGCTTTCAAGATAGCACCTCGATACCCGCCACCACAGCTCCTTCACGTTCGCCGGCCCTTCGGTCTAACGGATGGCGCGGCGGGGAAAAATCAACTCGTCAAACGATTTAGCATTCGCAATTCCGGCTGCATCGCGCCGGCCATCATCACATAGAATCGAGCCTCCATGGATACCCTCAACGATCTAAATGAGCGCGTCGACGCCTTCGTCGGCACCAGCTCCTTCGACACGCCTGCCGCGGCAAACGACCAAGCTCCCATCGATGTACCTGCCGAGGTTCACGAGGACATCGTCGCCTCGGTCGATTTTTCCGAGGTCGAGCTCGCAGACGAGTTCACCGAGCCCCAGGTAGCCGTGACCCCCAACGGACTGCTCCCCATGGAGCCGCTGCCCATCGACGGGCGTTTGCGCAAGGCGGCCCTTCGCATGCCCGACGAGATCGAGGAGGCCAGCGGCTTCACGCTCTTCGGACGTCGTATCAAATCGCTCATCTACACCACCGACGTGGCCGTCATCCGCAACTCCAACGCCGATGCCGTCTTTGCCGTTTACCCCTTCACGCCGCAGCCGGCCATTACGCAGGCGCTGTTGACCGTCGCCGAGTGCCCGGTCTTTGTAGGCGTGGGCGGCGGAACTACGACCGGTAAGCGCTCCGTACAGATGGCAGCCGTCTCCGAGATGCAGGGCGCGGCGGGCTGCGTGGTCAACTCCCCCGCCACTGCCGAGATGGTCGAGCACATCACCAACATCGCCGACATCCCCGTCATCGCCACAGTCGTACGTTGCGACGATGATGCGCATGCCAAAGTGCGCACCGGTGCCAAGATTCTCAACATCGCCGCCGGCAAAAACACACCCCAGGTCCTGCGTGAACTGCGCGAGCACTATCCCAACCTGCCGCTCATCGCGCCGGGCGGCAAGACACCCGAGAGCATCCGTGAGACCATCGCCGCCGGCGCCAACGCCATCATCTGGACGCCGCCTTCGGCCCAGCAGCTACAGACCGACATGATGCAGCGTTATCGCAAGATGAAGGAAGACGCCACACCTGTCATCTCGCGCGACGATGTGCCCATTATCGACCAGGTCGCCGCCGCCGAGGTCAGCCAGGTCGAGAACATGAATCCCGACGTGCCGATTCCCGACGAAGTCATCGAGCGTGTCGCTTCGATCCACGAGCGCGTCGAGGAGCATCGCGCCAACCGCGGCCTCAAGCCGTCACTGCACGGCTTCTTCTTCCGCGGAAAGAAACGCTAGCCGCAACAGCAAGGCCCGCCCCACAAACGTGAGGCGGGCCGTTTTCGCTTGAACAAACATGCAGCGACGTGATGGGGCAAATTAATCCACGCGCTTGTCGCCCATAAAGAAGAGCGCCACCGTACCAGGTCCGGTATGCGAGCCAATCAGAGTACCGATGTCATTGATCTCAATCTTGCCTTTAAGCTGCGGAACCTGTTCCTCAATCAGCGCCGCAACTGCCTCGGCATCCTCACGGCACGCCGAGTGCGACATGATGCACTTACCCGAATAATCCACACCGTCCTGCACGTGTGCCATCATGGTCTTGGCCATCTCGGAAATCGCGCGCTTCTTAGTGCGAATCTTCTCACGTGGCGACAACTTGCCATCGCAATCGACCGTCATAAGCGGGCAAATCTTAAGCGCCGTGCCGATGATCGCACTCGCAGCCGAAATGCGACCGCCTCGTAGGTAGCTCGACAGATCGGTCGAGAAGAACCAGTGGTGCAGGTTGAGTTTGTGCTCCTCGATCCAGGCAGCCGTCTCGTCGAGTGAGGCCCCGCTATCGCGCACGTCGGCGGCATATTCCAGCAACAGGCCAAAGCCCGAAGACGCCGCCAGCGAATCGATGACGCGCACCTTGCCGCCCTGGGGATAGCGATCCGCGAGCATCTGCGCCGCAACGCAGGCCGATCCATACGTGCCCGAAATACCCGACGACAACGTCAGGTGCAGCACGTCTTTACCCTCGGCAACAAACGGCTCCCAAAACTCCTCGTACTCACCCACGCTCACCTGAGACGTCTTGGGCATGGCGCCCGCGGCAATCTGGGCAAAAAACTTGTCCGGCGTAATCGACTGATACAGATCGTCCGTATGGACAACATCGTCGATCTCGTAATGAAAACACACGACAGGGATATTGCGCGACGCAAAGAACTCACGGGTTCGGTCGGCGGCGGATTCACAGGTCAGGACAAAATCACTCATATGAGGCTCCTTACTCATTGCTGCGCAAATTATCGCACAGTGAGCCTACATACGGTACATATGTCCACTATTTACCAAATCGAACCAAAAATAGCGAACATCTTTACCACCATCGTCTCCACCGACTCCACGCATAAATATCTGAAAAAACATCCTCTGTCGTCTCCACTCAACCGCCATATCTACCTCAACTAAATCGATTTACCAAACCGTTCAGCCGACAATTCAGCCGCTGGCGCAAAATCGAAACAAAAGCGGCGCATACTGATAAACGTTTGACGCTGTTTCATCAGTTTTACCAGCCCCATCGGAAGGTGTTTCATGGTCGCATTCGATCGCAACCCGCAAGACTTCAAGTATCTGCGCCTGCTGTCGAGACAGTTCCCCACCGAACAATCCGCGTTTACCGAAATTATCAACCTCTCGGCCATCCTCAACCTACCCAAGGGCACCGAGCATTTTATGAGCGACGTGCACGGCGAGTACGAAGCCTTTATGCACATCCTCAATAACTGCTCGGGCGTCGTGCGCGAACATGTCGACGAGATCTTTGGCGACACGCTCTCCTTTGACGAAAAGGGCGAGCTGTGCACGCTCATCTACTACCCGCGCGAGAAAATCGAGCTGGTCCGCAGCCAGCGCGAGGACTCGCCAACCTGGTACAAGACGATGCTTGACCAGCTCATCATGGTCGCTCGCTCGCTTTCAAGCCGCTACACGCGCTCCAAGGTGCGCAAGGCCATCCCGCGCGACTACGCCTATATCATCGACGAGTTGTTGCACACGCACCCGGACGAGAACAACTATCGCGTGCGCTATCACGAGCGCATCGTGGAGTCCATCCTGGAGACCGCAAGCGCCGACGACTTTATCGAGTCGCTCGCTTCGCTCATCAAGCGCCTGGCCGTCGACCACCTGCACCTGGTGGGCGATATCTTCGACCGCGGCGGCGGCGCGGCCAAGATTATGGACCGCCTGCTCACCTACCATTCACTCGACATCCAGTGGGGCAACCACGACCTGCTGTGGATGGGCGCTGCGGCCGGTGAGCCTGCCTGCATCGCCACGGTATTGCGCAACAACCTACGCTACGACAACTACGAGATTCTAGAGAACGATTACGGCATCTCGCTGCGTGAGCTTGTTGCCTTTGCCGATGCCACCTACACCGCCGGCGAGTCCATCACTCCGCTGATCAAGGCCATCAACGTGCTGCTCTTTAAGCTCGAGGGCCAGATTATCCAGCGCCACCCCGAGTTCGATATGACCAACCGCCTGTTACTCGACAAGATCGAACACGACACCGGCACGGTCACGCTCGCCGACGGCAGCGTGTGGCCGCTCACGACCAACGACTTCCCCACCGTCGACCCGGCGGACCCCTATACGCTCACGCCCCAGGAGCAGCACATCATCGACAAGCTCGTGTCCGAGTTTGTCACCGCCGATCATCTGCATCGCCATATCGATTTCCTCTATTCCCACGGCTCGATGTACAAGGTCACCAACGGCAACCTGCTGTTCCATGGCTGCGTGCCGCTCAACGAAGACGGCACCTTTAGCAGCATGAACTGCTTGGGCACCTGGCACGCTGGCCGCGATTATCTCGATTTTTGCGACCACATCGCCCGCCGCGCCTGGCGCGTGGGCGACCGCGACGCCCTCGACTGGATGTGGTACCTGTGGATTGGCTTTAACTCGCCCGCCAGTGGACGCCTAGTGCGTACCTTTGAGCGCGCCTATATCGCCGATAAGAGCACCTGGGTCGAGCCGATGGATCCGTACTTCACGCTTACCAAGTCGCCCTCGGTCTGCGATGACATCATGCGCGAGTTTGGCGTCGCGCCCATGGCATGCTCGCCGACCGGCCACATCGTCAACGGCCACACGCCCGTTAAAACCACCAAGGGCGAGCAGCCCATCCGTGCCGAGGGCAAGCTGCTGGTCATCGATGGCGGCTTCTGCCGCGCTTACCATCCCAAGACGGGTATCGCCGGCTATACGCTCATCTCGAGCTCGCGCGGCTGCCGCCTCAAGTCACACCAGGCCTTTACGACGGTTGCCGAGGCACTCACGCGCAACGTGGACATCGAAAGCGAGACCAACCGTTTTGACCAAGCAGACCGTCGCCGCATGGTGAGCGACACCGATACTGGCGCCAAGATCCGCAGCCAAATCCAGGACCTGCGTCAGCTGCTCGATGCATATAGAAACGGTGCTATCGAGGAGCGCGCCTAGCACCACCCGCGGGGATTGGCTAAACTTGCTGAGTTTGTCATCCCCGCGGCGCTTCGGCGCCAGCTTAAGGCAGGTACCATGCAAAAGCTCCTTGCGCAGATCATGAAATTTGGCGTCGTCGGTGTCATTGCCACGGTTATCGACTTTGGCATTATGAATCTGCTCCACTACGGTCTGGGCCTCAACATCCTAATCGCCAACACCAGCGGCTTTATCGTCTCGCTCATCTTTAATTACGTCGCCAGCATGAAGTACGTGTTTGCGCACAAGGAAGGCATGAGCCGCCGCCGCGAGTTCATTATCTTTGTCGTGCTGTCCGTGATCGGCCTGGCACTCAACGACGGTATCGTGCTGACACTCAACGCCGGTCTGGGGCTCGAGGCCAATATCGCCAAGATCTGCGCCACCGCGCTTGTCATGGTCTACAACTTTGTGACCCGAAAGATCTTCCTGGAGGGCGACGAGACCAAGTAACTCGCAACCTTACAGCCTTACGATGCCCACGGACAATGCGCGCTCAGCACAGTATCGCCCGCGGGCATCGTTCGTTTACGGGCAAATTTTCAACGTTTGCGGATTACCTCTTGAAAATTTGGCGAGTTCGTATAGTTCTTGGCAAAGACCTTACGTTTCCCTTGCAAAAGCTCTAAAGTATCCTCTGCTCGATTCATCAACGCATTGGATGTGATTACGTGCGCAAGGCGCTGGCACAACCTCATACCAAGCAGTTCCTCAAGTTCGCCGTCGTGGGTCTTATCTCCTTTGGCATCGACTGGGGCATGCTTATTGCGCTCGTCGAGCTGTTCCACCTCGACTTTTTGATGAGCACCACGGTCTCGTTTACCACGTCCGTCGTGGTTAACTACTGGCTCAGCATGAAGTACGTGTTCGACCATCGCGAGGGCATGAGCCGCAAGCGCGAGTTCACGATCTTCACCATCCTGTCGGTGATTGGTCTGGGTCTCAACGACCTGTACATGTTTGTGGGCGTCACGTTTTTGAGCATCGGCTACCAGGCCATGAAGGCCATCGCAACGTTCCTCGTCACCTGGTACAACTACTTCAGCCGCCGCTTCTTCCTCGAGGGTGCACGGTCGTAGTCGATTCACTATTTGCTTGAATGTATAACCGGTTGGAATTCCCGTTCCAACCGGTTTTTTGTTTGCCGAGAGACCCGGCGACCCAGTCCTCTACGCATGAAAAACGGGCAGCCCGGATGTTTGTCCGAACCGCCCGTCTGGCGCGCTATGTCGAGGCCTCTAGCCTGTAACGTAATACCAGACTACGTTGTCACCGTTTGAGAGAACGTAGTTGCTGCAGGCCGTCATGGGCGTTGTGCCGTTGACGGAGTACATCCAGCCGCTCGTGCCGCCGTGCTGTTTCTCGGCCAAACCACCAATCGCGGAGACATACGTGCCGTACGACGAGCCATGTGCGTTGACAGAAAGGCCCAGCGCGCACAGGGCATCGTAGACGGTAGCGCCTTCGTTAAAGGTAAAGGTGCCACCAGAGGACACAGGATTGCCCACAGCGCTCGATGTGACCGAAACCGTCACCGTAACGTAGTTGGACTCCTGTGAGCCGCTCTGGCCGCCCGAGGAGGCGTTTCCACCATTAGAGGATGAGGCTCCATTAGACGACTGGCCACCGCCCGAAGAAGCACCGCCAGACACATTGGAAGTATCACCGGCTCCCGTATTTTGGGTAGCAGATTTATCGCCAGACTTCTTGCCGTCCTGGTCCTCGGACTTCTTGCTATCCGAGTTTTTGTCCGATTCCTTGTTTGAAGACTCGGAATCGTCCTTGGCGTCGTTCGAACCCTTGGGCTCGTCTTTTGCATCATTCGATGACTTGGAATCCTTGGAACTGGCCTCGCCCGAAGCGGCAGACGAGCCAGACGCCTTGGTGTCCTTGGTGACGACGCTCTCCCCCGTCACAGTCTGAACGATCCAGTCAATGGACCAGGCGCCGCTCTCGGAAGGATGGACGAAGCCCAGCGATATGACAATCAGCGCAACGCACGCGGCGGTCAGGACGCCAGTAAGCGCCTTCCGTCGAGGGGCGGACGCCGTCGAAGCGGCGCCCTGTTGCTTTGAATCGTCGAACTGAATGAACGAGGAATCTGGTTGCTTGGGGTCAGCGTCCTTGGATTTATTGGACACAGCCCTCACCTACCGACGTTTGGTGAACACGAACACGCCGACGATGGCGAGACCGATGACGCCGGCGGCAACGCCGACGATGGCGAGCGGATTGGTGCCAGTCTCCTGCTCGGAAGCACTAGAGGACTTCTTAGCAGTGGTCGTGGAAGCAGCGCCCGTATCGGACTTGGAATCGGACTTCTTGTCGGACTTGCTGTCCTTCTTGTCAGACTTCTTGTCAGACTTCTTCTCGTCCTTCTTGTCGGACTTCTTGTCGTCCTTGGTCTCCGTCTTGATTGACACTGTTGTCTTGGTCACCGGCTTCTTGCCCGGGGCAATAGCGCCGCCCTTCGAGCCGGAACCAGAACCCGTGCCAGCGCCAGTGCCGGAACCGGTACCAGAACCGCTACCGCCGTTGGAACCAGCACCGCCATTGCCGCCAGGGTTAACGGCATTCTTGGTCCACTTGGCATACAACGTAAGGTCGGCCGTCACCGGCGTACCGAAGTCATACGCCTGCGTGCAAGCCTCATCGGTGAACCAACCGCCGAAAGCGTAGCCATCGCGCGTCGGATCGGCCGGCTTGACCAGCTTGCCATCGGACGTAGCAACAAACTTAGTGTCGCAAGCAGACCCGCCGTTGGAATTAAAGGCAACCGTCCAAGACTCAACGGCCCCCAGCTTGAACAGAGTGCCCGAGTCATTGATGTAGTACAGGTTGCCAGATGCATCGGCAATGACCGGAGAGTCGCAGTGCTGGTAATGGCCAGCCGCATCATAAATCTGCGTCGCCTCTGCATCGCCGAGCGTATAGCGATATACGCCACCACCAGCAGAGTAGTTGACGTAATCCTTGCTATCCGCGCTGTTAACGGTGAAGTACACATAGGTCTTGCCGCCCTGAACACTCACCAGCGGAGTAGCAGCAATACCGTTAAATCCGGCCGGCAGTTCTTTACCGTCAGCAGCGGTGACCATCGTGGTCTTACCGGTCTTCAGATTATAGAGAGCCAGAGCAGAGCCAGTAGCCGTCTGTCCGCCGACAATCAAGTTTTCGCCAGCCACCGCCGGTGCGCTCATGTTATTCGTAAGACCCAGATCGACCGTCTTCTGCTCGCTCAGCACGCCCTTCGCCGAAAGCGAAATCACATGGAGCTTTCCATCGTGCGTCATCTGATAGAAGGTCGAACCATTGGACGGATCGGCGACACAGTCGGCGTTCGCGAGAGCGCCGAGCTTCATGGTCGAAACGACATCGCCCGTCGTCTTATCAATGCACTTAAGCGTGCCCGCGCTCGTAGGAACGATGGCATACTTATCCGTCAAAGCCGCACCAGTCCAGTAATAGCCCTCGGCAGGGTCGATGTTCTGCCAAGAGACTTCGCCCGTGGCAATCTTGATACGCTTAAGGGAGCCGTTGCCGTAGGTCGCGTTGTAATTCTCGTCATACGAAATATCGACCGAGCCTACATAGACGTACTCGCCGTCCGAAACGACGGTGCAGGAGCTCTGCGTCAAATCCGTCAAACCAGGCGTCAGCCACTTGCAGATCAGCTTGTCTGCAGTAATCGCCTGGACCGCACCGCCGTTGAGCGGAACGATGATAAGGCCATTGGTATAGATCGGACGAGAAGTATAGCTCACCTTGGAGGCAAGCGGCGCAGAGGCAACCTTTTTGCCCGTGGACGAATCGATCTTGATGAGCTCGTTCTCGGTCGCGATGTACACAAAGCCGTTAGCGATGACAGGCTCGCTGCAGTTGGCATACTGCTGACCAGACTCGGCCTTCCAATCGAAGGCCCACTTAAGACCGGCGGCCTGCGCAGGCGTCTTGGCATCCGTTACGGTCGAACCGTTGCCACTGTTGCCGTAGCCGGCCCACTCGGCATCCCAATCAGGAGTCGTCGCGCTCGGGTCCACGACAATCTTGTCGGGATCGGGCATGGCCGAATCGTCGGTGGTATAGGCAAGCGTAACCTTATCGCCGCTCTTGAGCGTAATCTGATTGGCGCAGAGTAAGGAGGGCTCTCCGTTGATATACAGGTGCCAATATTTATTGGTCGCAGCATCCCAGGCATACGGCTTGTGATCGAACGGCGAATTGATGGAATTGAGGAACCAGTACTCACCACTCTGGGAGCCGTTGTACGTAACGCCCTTGGCCTTCAGGACCGTCTCAATAAGGTTCTGGGCAGTAGAGCCTTCGGGCAAAGAAACATTGCTTGCCGAGCCCCAGCGAGTATTGTTGCCGTTGACATCGGGACCGATAACATCGACAGACCCAAGCGCCTGACCGGGGAGGGCATCGGCGTCAGCACCATACATAAAGGTGACGGCATCGCCCTCTTGAAGCTCGTAGGCACCGGCGCCAACGTCGGCGAACTTGCCATTTACGTAGAAGCGCCAATAGCTATTGGTCGCAGCATCCCAGCCATAGGACTTACCATCGAACGGCGAAGTAATGCCGTTGAGGAACCAGCCCCAAGACGATTCGCCAGCATCGAGAGTAAGGCCGGTCTGCTCAAGGAGATCCTTAGCAGTGGAGCCTGCCTTGAGGCTCGTCTGGCCCGTCGAAGCCCAAACCTGTTGCTTGCCGTCCTTGTCCTTACCAAGTACCTGAACGGAAGCATGGACAGAATCGGACGGCAACTGGTCGCCCCAGCCACCGTAGAACCACGTAACGGTATCACCAGCATGAATGGTGACATTGTCTGCCGTGTAGTCGCTCGACTTGCCGTTGATGAACAGCTGCCAATAGGTCGAATAATCGAGCGGCGTACCCAGTTCAACGCCGTTGTACTTAAGGCTCAGAATGAAGGAGCCCGCAGCAACGGCGTCGATGCCATTCGCCTCGAGCGCGACCTTCGTAAGGTCAAGTGCGTTCGAGCCGGACGTCACCACATACTGCGCGTTATCGACCCAAGTCTGAGTCTTGCCCTGGGCATCGCGACCAATGACGGTCACATTTGCGGCAACCTGGTCCTTAACAACGGGGGTAGTGCTACCAGCCGTATAGGCAAACTCAATCTTCTGCCCCTGGGCGAGTTTAACGCTGCTCGCGCCGACCGAGGAAGACGCGCCGTCGACGAACAGCTGCCAGAAGGCATAAGTCGTCGGATCGTAGGCAAGCGTGCGGCCATCGTTCGGGGATGTGATGCTTTTGAGGTAGAAACCGTATGCCGTGTTCGGATCGTAATCCGCCTTAAAGCCCGTCTTCTGCTGCAGCTTAACGAAGGCATCCGCAGCCGTTGCGCCCTCGTCGAGCTTGAGCTGCGTAGGCGCCACCCAGGTCTGAGCCTTGCCGTCGGCATCGGTGCCGATAATCGAGAACGAGACCTCGATTTGCTTCTTGACGACATCGCCAGTTTCTGTCGGGTTCTCTGTCTGGACGGCAGCCGCGGCGGCAGATCCTGCTTGGCCAGCGGATGCCGTCGAAGACCGCTCGCTCGTGGCAGGGCTCTCCCCCGTCGCCGAGCCTTCGTCGCCAGTTGCTGCCTCTGTAGTGGCGGCACTAGCTGCAGGCGCGCTCCCGGAATCCGAAACCTCGGCGCCGCTCTGCTCAGCGGTACCGCCCGCAAGCGCTGCGTCCTCGCCTGGCGTCGTAGCCTGAGCCACAGCGTCGGTAATGCCCTCGGCACCCTCGGCCCACAGCTGAGCCGGCGTGGTGCTGAAGGCCATCGCGAAGGCCAGGAATGCCACCAGGCCGCGCTTGGCTACACCGCGTGCAATCGCGCCACGGCGATGCAATGAGGCGCGCTCACGCTCGTCCTCAAACATATCCATTTGTCCCCCATTGTCTGTACTTGGAGCGTTACCTTGAGGCTGCCCCACGTCATCGCGCATGTTGCGCTCGAGTTCCCCCATCGGGGTCCCCTTCCCTCCAGAGCCCTATGCACACCGGCGGCACACGCCGCAGCCGCATGCAAGACGGGAGGCGATCCGACTTAACCTTAACGGCTCAGGCGCGCCGTCCGATCTGCGACACGAACATCCCGAGCCAAGAGGAATTACGGTTACTGGTACAGCCGGGGACTTGCACCCCGATTCTCCCAAACGCGCAGGAAAACCGCGCATTCGTGCGTCTCCGCACCACCATCTAGGCCATCTATTATTACCGTAAAAATGGTATCACGCAAAAGGGCCTCGCACTCAGGCGAAGCCCAAGGTAAAAGCTATTGTTTGCGATAGGAAAATGCGGTGACGGTCGCAGCCTCTAGTGCTTGCCGCCGTGGCTGTTGAGCCAGATATTGCGGCCCAGCATAAGCGCCAGCACCAGCGCGCTCACGTAGCCCATAAAGCCAATGACTGGGATACCAAACACAACCGGCTCGATGCGTGCATAGTACACCACCGACGAACCGATAAACAGACCGGCGATCACAATCGCCATCGACATGCGGTCGATGATTCCGCCCAGCTGTCGCAGCGCCTTATCGCTGCTCATGATCTGCGTGTTCACCTTAAGCTGGCCGCGCGTGAGCATACGCGAAGCCAAGCCCAGATACTCGGCCGCCTCGAGCGAGCCTTTTGCCGCGCGATAGCTGCTCGCGGCAAAGTCGCGGCTCATCTCGCGCATGCGGGCATAGGTGCTTTTCTCGTTTTTGATATGAGCCTGAATGATCTGGATCATGTTGACGTTGGGCATGTACTCGGTCAGCAAACCCTCAAGCGTCACCATGCCGCGCGCGAACATCGTCACCACGCTCGGCAGCTCAACATCATTCTTGCGCGCGAGGTTTAACAGCGAGGTCAAAAACTCGCCGATATCCAGATCCTTCAGGTCAAGGCCCGCAAAGTCAGCCACGATAAAGTCAAGATCGGACAAAAAGGCCGAATGATCGAGCTCAGCCGAGTCGCCACGCGTCACGGCGAAGCGCATGAGCGAATCCTTGAGCTTGGGCACGTCACCCTCGGCCACGGCGAAAATCATGTCCTTGACGATACCGCGGTCGTGGCTCGACATGCGTCCGACCATGCCCAGGTCGATAAAGTAGACGATGCCGTCCTTGAGGATGATGTTTCCCGCATGCGGGTCGGCATGGAAAAAGCCGTCATCGAGCACCTGCGTCGAATAGTCCTCGACGATTGCGGCACCGATCTTTTCCAAGTCATAGCCCTCGGCCACCAAGCGTTCAGGATCGGCGATCGAAATGCCGTCGACGTAGTCCATAACCACCACGTGCTCGGTGCACAGGTCCAGATAGGATTTAGGGCACGTCACGCCATGAACGCTCTTATGGAACTCGTAGAAGTCGTTGAGGTTTTTTGCCTCGGCCAAAAAGTTGGTCTCCTCGCGAAACGAGGTCCACAACTCCTCGACTACGCCGTGCAGATCAACGAATTGATCGGTGTTGACGAACTTGGAAACGATGCGCACCACCGAGCGGATGATATCGATGTCCTGTGCCATAACCTGCTGCGCACCGGGGCGCTGCACCTTGACGGCCACGTCCTCGCCCGTCACCAGACGAGCGCGGTGCACCTGCGCGAGCGATGCGCTACCGAGCGGGTTGGGGTCGATCGCATCGAACATCTCCCCCAGGCGCAGGCCGTATTCTTCTTCCAGACAACTGAGTACGACCTCGTACGGCACAGGCTCCACGTCGGAGCGCAGACGACGCAGCTCGTCGCAAAAGCGTTGTGGCAGAATCTCGGACCGGTTGGCCAGAATCTGCCCCATCTTGACGAACATGGGGCCGAGTTCCTCGAGCAGGCGGCGCAAACGAACCGGCGTGAGGTTATCCCACACGCGGTACTTTTTGACCAGGCGAACAATCTGCCCGATGCGTTCGCGACGACCCGCCGGCGTGAGCTGGTATTCCTCGTCCGGCGCCATCGCGTCGGGCTCCTCGGGCACCATATCGACAGCGCGCGGCTTCTTGCGAGCGCCCGAGACGGCGGCGTCGACCTCATCGACAACCGCCGCCTCGTCACCCAAGGGATCTAGATTGTTGTAATCGGTGGTGGAATCTGCCATCTGCGCTGCTACTCGGCCTCTTCGGTATCCTTCGCATCGTCGGGCTCAACGGACTCGACGGGCACCGAGGTCACGTTGTCCTCGACCGAATCAACGATGTCGCGCACATGGGCCAGGAAGGCCGTGCGCTCGGGGGCGGTCATAACGCGGACGCGAGCCAGAATGAGCTCGTCAAGCACGCGCTGGGCCGCGGTCTCGCCCTGCATGCCCAAGCGCTCGGTCAGATCGGAGATGGTACCGCCGGCCTGCTCGAACATGTCGGACACACTGCGGGCGATATCGGGGGTGGCGGTGTCCTTGCGAACCTGCTCGCCCTTGGTGTTAAGGTCGTCGAGGACCTTCTTGCCGCCTTCGACAGCAACGGCGGCAGCGCCAAAGCCCACGTTAATGGCGCCGTTAACAAGCTGATCGAGTTTCATAACCATGGTTATCTCCAATCACAAACAACTGCATTGGCGTTCTTGTACCCAAGATTGAGCGAAAGCGACAAAGCGTTTTAGCGCTATTCGATCGACGGGAAATCCCTACCTCACGTTGTCATTCATCGCGAAAGAGTTCTTCATGGCGCAGCTCGTGGTGTAAAGCACCTTGCCCAGCAGGGCATCGGTCTCCACGCGAACACGCTCGGCAAAGGCCTCGTTGGCGCGTGCAAGCTCGGCAGGCACCTCGACCTCGGGCAGAGCGGCTACGGCAGCGTCGACGTCATGGATCTGCTTGTGGCCCATGCCACCGATCTTCTCCTGATAATCCTCGACCGCGCGGCCGCACTCATGGAAGCGGACGTCAGCCAGCGCGCCGATCAGGCGGTTGGCCCAGTAGAAGTTTTCGGACGTCACGCGAGCCTGCGTGTCGGCATAGTACTCGGGCATAGTCTCGACGTTGGCGTACAGCGGAACCAGCGCGTTAAACGAGTTGGAACCAAAGGCCATCCACTGCACGGCGCGGTAGGCCGGCTGCGCATAGGGGCGCAGCTGCAACACGGCAAGCTGGCTGTTGCGGTTGATGCCGATGGGGCGATAGGCACCACGCGTAGCGGGCGTGCCCTTGCTGCCGTAGCAGTCGTACTCCGTGCCCTGGTAGTGGCTCGAGAGCACGTACTTGATGTCCTCGATGGTCACCTTGCGCTCGGGCACGCGGCTCCAGGGGATATCGTCGCTCTCGGGCGTGTAGTCGGCGTCGGGGCCATCCCACACGTCGCTGGGGTTGAGGCAGCGCTGCATGTACCAGGCGCGCGGCGTGTTGTAGACATGGTCGCTGTCGCTGTGCGAGCCAAAGGCCTCGCGCGGGTTAAAGACGGCAGCCGGGCCGTCGCTCTCGACGCCCAGCGTCAGGTCCAGATGCCACTCGGCCATCCAGGCGCGCAGGTCGGCGGAGCACATATGGTCGGCCTGGGCGCCCTCGGCGTCATCCAGGTCAAAGCTGTCGATGCCCAGCTGGTTGGGCATGGTCACATAGGCGTCGTCAGGCACGCGCTTGGCGATCCAGTGGTGACCGCCGATGGTCTCGAGCCACCAGATCTCGTCCACGTCGCTAAAGGCGATGCCGTTGTTCTCGTAAGTGCCGTAGCGCTCGAGCAGGTCGCCCAAGATACGCACGCCGTCGCGGGCGGACTTGGCATACGGCAGCACCAGGGTCACCATGTCCTCCTCGCCCAGGCCACCGGGCTGCGCCGGCACATAGCCGTCCTCACCCTCGTTGCCCTTGGCGGGCACGTAGTCCACGAGCGGATCGGCGCCGCGGACGCGCTCGTTGGTGGTAAGCGTCTCGGTTGCGGACATGCCAACATTGAGCTCGTTGAAACCGGCCTCGGCCCAGATACCGTGGCCCGGGACAACATCGGGGACGCTCGTATAGCGCATGGGGTTATCGGGCAGCTCAACGGTCAGGTGGCTCAGGACGCTCGTGTAGACACGCGGCTGCTCGTCGGGATGCACTACGCGCATGCGCTTGGGCTCAAATACCCCGTTGGACGAGTCCTCGTTACGCGCGACCAGGGTCGACCCGTCGTAGCTTGCGTTTTTACCGACCAGAATCGTTGTGCACGGCATGCGCATCCTCCTTGAGCGAAGAAATCAAACGGCAACAGTGTATCGCTTCGGCGCAGAAAGGGCGAAACCACGGCCTCGGCAGCCCCCGTGGTCAAAAAATGCCAAATATGAGTACTGTCACAAATTTAGTGGCAGCAAATTGCACTGTTCCGGGCGCCGGGAATCCTCACCTGTCCAAAAACTGAGTCTAGTAATTCCCCATACGTCCAATAAAATTGGCTCTTTAACGATATTACTTATCGCTAAAGAGCCAAAATGATCTCAAACATATGTGACTAACTTGGCAACAGTACTCATATTTGGCATTTTTTGACCACGGGGTATCTAACCAACCCCCTAAACAGCCTCCAAACGCCTATTTTACCGCGCGCTCAGCCGCCTCGATCACGTGCTTGGCGAGAATTGCTGTCGTCACGGCGCCCACGCCACCCGGCACGGGGGTGATTGCGCCAACAACCGGCTCCGCGGCATCAAAATCGACGTCGCCGACCAGCTTGCCAGCGGCTTCGTCCCAATTAATGCCAACATCGATAATCGCCTGGTCCTCGCGGACCGCATCTGCGCCAATCGTGCGCGCGCGTCCAACGGCGGCAACCACAATGTCGGCAGCACAGCACTCGGCGGCAAGATCGCGCGTATGCGTATGGCACGTCGTCACGGTTGCGTTGCGCGCCGTAAGCATGGCGGCAACGGGGCGGCCAATTACCAGTGAGCGTCCGACCACAGCAACCTTGGCCCCATCCAGCTCAACGCCGTAATGATCCAGCAAAGCAAGCACGGCTTCGGCTGTGCAGGGGGCAAAACCCTCGCCGCGCCCCGAAAGCGTGGTGAGCAGTGAAGCCGGCGTCATGGAGTCAACGTCCTTGGCGGGATCGAGCGCTGCGGCGACGGCGTTCTCGTCAAGGCCGGCGGGCAGCGGGCGGAACATCAGACAGCCATGAACAGCCGAATCGGTATTGATGTCCTCGACGGCCATCAACAGCTCGTCCTGCGAAACATCGGCAGGAAGCAAAACGCGGCGAGCCTCAATGCCAACCTTCTCGCAGCGCTTGAGGGCACCGCGCTCGTAGGACAGGTCGTCCTCGCGCTCGCCCACACGAACGATGGCCAGCGTCGGTACAACACCGCGCTCGCGCAGGGCTGCACAGCGAGCAGCAAGTTCCTCGGTCAAAGCGCGAGCAACGGGAGCACCCTTCAGCAGTTCAGCCATGGCTATCCTCTCTTCCTTGCAGCGTCGGAGGCGCGGCGCGCCAGCGCATCGGCGCGCGGCAACCATGTGTCGAGCAACTCATCACACGCCGTCTCGAGCTCCTCAGCACGAACGCGATCTTTCATAGACGTGGTGTTCGCAAAGAGCGTCAAGCTCGCGCCCTGCATAGCGGCACGGCAGAACACGGCGCCGCACGCCACATCGGACAGCAGCTGACGTGAACCCTTGTCGGCCATGTCCTCGAGCAGCGCCAGCGCACGCCCGCAGGCATCCATAATGCGATACGGCGGCATAGCGGCCACATGCAGCGCATCCTGAATCGCGGTCGCTCGAGCCGGATCGTCACGCGGAATACCGTACGCCGTGGACACCTGCCCGTAGGCACGAACGTCCTCGGCGACCAGACCCACAAGTTCCTGCGCCAACTCATCCGCCTGGGCAAACGCGCGCGTCAGATCGTCTGCGCGATCGGCAAGCGCAGGGTTTGTCGCCCCATAGCGAGCAACCATCCCGCAAAGCGAGGCGCCCAGTGCACCTACAAAGGCGCTCGCGCTACCGCCGCCGGGAACCGGCTCGCGTGCGGCAAGCGCCTCGGCAAAACCGCGACAGGTTTTATCCATCATCTCTTGGCTCATACGCACACGCACCTTCAAGTCATATATATCGGTCGGGCGGCCGACGTCGGCCGACCGCATCGATCACGTAATGGTGCTAAGTCTAGCCCATAAGTACGCGAGCGTCAGCGCACCTGGCCATCGCGGATTTCTATGGCACGCGATAGGCGGCGGCAACGCAAGCATGGGACACATGGCCCACCTTTCGAGACTCTCTGGCAGCACAAACCGGGGCATATCTATAAATAAGGAGCCCGTTGGGGCACGGCTGCGCAACGACCACAAACCACGAAAGGATGCATTAACGTACTCATACAACCCACGCACAAAGACATCCGCCGCAAACGGAAACAACGCCCCAACAACATGCGGCGCCATGATGTCACTAACAGACAAGGAGGACGCCACCATGATGAAAAAGACCCTATCGATCCTTTCCCTTTGCATCGCCCTCTTTGCCGCGCTCGCCCTTGTGGGCTGCGGCGGGAGCGCATCGGGCGGCGGCAGCGCCCCCAAGAGCGAGAGCAAGGAAAAGGCCCCCGTCGCCAAGAAGACCGACTACATCTGGTTTAAGGTCGAGATGCCCGAGGGCGTCGGCGTAAGCGACTCTGCCGGCAAGAATGCCGACAGGGTCCAGCTCACCTTCCCCGAAGACGAGAACGCCTCGGCCGATCGCTTTATCCCCGTTTGGAAAAAAGCGCTGACGGCCGAGGAATCCCACGCCGACCAGGCGGAAAAGAAGGGGGATACGTTCCAGTGGAAGGATGGCGGGTCCGTCGAGTATAACGGCAGGACGTGGCTCGTCGGAACATACGAGGACAACAGCGGCATCTCAACCATGCTTTTTACCGATGTTGAGCCGGGAAGCGTCTACGTCCTCATCTCGAACTTCGACCAGCACAAGAAAGAAGCCGAGGCGCTTCTCAACTCCATCGAGTTCCCCGACGACATGAAGAAAGCAGTTGACGAGGCACGTGAAGTCGAGATTTCGAGCATCGAGATCAAGTAACGGGGCACCCGTACGCGCCTACGCGAACCCGCGTAGGCGCGCCCCATTAAAACAACGGGCGCCCAACCCGGGGAGGGCCGACAGCATCGGCCCTCCCCTCTTTTGCGACCGCACATATTGCCACTTGTCGGCGCAATTCCAGCCCCCAGAATGGGACACATGGCCCACCCTAGCGAGCCGTCCGCGCGTACAGTAAAGGCAGGTAATCCATGGGCGGTTACAGATCGAGGAGGACACGACCATGAAAAAGAAGGCCTTTGCGATTCTCACCCTCTGCATCAGTCTCTTTGCCGCGGTTGCCCTGGTGGGTTGTGGCGGAAACGGCGGCGCTACCGGCAGTGGCGGTGACGGCGGCGCGGAAAAGCCAGCCGTGGATATGAGGACCGACTTCATTTGGTTTAAGGTCGAAGTCCCCGAGGGCGTCGAAATCACGGACGTCGCAGGCGATACCGCCGACAGGGCCCAGTTTAAGTTCACCGAGAGCGAGCATGCCAGCGACCGCTTCATCCCCGTCTTCGATCCTGACAAGAACGCCGACGAGCTGTTCGACTACGAGGCAAAGTGGAATGCCAGCTTTGAGTGGACCGAGAATGACCCCGTCAAGTACAACGGCAAGACCTGGCGCAACGCTTCCTACACACACTCGGGCGGCGTGACGACCGAGTACTTCACTGACGTTGACGGCGGCAGTGTGTACGTACGTATCGACAATGTCGAGGAGCACAAGGACGCCGTCGAGACCATGATGAAGTCTCTGGAGTTTGCCGACGACATCGCCAAGGCCAAGACCGAGGCCATGGACGTCAAGCTCGAGGATATCGAGATCAAGCGCTAAGCGACTGGCGAGCACAACGGGAAACACGGACGCAGTGCAAACAAGCGACGGTATCCCAGCGCTTCGTACCCAGGGAGGGCCGGTAAGCCGACCCTCCCCATTCTTATGCCGGTAGCCGACGAACGCAGGATGCCGGGCTCCAAAACCATCCCAGACGTGATAACAGCACAAATAGACAAGTGCCCCAACACGTCCGCCCGCCGATTTATAGCGCCGCGCAGGCAATTTAAACCGGCGTCTTTAAACATCTGGGCAGTATAGTGACCAAAACAAGTGCATAACCGCACCCTGCGAACGGAGGAGATATGACCGAACACCATGCCATCAGCCGCCGAGCGTTTACGCTGGGCCTAGGGCTTGCGGCGTTGTCACCACTTGCAAGCCTGCCTGAAACCGCAGCGCCGGGCATTCCCCTGCGAACGGCATTTGCAGACAACACACCCGCACCGTCGGACAGCCTCGACAATTTCGTCATTCGCCTTCGCCCCGCGGGCTATTTTCGCACCGCGAGCGTCAACCAAGACGGCAACGTTCGCGGCAACGTCTGCCACCTGTTTAACGACGGCACGTCCAGCAAGCTCATCCTTGAGAACGTAACGACCAAGAATGACGATACAAACTGGTATGCTATCCGCACCTTGCTCAATTTCGAAGAGCATAAAAAGACGGGCTACAGCATTTGGTCGGTCGACGACGACTCTGACAAAGATGGAAAGGTCATCCACGTATGGGGCGGCGAGTATGACAACAAGCCCAGCCGCGCTTTTGCGTTCGAGCGTCAATCAAACGGAACCTATATCATCCGAGACCGCACGGTCGAGAAAGAAACCGAGAAAAAAGACATTAAGTACCTGGCAATAGAATCGAACGGCGAAGACCAGGACAACAATAAGATCTGCCATAAGAGTAAGAGCATTCCGTGGGAGCTCGAACTTATCGGTTACGACATGAAAAAGAACGATGCCACGGTTAGCAGCCTCGACTGGATCACGTACAGCAGCTACGTCGATGGGCCATGTTGGATGAAATACGTCGACGACAACAAGTTCCTCGACGAGCTGAGCATCCCGGGTACGCACGATTCGGGCACCTGCAGCGTGGACAACGACACTGAGCCCCAATCCTCGCAAGTAAAATGCCAGCAGGATTACATTCCCACGCAGTTGCTCGAAGGCATTCGCTATTTTGATATCCGACTCGGAAAGGGCAACGACCCCGGTATCGACCACGGGGATTACTACCTGCTCAAAAAAGACGCGTACTTTATGCATCTTTCCGATGTCATAGGCTACTTCAAAACGTTTTTGAACGAAAACCCGACAGAAGCGCTCATCATGCTTGTATCACGAGGCAACGACGAGGCTACCGACGAAAGTGTTACGACGGCTTTCGCCAAGGTTTTGGACGACAACCCCAAACTGTTCTATACGTCGAGCCGCGTTCCCACACTGGGCGAGGTGCGCGGAAAGATCGTCCTGCTACGTCGATTTGGACTCGACGGCGACAGCGTAAGCGGCCACACGTGGGGACTCGACCTCACCGAATGGGATGACAAGATCAAGGCTCACTCCGACAGCGCCACTATGTGTCTCGTCCAAGACGCGCGGGGCTTTGAAGCCGCGGGGGAAACAGGCGACAAAGAGCCCTATTGCACCAAGGTATACGCCCAGGACAAGTACAAACTCACGGGAACCGACAAGCTCAGCTGGGTCGATAATGCGCTGAAGGAAACGTCCGGGCGCACGCGCAACGAGGTAGATGTCGAGGACGATAACGGGGCCAAGGAGAAAGTCCTGGAGCGTTGCTGGTCTATCAACTACACCAGCTGCACGGGCTTGTCGCACGGAGGCAATCCTTTTACCTCGGCACGAGTAGTCGACGAGCATCTGTACAAGAGCCCGTACATCAATCCCAGCGGCACCGGGGATACAAAGTCAGATTACCTCAAGCACATTGGCATCATCGCATCCGACTTTGTTGATGCGGCGCTGGCCCGGAGCATCTATCAGCGCAATTACGATACGGAGCACAAGCAGACGGCTTCGTACTATCTCCCGTACTATCTCCCGACCCGCATGCGCATGACATATGGCGACTCGCTGAGCGACGCCTCGCTCCAGGACGGCAAGACCGTTGGCGAGGGTCATTTCCGCCTCGTCGACAGCAGCAACGTACTCAACGTGGCGGCTTCGGGCCATGCGTTTGCCATCGAATATGTGGATGTCGACGCCTTGGGCAACGAGACCGTTACGGAGCTGCGGGGCTCCGTGCCCATCGATATCGATCCACGCGCGCTGACGCCCCATTTTGAGGGACTCGAAGGCCTTAAGGCCGACGAAGACGTGCGCGCCAAGATTGCGGCATCACTCGAGGGCAAGCTCGAAACCGATGCCTGCACGGCCCAGCTCGAGTTTGTGCACGACGAGAACGGCGCTCCGGGCACGGCGATGGCTGAGGGCGAGGCATTTGCCGCAGGGACGTACTGGGTGCGCGCGAAAAACCTTTTGGGCGACGCGGCACAGAACTACACGCTCGCCAGCGATGGAGCCGCAAGCTTTACCGTAACGGCCTCGGGCAGTGCAGGCGGCACCGGCAGCGGCACGGGTTCCAACGCAGACAGCGCTGATAAGAATGGTAAGGGCAACAAGGGCAAGGGCTCAGGCGGAAAGCTCGCCGACACGGGCGACAGCTCTGGCGTTGCCGCCGGGCTCGCTGCCGCCGCCGTGGCGACAACGGTCGCAGGTGCAGCAATGCTTGTTAACGACCGCGAAGGCAGCGAAGGCGCTAGCGAATAGGCAAGCCGGCCTTTTAGACACATCGACACAATCGGGGGCGCAGAACACCATTCTGTGCCCCCGATTTTTACCTTGGCCCGAACGCCGCTATCGGCTACATCACCATGTTCAGCGCGTTCACAAATTCCTGGGCCTTCGCACGGCTACTCAGGCTAAAGACGCAAGCGGTCAACAGTCGATTGCGCAGAAAAACGTCGCGGCCCTTGATCCTGTTGACCCCCGTGATGTCCTTAAGATAGACAATCTCGGTGTGCTTGCCACCAAAAGTGCCCTTCTTGAGCACCTCAATACGGTTGGGGTAGATCTTAACGTCTTTAAACCTACCCGAACCTTTGTCCTAGAACAGCAAAGTGTTGTTATCCATGCGTGTCACTCCCGCGGGGTTCGCTAAAACTGCCTCTATGGCCACATTTTGGTCACTTCGGGAATCCTGCACGAAGGCGCTAGGCGACATTGAAATTCGAGTCCGTGCGAAGACCTTTAATGAAGTGCCCAGTACTTCCCCGCAACACAAAAACGGGGCAGCCCGCACTTCTGCGGACTGCCCCGTTCCTCTAACTATCGCATCGCAGCGCCAACCGGCTGCGCTTCCCTACTTCCCAAATAGCGCACCCAGCAGACCGCGGCGTTTGGGCTTCTCCTCTCGGTAGGAACCCTCGACGGCGGCTGCAACCTGGCGCGGTTGCTCGCCGCCTCCACGGCGCACGATCTGGTACAGGAACGGCGATTTAACGTATTTGACCTCGATGGGCATGGCATGCACGGTGCTTTCTCCGGACAGATGCAGGCTCGGGTTGAGCGGCGCCACCATGTGCGTTTCGCGCTTGTCACTAAACACCACCGCGGCCGCGCGGCCCGTCTGGCCGTTCACGGCGATGCGCACCTGCTCGCCGTCGCGGCTGTCCGTTGCCGGACGGTCGACAAAGTACACCGGCACCATAACTAGGCCGTCCTTGTGCTTGCGGGCCTTGCGCGCCCACGTGCGGATACTCTTTTTATTGAGCCCCAGTACAGCCTCGGCGTCGTTGCCCGCAACGTCGAGCGCCAACTTATCAATGACCACCTGGTCCTTGGTAGACGCATCGACTGAGACGACGCGAAAGTCACCTTCCTGCATGGCAGGGTCAAACGGCCCAACCTTGGCAAAGTCCCACGGCTCCAAAATGCCCATGAGGCGAACGTCCAGGTAGTTTGCCCTGGGGTATGCCCAGTCGAGCACCTCGTAGTACACCAGGGTTTCCTTGCTCAGGCCCTTGCCCGGGAAGCTCGCCATCATGCGCAGGTCCGCCAGCGCCATGGGGAAATAGAAAAGCATCATGTCGTTTTGGATCGCATCTTCCACGTCGTGCCCGACAAAGGCATCCGGGTACTGGCGCACCAGCTGCAGCGCGTTGGCACGTGCCTGCTGTGGCGAGATTTCGCAGGGAATACCCTGCCCAGGTACATACTCCGCACCAACGCCCAAGGTCAGGCGCTTGCTAAACGTCCCCGGCTTGAGCAGGTCGGCAATGCCGATCTTGTTGCCGCAGGACGGGCACTCAAACACACGCTGCGTTGACTCGCCCTCAAAGGACGCTCCGCAGAAGGGGCAAGGAATGCTCACATACGTGGCCTCTTGGAACTCTTGCGCCGTGCCGCGATCCTCCCACAGCAGATGTTCCAGGACCGACTGATTGCGCCAGTGCGAATTGAAGAAATACCAGTCCGGGTCCTCCGGGCGCTCGAGCTGCGACACATGGGTGAGCTTGAGCAGTCCATCCACCACCGTCAACGGCGTATGGCGAATGCCCAAAGCGCTCTTGGGCTCTCCGGCGTCCGCCTGCCACGGAATGACCGCACCGCAATAGGCACACTCAAAGCTGCGTTTAGCCTGGTGTGAGTACATAGGGCCGCCGCAGTTTTGACATTTAATGGCAAACATCTCGTCCATGGAAACGTCCTCCTTTGCACAGGGGCTGTCGACATTAAGTATGTCGAGCAAACAGGCACATGCCCATACCCATGTGGCCCAAAATGGACCACGCAGGCAGACGAGAAGGCTCGCTCGTTAGCACCGGCAGACTATTGCTGCATTTTCTGAGCATCGGTGCACGGCGCCCCCGCGCGAGCTACACTATCCCCTTAAACATGATTGTGAGGACGACCGCTATGCTATTTGTAAATCGGCTGGTACATACGCTTGTTCCCGGCAGCGAGGGCGAGCCGGTCGATGCATCTTGCCGCACCAACGCGGGCTTTGCCGCAAGCCTCATCTGCATTGGCCTCAACATCACCCTGTGCCTGGCCAAGGGCATCGCGGGTCTGCTCGCCGGCTCCGTCTCCCTCATCGCCGACGCTTTCAACAACCTCTCCGATGCCTCGAGCAACATTGTGAGCCTGCTCGGTTTCCGCCTTGCCAGCCGCCCGGCAGACGAAGGCCACCCCTATGGTCACGGCCGCTACGAGTACCTAGCCGGCCTGTTCGTCGCCGTCCTGGTTTGCGCCGTCGGCATCAACCTGATTCTCGAGTCGGTCACCAAGATCATCAAGCCCTCGCCCACCGCTTACACGTTTATTTCCCTTGCGGCACTGGCTACGTCCATGCTCGTTAAGCTCTGGATGGCAGCGTTCAACCGCACGCTGGGCGATCGCATCGACTCGGAGACGCTCATCGCCACGGCGCAGGACTCCAAAAACGACGTCATCACCTCGGGCTCGGTCTTGGTGGCGGCGCTTATTTCGCAGACGACCGGCTTTGATCTCGATGGCTGGGCAGGCCTGGGTGTGGGCATCTTCATCTGCATCAGCGGTCTGGGCCTGGTGCGCGACGCCATCAGCCCGTTGCTGGGGCAAGCGCCCGACCCCAAGCTCGTCCAGGCAATCCGCGACAAGATCATGTCCTATCCGCAGGTCTTGGGCACACACGACCTCATGGTGCACGACTACGGCCCCGGTCGTCAGTTTGCCAGCGCCCACGTGGAGATGCCCGGCGAGGGCGACGCGTTTGAGCACCACGAGATTCTGGACACCATCGAGCACGACATCAAGCGCCAGATGGGCATTGGTATCACGCTGCACTGCGACCCCATCGCGACAACCGGCGATGACTTGCGCGGCTGGGTCAAGCGCGGCGTCATGCAGATCGATCCCGCGCTCTCCATCCACGATCTGCACGAGCACGACGGGTTCGTTTCGTTTGACCTGGTGCGTCCCGACGGCTTTGACATATCCGACGAGGAGCTGCTGGAGCTCGTCACGCGCATCGTGCACGAGCGCCGACCCGATGCCTCATGCGTCGTTACGTTTGACTCGGGCTTTAGCTCGCCCGACCGTCCGGCCGAGCAGCTGTAGCCCACTTAACAGCTAGTTTCCCTGCGCGCCCGAGATGCCGTTTTGTAGGGCGTTCCAGGCATCCGTCGCCATGTCGCCCAAGTTCTGCGCGGTATCGCCCAGATTTTGTGCCGTATCGCCCAGCTCTTGCGCCTTGTCTCCCAACTCCTGCGCCTTGTTGCTCAAGTCCTCCAGCGTATTGGAGCTCGAGCTGTCGGTACCGCTTTGGCCGTCGGACGAGTTGCCCGAACTGTTCTTGTGCGTGAGTTGAATTTCGAGGTTGCCGTTGTCGTTATAGTAGGCAGAAGTAACGACCCAGTTGGCATCGACGACGGGCGTTGAGCCATCATCAGTCAGGACCACGGCATTCGAAAGATCGGCGCCGCGCGACTTGAGGATCTTCTTGGCGTTGGACCAGTACTGCCCCGGGATATCACTCAGATCGACGGTGCTAGACGAGGCGGACTCGGTTTGCTCGGCAGTGGTATCGGCCGTTGAACTCCCTCGCTTGTTGAGCATGCCCGACACGATGGCAAACACAACCGACAGCGCAAAGAAGATCGCCAGCACGATGAGGATCTTCTTAATCACGCTCGACGAACGCGACGGCGCCTCTTCCTCGTCCTCGCCATATTGCGGAATCGACTTGGGGTACTCGCGATACGGCTCGCGCGACTCGTAGCGAGGCTGCGCCGTGCGAGGCATATACGTCGTCTGCTGAGGCTGCGGAATGGGATTCTGCGGCAGGTCATCATAGGGATTCGGCGTCGAGGCGGCATAAGAATCCTGCGGCGCGTAATCAAACGGGTCTGCCGCCGCGTTGCCATAGGGGCTTTGCAAAGATGCAGCGTAAGGGTCCTGCGCCGCGTCGCCATAGCCCATAACTCGTGTGGGCTCGGCAGAAGGCTGCGTCGCGGCGGGGTCGACATAACCGGGGTTGGGAACAACGCGGGTCGCATCGGCGCTATCGCCAGCCTGCGCGGAACCGTAGCCGCCCATCACGGTTGTCTTGTCCTGATCCATGCAACGATTCCTTTCCGTCGCCTGTAAGCATCAAGTTATCCATGCATTCTACCAGCGCAAAAGCCTATGATGGGCAGAGTCCGTCGGTATCTACAAGACATGCGCGGGCCTAAGGATCAAAAACCCCGCCGGGCCTTGGTAGGCGCGACGGGGCGGGCAAGCGGCTATGAGCAGCGAGCTTAGAACAGGCCGGTGATGTTGCCGTCGTTGTCGACGTCGATGTTCTCGGCCGCAGGGACCTTGGGCAGGCCCGGCATGGTCAGAACACTGCCAGTCAGTGCGACCACAAAGTGGGCGCCGGCGGAAACCTTGAGCTCACGCACCGTGATGCGGAAGTTCTCGGGAGCGCCCAGGGCCTTGGCGTTGTCGCTAAAGCTGTACTGCGTCTTGGCGACGCACACCGGCAGGTTGCCAAAGCCATTCTCGCGCAGCTCGGCGAGCTGGCGCTTGGCGGCCGGCGTAAAGTCAACGCCGTCGGCGCGGTAGACCTTGGTGGCAACGGCCTCGAGGGCATCAGCGACATCAGCGCCGTCCTCATAGGCAAACTTGAGCTCGCTCGGCTGCTCAATCAGACGCATGACCTCATCGGCAAGCTCGAGCGCGCCCTCGCCGCCCTTGGCCCAGACCTCGGAAAGCTTAACGTTGACGCCGAGCTTCTGGCACTCGGACTCAATGAGCGCGAGCTCGGCCTCGGTGTCCGTCGGGAAGCGGTTGATGGCGACCACGCAGGGCAGACCATATACGTTCTGGATGTTGTCGACGTGACGCAGCAGGTTGGGCATGCCAGCCTTGAGTGCCTCGAGGTTCTCCTCGTTGAGATCGGCCTTGGCGACGCCACCGTTGTACTTCAACGCGCGAGCGGTGGCGACGACCACGACGGCGTTGGGACGAACGCCCGTCATGCGACACTTGATGTCCAGGAATTTCTCGGCACCCAGGTCGGCACCAAAGCCCGCCTCGGTAATGGCGACATCGCCAAAACGCATAGCCATACGCGTGGCCATGATGGAGTTGCAGCCGTGGGCGATATTGGCGAAGGGACCGCCGTGGACAAACGCGGGCGTGCCCTCGAGCGTCTGCACCAGATTGGGCTTGAGCGCATCCTTGAGCAGTGCGGCCATAGCTCCCTGGGCCTTAAGGTCGCGGGCGCGGACGGGCTCGCCGGCATAGCTATAGCCGACAACGATCTCGCCCAAGCGCTCCTTAAGATCGCTGATGCTCGTGGACAGGCACAGGATCGCCATGACCTCGGAGGCAACGGTGATATCGAAGCCGTCCTCGCGCGGCACGCCCTGGGCCTTACCGCCAATGCCGTCGATAACGTGGCGCAGCTGACGGTCGTTCATATCGACGACGCGTTTCCAAGTGATGCGCTTAACGTCAATACCGAGCTGATTGCCCTGCTGGATGTGGTTGTCGAGCATGGCGGCCAGCAGGTTGTTGGCAGCACCGATGGCATGGAAGTCACCGGTAAAGTGCAGGTTGATATCCTCCATGGGGATGACCTGAGCCCAGCCGCCGCCGGCAGCACCGCCCTTAACGCCAAAGACGGGGCCGAGCGAAGGCTCGCGCAGGGCCACGGCACTCTTGACACCGCGACGACGCAGGCCGTCGGCCAGACCGATGGTCGTGGTGGTCTTGCCCTCGCCCGCAGGCGTTGGGTTGATAGCGGTCACGAGGACGAGCTTAGCCTGGTGATCAGTCGGCTCGTTGAGCAGTGAATAGTCAACCTTAGCCTTGTCGAAGCCGTACGGAATCAGGTGCTTTACGTCGACGCCGGCGTTCTTAGCCACCTCGGTAATGGGCAGCGGCGTGACGGAACGTGCGATTTCGATGTCAGTAGGCATGGGCGGTCCTTTCGTTACCGAATGAGAAAAAGACCAATTCAGCATAGCACGGGCGCGCAATAGTAAAACACCCGTAACCGATGAATGGCGATATGTTTATCCAATGCTCAGCGATAGCCTACAGACTAGCCAAAACAAAGCGCCCTAAACGGTAGGTTCAATCCCCAGGTGCTCAAAGGTGCGAAGCGTTGCCTGACGACCCTGAGGCGTGCGAATCATCAAGCCGCACTGCAGCAGATAGGGCTCATAGACATCCTCGAGCGTGCCCGGGTCCTCGCCCACCGCGCTGGCAAGGGTCGTAAGTCCCACGGCACGACCGGAGAACGTCTTGGCAAGCGTCTCCAAGATACGAATATCCATCCAGTCCAGACCGAGCTCGTCGATCTCGAAGAACTCGAGCGCCTGACGGCAGATATCGAGCTCAATGGGACCGTTGCCGCGCACCTGTGCATAGTCGCGCACGCGCTTGAGCAGGCGGTTGGCAAGACGTGGCGTACCGCGCGAACGCGAGCCGATCTCGAGTGCACTGGGATGATCGATCGTCACGCCCAGGATAGTCGCCGAGCGCGTCACAATCTGCGCGAGCTCCTCGACCGTGTAGTAATCCAGGCGATATGAAATGCCAAAGCGGTCGCGCAACGGGCCTGTCAACATGCCTGAGCGGGTCGTTGCCGCTACCAGCGTAAATTTGGGAATATCCAGGCGAATCGAGCGCGCCGCCGGACCCTTGCCAATCACGATATCGAGGGCAAAGTCCTCCATCGCGGGGTACAGGACCTCCTCGACCGAACGGTTGAGGCGGTGGATCTCGTCGATAAACAGCACATCACCCGGCTGCAAGTTAGTAAGGATGGCCGCCAGGTCGCCCGTGCGCGCGATGGCAGGGCCACTCGTGGTCTTGATCTGAGCGCCCAGCTCGTTGGCGATAACGGTGGCCAGCGTGGTCTTGCCCAGGCCCGGAGGACCCGAGAAAATCACGTGGTCGAGCGTCTCGCCACGGCTCTGCGCCGCTTCGATCAACACGCGCAGGCTCTGCTTGATGTGCTCCTGGCCACAGTAATCGTCCAGGCGCTGGGGGCGCAAAGTGCGGTCGACATCGAGGTCCTCGGCCGTCAGCCCCGAGCCCACCATGCGCTCGCCGTGCGCCATGGATGCCGCCGGCGAGTTGCCGGGCGTCGCCCACAGGTCCTGAGAGTCATCGGCTTCCCACATCACGCATCCATTCCAAGTCGCTTAAGCGCCGCGCCGAGCAAATCCTCGACACGCATATTCTGCCCATCATACCCGCTCAGGGCAACATCGGTCTCCTGCGGGCTAAAGCCCATGGAAAGGAGTGCCGCACGGGCATCGTCGATCGCCGAGGGAGCGGCAGCGGGCACGGGCATCGCAACCTGTCCGGGAATCACGTCGACCGGCACAAAGCCCTTATCCTTGGCAAAGGTGCTCTTGAGTTCCAGGATCAGGCGCTGAGCTGTCTTTTTGCCCACACCGGGTACCTTGGCCATGCCCTTGTCGTCCTCGGCCATCACCAGCGAATACAGCTGCCCCACGGTATAGGTGGAAAGCACGGCAAGCGCCAGGCGCGGGCCAACGCCCGAAACGGACACGAGCCGGTCGAACATCGTGCGCTCATCCTTTGAGGAAAAACCGAAAAGTGTCATGGCGTCCTCGCGCACCTGCATACGCGTGTAGAGACGGACCTCGCCGCCGGGCGTCGGCAACGTGGCCGCAGTGCTGCCCGAGATGCCGAGTTCAAAGCCAACGCCCGACACATCGACGACAGCAGAGCTCATCGTGGACTCGACAAGCGTTCCGTGGAGCTGGGAAATCATCAGTATCCGGTTCCTCTCTGTTGATAGAACTCGCCACCGGTGAGGGCGCGGGTGCGGCTGAGGTTTACGTGGCAGATGGCGCAGGCCAGGGCATCGGCGGCATGGTCGGGATGCGGGTCGTGGTCGAGCTGTGTTAGCGTGCGTACCATGTAGGCGACCTGCCGCTTGTCCGCGGCGCCGGTGCCCACCACAGCCTGTTTGATCTGCATGGGCGTGTACTCGCCAATCTCGAGCGCGCATTCCGAAAGCGCTACGAGTGCAGCACCGCGGGCATGCGCCGTAGGGATGGCCGAGCGAACGTTGGCGCCAAAGTAAATGCTCTCGACAGCAGCCGTGTCGGGTCGATAATGCTCGACGACATCCTTAAGGTCATGGGCGATATGCGACAGGCGCACCGCGAGCGGACTTCCGGCACTGGTCTCGATGCAGCCGTAGGCACGGCAGCGAACCTCGCCACGCCGCTCCTCGATAATCCCCCAACCCGTATGAGCCAAACCGGGGTCAATGCCCAAGATAACCAAGCCGACCTCCCCTCGCCACAAGCACAGCGCAAGACAAGGCCCCGCGCATCATTCACGAACGTCTGTTCTAGAATAACACAACGGGGCCAAGATGCTTAGTTGAAGTGTCGGGGCTGGAAGCGAATCCTATCCCATAGTTAGTTCTGCGAGAAAAAGGGGAACTGCCTCGGATCAACCGGCGGATGCGGCATCGGGCCACCCTGGGGACTACCTTGCGAGCCGCCCTGACCGCCCATCATCTTATCGATGGCGTCCTGAACCTCGCCCTCGAACTTTTTCATTCCCTCGTGCAAACGACGCTGACCGTCCTCAGAGCGCAGCTCCTCCATCTGCTCGGGCGAAATACCCAGAAGCTCGCCCAGCACGCCCATCATCTCGTTTCGCACGCGCTCGCTCGTATCCTCGTCAGCAAAACGGCGCACCTCGGCGCGCGCCAGCGAATCGACCGTCATACGCTCCTTGCCGTTAAGCCCCAGGTCGGACCACGCGAGCATGTACGGCCAGGCACGCTCGGCAAACGAACGGGCCGAGACGATCGGCGCCATCGGCAACATGCGGCGGGCAGCTTCACCCTGTCGAACGAGCATCAGCAGCAGCGAGCAGGCCTCAGGCTTGCCAGCGGCCATCGGGATGTCGTCGAAAGATCGATTGCGGTCCACGTGCGCCTCGAGCGCCCCATCGACCTCACCCGGCTCAAGCCCGCCGAGCAGCTGCGCCGCGCGGTCGAGCATATCGACCGGACCGTCGAGCGTTGAGAGCGCCTGCGCCAGCACTCGCTCCATACAATCTTCCACCGCGTTGAGCGTCACGAGCTCTTGGGGCACCACGGCAGACGTGCGGTTGCGCACACGTGCCACAAACTCAAGCGTCGACAGGTACACATCGCCAAAGGGCGCGTAATCGCCCTGGTAGCCGCCGCAAAGCGCCGGCGCCGCCAGCGCGTACTCGGTTTTGGACAGCGGGCTCAGCGCCATCGCACCCAGCTCGAGCGCCGTGTCCTCCAGCATGAGGCCCAGCGTGCGCGAGCGCAGACGCTCGGCATCACCCGCCGACACGTCGCGATCGAGCACACGCGCCGCATCCGGTGCATCGCGCTCGACGGTGCGAATGTGCAAACGCTCGGCGATGGCGCGGACGGCGGCACAGCGGGCAGCCTCGGCCTCTTCCTGCGCCGGCGTAAAGATACGGTTGCGCCCCAGCACCAGGCCAATCACATTGCGCGGGCCCAGAGCGTCGACGGCCAGCGCCGCTAGCAGGGACGACGGCAAGTCACCCTCGAGTGCCACCACAGCACGCGACGCACCGTGTGCTCGGGCGTTGTCGCGCACGGCGAGCACCAGCGCCTGCCACAGCCACTCCTCGGAACGGAACTCGGGCAGTTCGTGATCTTCCAGGGCATCAAGCATCACGCCGCGCTGAATCTCCTGGACCAGCAGGCTCTCCTCAAAACACGGCGCCTGGGCCACCACGCGACCGCAGTCGTCGAGCACAAACGAACCGCCGGTATACACCGACTCGTCATAGGCGCCGACCGGCGCCATGCAGGCAAACCACACGCTGCGCTTGGATGCGATCTTGCGGTAGGCGCCGCAGCGAACGGCGGCAATGGCGGCAGTCTCGCGGTCGGTCATGTCAAACGCGTTGAATTGGAAATACGCGATGAGGTCGACGCCGGTCGGCAACATCTCGAGCTCGCGGTCCAAGTCAAAAATCACGGCGATGCGCACGCCGTCCACGTCGAACACCGGCGGCGCCCAACGCGTGTCGTTGTTCTCGCCACGCTGCAAGGCAATGCTCGAACGCGCCGGCACCACATGACCGTCCTTGAGCATCATGTAGTCGAGCAGCGGCTGGCCCTCAAACGAAACCGCCGCGGGCACGATGCAGATCATGTCAAGCTCCTGGATACGCTCGGCGACACCAGTCAAACCGGCAAGCACGTCGTGCTCAAAGTCGGCAGCGCCCACCAGGCCACCGGGCATGGCGCCCATAAAGAGCGGAGCCGGAACGCACAGCACGCGCGCCCCGCGCTCGTGGGCCAAACGAGCCTGGTCCTCGATGCGGCCGCAAATGCCCTCAATATCACCCAGGCGCATATCGTTCTGTGCAAGCGCGAGCTTCATGGCCCAGCCCTTTCCGTCGTAAACCATCGAAATCGTAGTAAAAGCGCCGGCCGCATAATGCAGCCGGCGCTTGCATGTGCATATGCTAGCTATGATACCCCGAGCGGGGGCGCGCTCCTAGAATGTCGCGGACCACAGCCCGTGCAGGTTGCAGTAGGCATAGACGGTACCGGTCTTGGAGCCGCCCGCAAAAAACGTCGCGGGTTTCATGCCGGGCTCAAGGTAATGAACCTCTAAGCGGCCCTCGGCCTCAAGCGCGATCCACTCAATGTAGTGCTCGGGCAGGCTGGGGTGCTCGACCGAGCCAATGCGTGCGCGAATCACGTGACCGTCACGCTCGGTCTCGACAACAGGCACGTGCTTCTCGTGCGCCGCGTCCTCAGTGTTTGCAGTCAGTTCCGTGCAACCGGCAGGGGTCGCAACGTCGTCGCCAAGGGCGGCAATGAGCTTACCGTCGGGGTCCTTAAAGAATTTCGCCATGATGTTCTCCTTTGCTGATGTGCCAATGTTCTTGATGGTTCTTATGCCCAAAGGCAGACAAACCATCCACGGCATTGCAAATGAACACATAACGGGCGGGGACGATGGGACAGCGTGTGCCATCCGCCCTGACGGCCCCACCCGAGCGGGTTAGCGACCGTCGCCGCCGAGCAGCGCCAGAACATCCTCGCGCGTGAACAGTGCCGACGAGATGCCGTCGCCGCCGAGCACGCTGTTGACCAGGTCGCGCTTGGACTCCTGCATCTGCATAATGCGTTCCTCGATCGTGTCCTTGGCGATGAGCTTGTACACGGTCACGGCATGTTGCTGGCCAATACGGTGTGCACGGTCAGTCGCTTGGTCCTGCGCCGCCACGTTCCACCACGGGTCGTAGTGAATGACCACGTCGGCAGCCGTCAGGTTAAGGCCCACGCCACCCGCCTTGAGCGAAATCAAAAAGACCGGAACCTCGCCCGCTTGGAACTGCGCGACCATCTTGGCGCGGCTCTCTTTGGACGACGCGCCCGTAAGCTTAAGGAAGGCGATGTCCTCCTTGGCCAAGCGCTTACCGATGATATCGAGCATACCCGTAGACTGGCTGAACAACAGGATGCGATGCCCGCCGTCGAGCGCGCCGTGCACGAGCTCCATGCACGTATCGAGTTTGGCGCTCCCCGCCTTGTAATCCTCGTAGTGCAGACGCGGGTCGCAGCAGATCTGGCGCAGCTTGGTGAGCTCAGCGAGCACCTTGAGCTTGTCTTTCTTAAACTCGGATGCCTCGCGGTGCTGCACCTGCTGGGCGATGCGGTCCTGGTTTGCCAGGTAAAGCTTGCGCTGCTCGCCGGTGAGCTGCGCCATGACCGTATCCTCGATCTTCTCGGGCAGGTCGGCCACCACGTCTTCCTTGACACGGCGCAGCACAAACGGCGACACGAGCGCTTGCAGGCGGGCGGCACTGTCGCCCTCGGCATGCTCGACCGGGCTTTCGAAGCGCTTTGCAAACGATTCACGCGTGCCCAGCAGGCCCGGCATCAAAAAGTCGAAGATGCTCCAGAGCTCGGATAGGCGGTTTTCGATGGGCGTGCCCGTCAGGGCAAAGCGCACGCCGGCCGGCAGGCGCTTGGTGGCACGTGCCACCTGGGTGAGTGGGTTTTTAATGTACTGGGCCTCGTCGAGCACCACGCGGGCAAAATCCTGCCCGGCGTACTCATCGATATCGCGGCGCATAAGGTCATACGACGTCACGACCACGTTATGCTCAGCCGCGCCGGCAATCTGCACGCGACGCTGCGCCTTGGCGCCCACGATTGCGCAAACATCGAGCGAGGGCGCAAAGCGCTCCAGCTCGGCAGTCCAGTTGTACACGAGTGAGGCCGGGCATACCACGAGCGTGGGCTTGGTGTCCCCCGCCTCCACGCGCGCCAGGATATGCGCGATCATCTGGAGCGTTTTGCCCAGGCCCATGTCGTCGGCCAAGATGCCGCCAAGGCCCAGGTGTTCGAGCGAGCCGAGCCACTGGTATCCGTCGACCTGGTAGCCGCGCAGTGTGGCCTTGAGCGAGACCGGCACCGTAAAGTCCATCTTGCCGAGCGTGTCCAGGCGCTCGACGGTACGGCGGAACGCAGCGTCGCGATCGGCCTCGAGCGCGGGCGTGCGCGCGAGCATGCTATCGACGAACAGGGTGCTCGACGCGGGAAGCGACACGCCGTCGAACAGGTCGACAGCATCGACCCCCAGATCCTCGGCAAGGCCAAACGCGGCTCGGGCGCCCTCGTCCAGGCGAACGATGTCGCCGGACGTAAGGCGCGCAAACGTTTGATGACGCTTGTACGAATCGAGATAGACGGCAAGGTCCGCGGCCGAAAGCCCGCTCGCGCCCAGCTCGACATCGAGCAGGTTGCTCTTGACGGTCGCACGAACCGAGAGCTTGGGCGCAGGGCGGACCGAGATCTGGCGCAGACGGTCGCTGAGCATGACCTCACCCAGCTCGGACAGGGCAGACAGACCCTCGGTCAGCAGGCAGAACAAGCTCTCGTCATCGCGCTCCTCAAACGCCAGACCGCCCTCGTAGAAATCGAAGTACAGGGCCGCCATGTCCATAACGCGAAACTCCGCCACCTCGTCGCGGGGCGGCACGCCGGGGCGTTGCTCTTCGAAGGGACTGCCCGGAGCGCCCAGGCTAAAGAGATCTGCCGACCAGTCGCCGTAGGTAACCGTAATTTTGCAGGTCACGAGCCCATCGTCGACGCCGATCGCCATAGCAAAGCTCGGCTCGGGTGCCACGGCATCGAGCGCGGCGGGCGCGGTGAGGTCGGTGTAGTCGCGCAAAATGGGCAGCGCCATGCGGCAGAACTCACCCACCTGCTCGGCAGCGATATGGACCGGCGTGCGACAGGGCAGCAAGCGCGATAGGAACGGCGCCGCATGCTGGGCAAACGCCACATCGGCGCGGCGCGCACGGCGGGTGTCGACCAGATAGGCAACGTCGCCCGAAGCAAAGCAGTATGCATCGGCCGGCAGGCGCAGATCGTAGCTGCCACCAGCCGCCGGCGCGATTTTGGCGGCAAGGAGCGGCGGGCGCTTAGACAGAGCCTCGTCCTCCCCTTCCGGAGGCATCTCAACCGCCACGTCATAGGCGCGATGCGTCGTCGTCCCCCGCGACCAAGCGGGCTCAAAGGAGATGGTCTGGCCGCGCAGCAGGTCCAGCACATATACGATGCTATGCTCGGACAGCGGTAACTGACGCTCGGCGACAAAACCGCTGCGGGCAAAGTCGTACGACGCCGAACGCGAGCTTGTGATGTCATCGAGATAGGCAACTGTCGTCACAACAAGGTTGAGCAGCTTTGTCGACACGTCTTCGAAGGCTTCGGGCGTATGGGCAAACGTGAGCTTCTTGCCGTACGAGAAGGTGCCGCCTCGGACATAGGCGTCGGCCATGCCGTCGATATCCTTGACCACGTAGGACACCGAACCGCAGCGAATGCGGAACTCGAGCGCCCAGCTAAAGCGGTCGGCGAACAGCGGATTGTAGTACGGCACCAGCGAGGGCTCCAACACCGCCTTGGGGGCATCGGGATCCACACTGCTGGCGAGCTTGCGGCGCATGCTCGCCAGCTCATCCATGCGCGCGTCCGAAAGATCGGAGAGCGCCGCCATGAGGCTGGGACTCGTGGGGACGGGCGCCGGAAAGGGAAAGTTGGGATTGACGGCCGGCGCTTTGGGCGCGGTGCGCGCGGGCTGTTTCGGCTGCGCCGTAAACGTACGGACCGGCGTGCGCAAACCTTCGACGGGCTCGGCGCCGCTGGCATCCAAATACGCCAGAGCCGTGGCAATAGCGTGCTTGCACATACCGGGGTAACGATAGGCGGCGGGGCAATCGCAGTCGTAGTCGATCACCTCGTGCTCGTCCATGTCGAGCGCCACGTGCGTCTTGTACAGGTCGCCGCGCGAACCGCGCACCGAGCCCTCAACCGTCACGTTTTTGGAGAAGCGTGAGCCGCCGTCCTCAATCGACAGCACGGCGCCGTTGAGCATGAGCGAGCGACCCTTCATAAAGGTGCCGCTCAGCGCCGCCTCTTTCCGGAGCGCCTGCACAAACGTCCCCTGCGCCATCACTTCCTCCAATCTCACCCGGGGTAGCTTAGATAACCGTCACGCGGCCTTGGTTACCCACAATGGCCTTTGCCTCTGCCAGCAGCGGAATCGAGCGTGCATTGACCTTGGCCGGCACCTCAGCACGCAGCACGCGCCCGTCGACTTGCTCAATAAAGATCTCCACGCGGTCGCCGCCCGGGTTGGTGGTGAGCACCGTGGCCAGGCGCGCCATATTGCCCTGGCTAAATCGGCTGTTGGGCACCATGACCTCAAAGACCTTGGGCTTGTTTTTCTCCTCGCTAAGCTCCAGCGGCACAATCTCCTGCGCGATGATCTGGTCGCCGCGGTCCGAGCGCTCGAGCTTGCCCTTAATGCGCACAAACGCATCGGACAGCTGCGCGCCGGTCTCGGGATCGACCTCGCCATACAGATACCCCTCGGCCTCCTTGTAGGTCTTGGGGAACACCACGACCGTGGCCTCGCCTTCCATGTCTTCGAGCTGCACGATGCCCATGGGGTCGCCGTTTTTGGTCACGCGCTTGGACACGCTCGAGACCATGCCGGCCCACCACAGCGCCTTGCCCTCGGGAATCTCCTGGTTGATGGTGCCACCCGTGGGGTTTTGCACCTCGTATCCGGTGTCGATCTGCGAGAACGAGAAGTCGCGTGCCTTGGCTAGCGCATACTCAAACGGGCGCAGCGGGTGGTCCGAGACATAGATGCCCAGAACCTCCTTCTCCTGGCTCAACTTAAGGTGGCGGTCCCATTCCTGGCCATCCGGATCGGGCACGCTCACCTCAAAGCCCGAACCCTCAACATCACCAAACATGTCGAAGAACGACGTCTGGCCGCTCGCGCGATCTTTCTGGCGCTTTACCGCGGCATCGATGATGTTCTCGGGGTTGTTCTTGTCCACAAAGTGCATCATCTGGCGGCGCGGATAGCCCGTTGAGTCAAAGGCGCCTGCCTTGATGAGCGATTCGATCACGCGACGGTTGGCCTGGCTCGAGTCCACGCGCTCGACAAAATCGTGCAGCGTCTTAAACGGACCGCCCGCCTCGCGCTCGGCGATAATCGCCTGCGCCACGCCGGTGCCCACGCCGCGGATGCCAGCCAAACCAAAGCGCACGCCTTCCTTGGTAGCCGTGAACTCGGTACCGGACTCGTTGACATCTGGCGAAAGCACGGGGATGCCGTCGTGGCGGCACGCCGAGACGTAGTGCACGATCTTGTCGGTCTTGCCCGTATAGGACGTCAGAACGGCCGCCATGTACTCGTGCGGATAATGCGCCTTGAGCCACGCCGTCTGCATAACCAGGATGGCGTAGCCGGCAGAGTGCGACTTGTTAAAGGCGTAAGATGCGAATTCGAGAACATCGTCCCAAATCTTCTGGGCGACCTCGCGCGTGTAGTTGTTCTTGATAGCGCCGTTCATCCAGTGGTCGTAGGTGGTCTCGTCCGAGCCATCCTCCCAGTGGAGCACCGTCGACGTGAGCAGCTTGATCTTTTTCTTAGCCACGGGCTTACGGATACGCGAGTCCGATTCGCCCTTGGAGAAGCCGCACATCTCAACGGAGATGAGCATAACCTGCTCCTGGTAGACCATGGTGCCGTAGGTTTCGCCCAGGATGTCGTCCAGACGGTCGTCGTAGGAGACGGCCGGCTCCTTGCCGTTCATACGGTTGATGTAGGACGAGACCATGCCGGCGCCCAACGGGCCCGGGCGGTACAGGGCGATCAATGCCACGACGTGTTTGTACTCGGTGGGCTTCATGTTTTTGATCGTGGCCGTCATGCCGGCGGACTCGACCTGGAAGACGCCGGCGGTGTGGCCGGAACCCATGAGCTTAAAGATCTCGGGATCGTCAAAGGGAATCTCTTCCTCTTTGATGTCGATGCCGAAGTTCTTTTTGATGTTTGCCTTGGCCTTGGAGATAACCGTCAGCGTGCGCAGGCCCAAGAAGTCCATCTTGAGCAGGCCCATGTCGGCAACGGTATGGCCCTCGTACTGGGTAATCTCGACGCCGCCCTTGGTGTCGAGCTTGGTGGGCACATGCTCGTTGACGGGATCGCGGCAGATCAGAACGGCGCACGCGTGCACGCCCTCGCCACGGGTGAGGCCCTCGATCGAGAGCGCCGTGTCGATGATGCGGCGGGCGTCGTCATCCTTTTTATAGGCCTCGGCAAAGTCGGGGTTAAACAGATCCTCTTTGCCGGGTTGCTTTTCGAGCACCTGCTTGAGCTTGACCTTGGGGTCGCTCGAGACCATCTTGGACAGGCGCTGGCCCATGTAGACCGGATAGTCCAGCACGCGCGCGGCGTCGTTGATGGCCTGCTTGGCCTTGATGGTCGAGTAGGTGATGACGTGGGTGACCTTCTCGGGGCCGTAGAGCTGGCGAACGTGCTCCACGACCTCGAGGCGCCGCTCATCGTCGAAGTCCATATCGATATCGGGCATCTCGGTACGCTGCGGGGACAGGAACCTCTCGAACATCAGGCCGTTCTCGAGCGGGTCGAACGCGGTGATGTTCATGGCGTAGGCGACGATAGCGCCGGCGGCCGAGCCACGGCCGGGGCCGACGCCGATGCCGTTGTCCTTGGCCCATTGCACGTACTCGGCGACGATCAAAAAGTAGGCGGCAAAGCCCTTGTCGCAGATGACCTTGTATTCGTACTCAAAGCGCTCTTTGATGTTGACGCCGCCGATCTCGCGCGTGGCCCAGTCGTCACCGTAGTGCTGACGCAGGCCTTTCTCGCACTCGCGGCGGAACTGGCTCTCGTGCGTCTCTCCGGGATCGAGCAACGGGAAGCGCGGCAGGATGATAGAGTCCCAGTCCAGCTCAACGTAGCACTTGTCGGCGATCTCGAGCGTGTTGTCGCAGGCCTCGGGGCAATACGGGAACATCGCCCGCATCTCCTCCTCGGTCTTCATGTAAAACTCCGAGCCGGTCATGCGCATGCGGTTGGGGTCATCGACCTTGGCGTTCATGCCAATACACATGATGACGTCCTGCACGGGCGCATCCTCGCGGCGCAGGTAGTGGAAGTCGTTGGTGGCGATGACCTTGACGCCCACCTGCTTGGCGATATCGATGAGCGTGCGGTCCATCTGCTCGTCGGTCAGGCCGTTGTCGGTGGTGATGCCATGTTCCTGGATCTCGATGTAGAAGTCGCCGGGGTCGAAGGTATCGCGGAAGGTCTCGGCCCACTTGATGGCGCCCTCCATGTCACCGCGGTCGATGTATTTGGGGATGATGCCCGCGATGCAGGCGCTCGTGCAGATCATGCCCTTGGCGTGGCGGCGTAGGTTGTCGAGCGTCACGCGCGGCTTGTAGTAAAAGCCCTGCACGGCGGCCTCGGAAACCGTCTGCATCAGGTTGACGTAGCCTTCCTGGTCTTTGGCCAGAAGGATCATGTGGTAGAGCTCGGGCTTGTGGTCGCGGGCAAGGGTCTCGTCCGGCGTAAAGTAGACCTCGCAGCCAAAGATGGGCTTGATGACCAGAGGCGGCTTGAGCTCGTCGATATTGCCCTTCTCGTCCCACATGGCCATGTCCTTCACATACTGGGCATGCTCGCGCGGGTTTTCCTCGGGGTCGGGCTCCACCAGCTCGTCGCGGCGGTCCTTTTCCAAGAAGGCCTTGTCGTGGCTCCAGGTTTTGTACTCGGGCGTGTTGTGATTGACGGCGTCGCAGGCCAGCGCCAGGTCGGGCACGCCATACATGTAGCCGTGGTCGGTAATGGCCACGGCGGGCATGCCAAGTTCAACGGCACGATTGACCATATCCTGGATACGGGTTGCGCCGTCGAGCATGGAGAAAACAGTGTGATTGTGCAGATGGACGAATGCCATGTGATGAGCTCCGATGCGGGTTCGTGTTCTGACTGAACGATTTTACCGCACGGCGCGGACGGCACCCGAACCTAGCCAAACCAACACGGCTCCTCTTGCAGTTGCGGTGAAATGCGGACTGTTTGGCGGCTTTTTTGGCCAAAACAGTCCGTATTCCACCGCAAGTTATCTGAGGGCTAGAGATTGTAGGTGACTACTTGAGGTTCGGCGGGTTCGACGAAGATGGCTGGATTCGTCTGCTCCACGCGAACGAACTTGACCGTCACCGCCTCAACGCCCGCCTTGTGCAACACGTCGGCGTAGACGCGCGCCTGCAGGGCGTGCTTCTCGAGCAGCTGTTCCGGCGTCTCATCCGGCGTGCCACCCGTCTTGTAATCAATGACCAGGGCGCGCGACGGATCGGCCGGGTCGGTGGCCAGTGCATCGATGGCGCCCTCGGCATAGGCACCGTAGCGAGCGATGTCCTCGTCCTCGCAGCCCAGCGAAAAGAACGGCACCTCGGCGCGAACGCACGGCCACGCGAGCAGGTCGGCACGAACAGCCGACTTGAGCCAGCGGTTCAGGGCAACGTCGAAGCGTTCGCGCTGCTCCGGCGTCAGGCGCCACAGACGCGCCAGTGCATCGGCGCGCGCAGCGGGCAACGCGTCGGCACCCATCTCGATGAGCCACTGGCAGGCGGCGTGGAACGCCGAGCCCAGCGCCATGGGGTTGCCGGCGGGCTCAACGACGGCCACGTCCGCATCGGCCATCTCCGAGCCATCCGACTCTGCATCATCGCCAGCCTCGTCCATGGGCACGTGCGCCTCGGCGGCACGGTCCTCGGACTCGGCATGCAGCGCCGCGGCAATTGACGAGTAGCTGTACGAATCGCGCTCCGGATACGGGCAGGTGCCCATGCGCACGCCCACCGCCTGGGGATACACGAGCTCAAACGCATCGGGCTCGGGGTCGGCAGGACCGGGAACGGCGGCGCGGGCATCTGCACCGGCACCCTCCGGCTCCGCATCGCCGCGGACAAGCCTGCCCTCGGCATCCAGCGAAGCGTTTGCCTCAAACGCCTGCTCGCCAAAGGTAAAGTCCGTGAGCGAAATGAGCTCGTAGTCGCCCGGCTGGGAGTTGTCGAACACCAGGCGGTCGCTATCGAGCTGCGGCGTGTCCAGAGCGTCGGTCGGCAAAATACGGCGCAGCACGTCGTAGGTCAGATCCGTCTCGACATCGAAGGTCGGCGCCGTCACCTTGCCACGGCTCACACCGGCATCCATCGCCAGAATGACCAGCTCGCGTGCTCGCGTCATGGCGACATAGAGCAGGCGGGCCCGCTCCTCGAGCGAGAGCTGCAGGTCGTCGTTGCGCAGGCGAGCAAATGCCTCGGCGGGAGAACCCGTCGCACAAACGTCCTCCATGAGCTCCGGCGGCAGCCACAGCGACGTGCCCTTGCCCTTAAACGCATGCTCAAACTGCTTTTTGACGTCGTCGCCCTTCACAAAGGTTCCGTCGGCGAGCTTAACGCCGTCGAAGCGTGCCGGCAGTGCCACGACCTGCGCTCCGCCATCGACGCGACCCATCTGTGCCGCACCCGAGGACTTACGCACGCCAAAGCACTCGGCGACCGCCACGACCGGATATTCCAGACCCTTGGAGGCATGCACCGTCATGATGCGTACCGCGCCGTCACCCTCCTCGTTGAGCGCGCCCGGGGCCTCCTTGCCCGCCAAGAAGCGGTCGAAGGCCAGCGCGATGGAACGCGGCGAGTTGCCGAACTCGGCCTCAGCCTCAGCCACGGCGTCGAGCGCCTTGAGCACGTTGGCGGCAATGGCCTTGCCCTCGGGGCCGCGCTGCGCCAGGCGCACAAACCAGCCGGAGGCGTTGACCACGTCGCGCGCGATGGCGGCGAACGAATCGCGGCCCGCGCGACGCAGTGCGTAGCGCAGCACCTCGCGGGCGCGCTTCACAAGCGGCAAGTCTTGCAAACCCGGCACGTCGGAATCGCTCATGATGCCCATGTCGATATTCCGGCGCGAGGTCTCCCCTGTCTCGCTATCGAGCTTGGTCGCCAGCGCCAGGAACTCCTGAGCGCCGAGCGCAAACATCGGCGAGGCGAGCAGCGGCATAAGGCCCCGCGCCGTATCGGCCGGATTGGCGAGCGCACAAACCAGGGCGCGCACCGTCTGCACCTCGGCTGCTTGGGCAAAGACCGAGCCGCCCGCGATGACGCAGTCGAGCCCCTGATCGCGGAAGGCCTGGGCGTAGACGTCGGCGTTGGTCATGCGGCCCAGCAGCAGTACCATGCCGCCCTGGGGCTGGCCGGCATCGGCAAGCGCGCGGAAGCGCTCGGCGATCGCACGGGCCTTGGCCTGTGTGCGCTCCTGCATACTACCGCCGGCAACAAAGAGGGCCTGGCGGCGCGAGGCGTCCGCCACCAGCGTGTCCTTGCGGCCGTCGCTCGCCTCAAGATCCAAAAAGCCCTGCATCAGGCCGCCGTCGTCGCCATCAAAGACGCGGGCCACATAGCGCAGCACCTCGTCGTGGCTGCGGAAGTTGCGCACGAGTTTAACGAGTTCGCCGGCAGGGGCATCGGCCACGGCAGTCGCCTCGGACGCGGCAGACGAGCCCACCTTGCGCTCCTGGCGGCGAAACACCTCGACCTCGGCGCCACGGAAGCGGTAGATCGACTGCTGCGCATCGCCCACGGTGCACAGCGCGCGCTCCCCCGCGCCCGTCAGATAGCGAATCAAATCGACCTGCATCTGATCGGTATCCTGGAACTCATCGATCATGACCATCTTAAAGCGGCCCTCGTACGCAGCACGGATGGCTGGGTAATCGCGCAGGGCCTCGTAGGCCATACGCAGCAGGTCGTTATTATCGAGGGCGGACTGGGCAGCCTTCAATGCGCGATACTCGGCCTCGACGGAACGGGCCAGGCCCACCAGCGCATCGAGCGCCGGGCCACCGCAGGCAAGCACGATATTGATAAACGCATCGGCGGCCTCGGCCTTGAGCAGCTCGACCTGCTCCTTGGGGAATGCCTTGCTCGCGCGCGGCATGGTGCACGACATCATGAGTCGCGCCGCATCCTCCATGGTTTTGCCACTCGCCTCAAACGCGTCGATGGCATCGAGCGCCGTCTGCGCCTTCTCGGTCGCGGCCTTGCTTGCGCCTAGCGCCGCGCGATAGGCATCGGCGAGTGCCGAGGTATCGGCCTGGCCGCGCGCCACGCGCGCGTCGTCCATACCGCCCGGCAACTGGCTCGACAGCTCCAGCAGGTCGCGCACCAGACCCTTGATGGTCGTACCGCCGCCAAAGGAACCGCCCTCGCCCGCCATGGGATACCAGGCATAGAGGGCCTTGAGCGATGCCGCGAGCTCGGGGGCGGCATCGGGTGCCGTCGCGCGACCCAGCACATGCTCAACAGCCTGGTCCATGAGCTCGTCGGTATCGGTGAGCACCGTGAACTCGGGGTCGATGCCCAGCTCCAGCGCGTGCGCGCGCAGGATACGCGAGCACATGCCGTGAATGGTCGAGATCCACGCGTCGTCGACGGTCAGTGCTTCCTCGTCCATGCCCTCGTCGATAAGCGCACGGCGCACGCGGTCGCGAATCTCGGCCGCGGCATCTTTGGTAAAGGTAATGGCGAGCACCTGGTCAAGATGTTCAACGAACGGACCGGATTCAGGCGAGAGCGCGTAGACGATGCGACGCGTGAGGGTAAAGGTCTTGCCCGAACCGGCGCCCGCCGAGACAAACAGCGGACGGTCGAGCGTTTTGACAATCTGCAGCTGTTGCGGCATCAAAGTCGAAAGATCCATGGTCTACACGTTCCTCCTTACAAACGTTCCTTCGTGGTTATACGAGCAGCGCGCATGCGCGGCCTGAGCCGACGTCGGGTCGACGGCGGCAACGTTGCCTGCCTCGAGCTCGCGCAGGCGCTCGGCGATGCCGGCCTCAACGCGATCGAGCAGGGCGTCGAAGTCCATGCTGCCACCCTCGCCGGGGAAACCTTTCTTAAGGCCCGGGATGCGACCGTCGCCGCGCTCTTCCTCGAGCAGCTCGGCGCTCGCGGCACCGCGCAACGCCGGCTTGCCGCCCTTGGTCGAAAAGTAGAGCGCCGCGCGGGTGTCCAAATCCAGCGCCCGGCGCATGGCCTGGGCGTAGATGAGCGTTTGGGTATGTGGTGGCAACCAGCGCGGATCGTCGATGGGCGCCGTGCCCGATTCCTCGTCGCGCACCGTGGGGTCGGCGAGCTTAAACTCCTCAACGCCCGTGCGATGCTTGTAGTCGATCACCACGGCACGATTCTCGGCGTCCACGTCCACGCGGTCGATGCGCCCGCCAAGCGGCCAACCGGCATACTCGACCTTGAGCTCGTTGAAGGCGAACTCCAGGTAGCGCGGGGCAAAGGGGGCAAGTGCCTCGGACTCGTAGGCAAGCACACCCTCCAGCTGCGGCAAGATCTCGGCCACCTGGCGTTCCTCCACCGCAGAGAGCGGCACCAGCGGGCCCTCCGTGCCGCGCTTGCCGGCGTGCTCGGCCAACGTCTCGTCAAAGACCTCGTGCAGCAGCTCCTGTGCGCGCGGCAGATTCTCGGGCGTCACGCGCTCCATGCCCTCTTGGGGCAGACGGGCATGCAGATGCTCCAGCACGTCGTGGACAAAGTTGCCCTTTTCCATGTTGCCAAAGCCCGCGTCGATCGACTGGGGCTTCACGCGGTACGAGACGAACCAGCATAGCGGGCAGGTCGAATAGGCCTCGATCTGCGAGGCGGACGTCAGACGCGGCACGAGCGGCGCGTCCTCACCCTCGCCATCGCGACGGCGCAGGACCAAATACGGCACGGCCTCGGCACTCAGATGCTGAGAGGCTTCACAGGTCACGCGCTCGCGCTTGAGGCCTTCACCTGCCGCGGGATCAAAGTCGGCGATGATATCGCCCTCGCCCACGCGCATGGGCTTGGCAGCGCCAGCGGCCTCGGCATGTGCCCACAGCTCGGTCCATACGGCTGCCGGGTAGCACTCGCGTGCCTGGCGATCGTGCGTCACACGGGCGAGCGCGACCGGACCGCTCGCCGCCTGCATCGCACGGCCAAAGCGCACGCGCAGCAGGGCAGCGGGCTCCAAAGACACGCCGTCGCGGCGCAGCTCGGCTGTCAACGTGGCAAGCGGGCCCTCTTCGTGCGAAAGCGGATAGCTGTCCAGGTCGACATCGGCAAACAGCACGGCATCGTAGCTGCCAGGGCGAAGAACCGACGCATCGGCAAGCGACGCGAAGCGCACTTGTGCTCGTGGTGTGCGATCGACCTCATAGGTCTCGTAATCGTAGGCGGTACTGCGCTTGTCCACCTTGGTTCGAACGCCGTCGAGAACCGGCACGGTCGCGGCCTGCGACACGTCGAGCGCGCGAGCATCGTTCATAAGGATGTCGATGGCATGGCGCAGCAAAGCCGTCTCTGCCTGGCGACGGGCCTGGCCGTCAAGGCCGCCTAGAGCGCGATCGGGCAACGCCTCGGCAACGGCAAGCATGGCCTTAAGCGCCGTCACGGGCTTGTCACGCCACAGCGCCTGGAACACGTCCGAGACCACACACGGTACGTTCTTAAACCAGTTATCGTCGCTCGTCGCCTTGCGCGCGCCCCTCACCTGGCCCTGAACGCTCTGCAGCAGGCTCTTGACGCCCGCGGTAGTCTTGCTGCGCGAGAGACGCATATTCTTATCGAAGGTACGGGCATTGACGGCATCAGCGCCCGAAAGCGGACTGTAGATCCAGTCGGTAAGCTCCGGCGCGGGCCACCACTCAGTCTTGGAAGCGGTGCCCTCGTCGGCGGCTTTCATACGCTCGATCAGGTTGGCGAGCGCCGTAAACTGCCTGCCCGCGATGGACTGGGAAAACGCCGTGAACTCAGTCGTCTCGGCCGCAATGTGACGCGCCGCCAAACGGGCGGCGAGCTCGCCGAACAGCTGGGGTGCCCGGGCAGAAACGACGAGCACGCGCACGGGGTCGGCGGGCGTTGCAGTAGCTTTATCGGCCTTGGACTCCTTGCGCGCTTTCACCAACTTATCGATGGCGTCCGCATAGACATGAGCACGGGCATGGGGGCCGGCGACCTCAATAAAGGCAGGCTGAGCGGCGGCCCCGCAAGCGACATCAGACGCGACGGCGTCCTCCCCCAGCGGTGCAACCTCAAACAGCACACCGCGGGCATCAAGGGCCGTGGCCAGCTCCTCACGCATCGCCGCCTGCTCGCGGGCAAGCAGCACGACGACCTCTCCCCCATTGTTCGCCACGGCAGACAGCAGCTCGAGTAGACCGTGCGTAAACGACGTGGTACCGCGCACGCATACGGCGCGGGCGCACGCCGGCAGGCTATCGGCCAGGGCACCGGCCATAATGTCGGCTGCCTCGCAGGGCTCGACCATATCTCGACGGTCCAAACCGCCCGCGTAGGCACGCAAAAGCTCAAACACACGAGCCTCGGCATCGCTTTTTGGCTCAGGCTGGCAATTGTTGCCACCGCATCGCTCGGCCGTCGTCCCCGCCACACCCGGCAGCACATCGCGGGCCATGCGCGCGAGCATGCGCATCGTGCCCTGGCTACGCGAAAGCGGCTGCAGGTCGGCATCGTCGCGGCGGGCAATCATATCCGAAAACAGCATCTGACGTTGCAGGTTGTCGACGAAACCGCGCCCGTCGCCCAAAAGCTCCCAAAGCGAGCGAAGCCACGATGCGGGTGTCTTGTAGTCGATACCCAGCGAAACGCCGGCTTCCGCCGCATCATGACGGCACAGATCGAGCTCGGCAAACGTTGGTGCCAGCAACACGGCACGCCCGTGACGGGCAATAAGGTCGGCAAGCAGCGCCGACTCGGCATCGCTCAAATCCGTGCCGGCATTGGTGGTATAGATTCGAACAGGCATGGTCCTCCGCTCAAACCGTTCGCAATAATCAATGCATCCATCCTACCCGCCCAAGCGGACACATTGCCACCGCAGTTCCATCTTTTGGTACAAAGCAACCTGAACCCAACGCACCAGCCGATTGCAGGCATATAAAAACCGCCCCCGGAGGGACGGTTCTTCGTAATTCAATGTTGTCGCTGGCCTACTCGCCATCCTCCAACTTAATGAGGATCTTGCGGTAGCCACCGTACTCGCCGTTCAGCGCCTTTGAAACGCGGCTCACCGTGGTGGACGAAGCGCCGGTACGGGCCTGAACCTCAACATAAGGCTCGCCCTCGTCCAAATAGCGCGCAACCTGCAAACGCTGAGAAAGGTCGCAAATCTCGCGCGGCGTGCAGATATCGGTCAAAAACGCTTGGATATCCTTCTCGTCGTCCAAAAGGCTAAATGCGTGGACCAGCTGCTTGACATCAGGCTTGTCAAACATGTTCTCGATATTCATCGATCACCGCCAAACCCGCCAAAAGGCATCGAAGTTGATACTGACATCGGGCATCGTTCGCCCGTTCTATGCAATAGGGCAACGCCTGTGGCTTTTGCCCGTAGCAGTGTAGCACACCACCAAACTAAAGCGACAAGACTCTCTGCCAGCGGCGCGTTTTTCAGGACGAACGCCGTTTAGAAACCATATGCGCACGTAAGCTCCACGAATATTTGAGACAATGGGCGCCCAAACACCGCGGCGCGCCCGCGCAACCATCCAGGTCGCCGCCGTAAGCCGCTTCACGCGACGCCAGCAATCCCGGCGCAAGAAAGGATTCACGCCATGCGCTTTATGCTTAACTGGCTCTTCACCTCGATCGCCATCGCGATCGCCACGTTCCTCGTCCCCGGTATCCAACCCTTCGGCTTTGCCGAGACCTGGGTCTGCTTTGCCTTTGTGGGACTGTTCCTGAACATTGTCGATTCGTTCGTCAAACCGTTCCTCACGGTCATCTCGCTGCCGCTCACGATCATTACGCTGGGCATTTTCCAGCTTGTCGTCAACAGCTTTATGCTTGAGCTCGCGAGTTACCTGTCGGTCAACCTGCTGGGCGTCGGCATCTCCATCGCCAGCTTTGGATCGGCCTTTATGGGCAGCATCCTGGTGTCCATCACGCGCAGCATCCTCGACAGCATCGCCGAGGACTAAAACGGCCATTCCGGCCGTGTCCGTCTCAACAGCCCAAAACGAAGGCCGCCCATCGCAAAAATGGGCGGCCTTCTTATTTGCCAAGTCTCAAAGGGCGAGAAAATCTACCATTTCCACCCCGTCCCCAAATGCAGGTGTGGGTTAGATGACGTAGTCGTAGCCATGGTTGGGAGCGACAAGTTGATCGAGCGTCACACCGTCGAGGTAGTCGTTGATGAGCTTGTCCAGGTTCTTCCACACGTCGAGCGTGGGACACTCATCAGATCGCGAGCAGCCCTTGCAGTCGCCATCCAGGCAGGCGACCGGCGCCAGACTGCCCTCGGTCAGGCGCAAGATCTCGCCCACCGTGTATTGCTCGGGCGGGCGCGTGAGCACATAGCCGCCGCCCTTGCCGCGCATGCCCGAGAGCATGTTGGCGCGCACGAGCGTAGCCAAAATGTTCTCGAGATATTTCTCGGAAATCCCCTGTCGCGCCGCGATCTCTTTGAGCGGGATGCGACCGGCTGCCTGGTGCTCGGCCAGATCGACCATAACGCGCAGGGCATATCTGCCCTTAGTAGAAACCAACATGTATAGTGCTGCCTTTCGGTCATTTAGTCCGTAGAAATTCTAGCCGAAATATTGGTTTTGAAAATACCCGTTCCGGTCAAGATGGTTAATCGACTCGTAATAATCTTCTATTTCCTATTGCGTTACTAGGCTTTACTGTCTACTATGCTTGCCAACAGCAAAACGAACAACCCATAAGGTTTGTGGGTTTCGCTGCTACACACACCGTAAAACCACACGGTATCCAGTCATTTGAACACTTTGGAGGTTCACCATGAGCAATGTTTACACGTCCATCGATCAGCTTATCGGCCACACTCCGCTTCTGGAGCTCACTCACTTTGAGGCCGATGAGGACCTCAAGGCCCGCGTGCTCGTCAAGCTGGAATACTTCAACCCCGCCGGCTCCGTCAAAGACCGCGTCGCCAAGAACATGATCGACGAGGCCGAGAAGGCCGGCAAGCTCGTGCGCGGCGGCGACTACACCATCATCGAGCCCACGAGTGGCAACACCGGCGTCGGCATCGCCTCGGTGGCGGCGGCTCGCGGCTACAAGGTGATCATCACCATGCCCGAGACTATGTCCGTCGAACGCCGCAAGCTTATGCAGGCATATGGCGCACAGCTCGTGCTCACCGACGGTTCCAAGGGCATGAAGGGCGCCATCGCCAAGGCCGAGGAACTGCAGAAGGAGACGCCAAACAGCATCATCGCCGGCCAGTTTGTGAACCCCGCCAACCCCGCCATCCACAAGGCCACGACCGGCCCCGAGATCTGGGATGACACCGACGGCGAGGTCGACATCTTCGTCGCCGGCGTTGGAACCGGCGGCACCGTGACCGGCGTGGGTGAGTTCCTTAAGGAGCAGAACCCCGAAATCAAGGTCGTCGCCGTCGAGCCCGCCACTTCCCCGGTGCTCTCCAAGGGCCAAGCCGGCCCGCACAAGATCCAGGGTATCGGCGCCGGTTTTGTGCCCGACGTCCTCGACACCCAGGTCTATGACGAGATCATCCCCGTCGAGAACGACGACGCCTTTGCGACCGGCCGCGCCGTGGGCCACAAGGAGGGCGTGCTCGTGGGCATTTCGTCCGGCGCCGCCGTGTGGGCCGCGCTGCAGCTGGCCAAGCGCCCCGAGAACGAGGGCAAGACCATCGTGGCCCTGCTTGCCGACACCGGCGAGCGCTACCTGTCCACGGCGCTCTTCCAGGACTAGGGCCTGTCGCCCATAGGTTGAGCCCACGGACGAGCCGGTCTCCTCTCTCCCGGCAGTCTGAGCCCATCCAATCAGGGTGTCCCACGAGACGCCCGAACTTGCTACAATGTCTGCGGCGCGGAACCAGCCTCCCGCGCCGCTTTTCTTTTTTGGCCACATGCCACCAAGGAGAACCTCCCCATGCACAACAAGCGCGTGCTCGTCGCCATGAGCGGCGGCGTCGATTCCAGCGTGACCGCGTACCTGCTCAAAAGCCAGGGCTACGAATGCGTCGGCGCCACCATGCGCCTCACCTGCCCCGCGCCCGATCCCGCCACGGGCATGAGTAAGGTCGACCGCGACATCGCCGATGCGAAGGCCGTCGCCGAGCGTCTGGGGATACCCCACCATGTGCTCGACTTGCAGCAGACCTTCGACCACAGCGTTATCGAGCGCTTTGTGAACGCCTACCAGGAGGGGCTGACGCCCAACCCGTGCATCATCTGCAACCGCCACATAAAGTTTGGCGCGTTGCTCGGTGCGGCGCTGGACATGGGCTGCGACTACATCGCAACGGGTCATTACGCCAAAACAAGCCAGACAGTAGACGGCACCTGGCAGCTGCATCGCGGCGAAGATCCCAAAAAGGACCAGAGCTACTTTTTATATTCGCTTACGCAGGAGCGCCTGGCGCACACGATCTTTCCGCTGGCAGGCCTAGACAAAGAGCGCGACGTGCGCCGCATAGCCGCCGAGCAAGGCTTTACCAACGCCCAGAAGGCCGAAAGCGAGGACATCTGCTTTATTCCAGACGGTGACTACGCGGGCTATATCGAGCGCCGCTGCGGACATCCCGCTGCACCGGGCGACATTGTGTGGCGCGACGGCAGCGTGGTCGGACGCCATAACGGCGCGTTGCGCTATACCATCGGCCAGCGCAAGGGCTTGGGCGTCGCGATGGCGCATCCCGTGTATGTGACGGGCGTCGATGCCGCCAACAACACCGTGCATCTGGGCGAGGCAGAGGACCTGATCGCCGCGGCGCTCACGGCCAATGACTGGATCTGGAGCGCCCCTGCCGATCGCATGGAGGCAGAGCTCGATGACGGCGGCATTCGCGTGGGCGCCAAGTACCGCTACCGTCAAAAGGACCAGGCAGCGACCCTTACACGTGGCGCCGACGGACAAATGCTGCTGACTTTTGACGAGCCGCAGCGAGCCATCGCCCCCGGCCAGGCCGTTGTAGTCTACCGCGGCGACATCGTCCTCGGCGGCGGTACCGTGACCGGCGCACTTAAGTAGCCGCAGGTTTATCGCCGCACGTGTCGAAGTACCTCAACAGCGGCACCAACCTCGATTACGCGACGCTCAAGGCCGCGGCAAATGGACTCGAGTCGACCCTCCGCCGTCGCCCATTCGCTCTGTGAAAGAATCTCGATTGCCTCATCAACAAATCCGTTGAGCCGCGATGAATCGAACCAATCGAGTGAGTCCGCAAGCGCCAGCTGGACGGAAGGGTCGGGCCCAAACGGCTTAGCGGAAAACCCAAACTCCCCAGCTGCGAGCACGGCAGTTGGCACGTTGTACCGTAGGCAGTTGCCGCTATCGAACAGCGGAGCAGGCCTTATCTCCAGGGTGTCGACATTGCGGATGATGCCGAAGTTTCGCCAATGGCGGTCGCTGTTGGCCAAAAGGGCATCGCAGACAATCATCTGCGACATAGACCTTCTCACAGCGGCCTCATCGACACCATGCTTGCCAAGGAAGCAACAGTACCGGTCGTACGTCGAGCTTCCTCGCTGGCCGCCAAGGGCGTTCTTAACGTAAACAGCCGGAACATATTCCTCGCGGCCGTCAAGAAAGTCGTCGCACAGACACACAGGGCCATCGAACATTCGCTCAACCGTATAAGGAACAAACTCGCCCTCCGACAGCAAGCGACGATGTAAAGCCGTTGCAACCGCCTCGTTAAAGGGACGCTGATCGTCCATCCCGCACCCTTTAGCCAAAACGCGAATGCCGTTTCGGATCATCCACGATTTAGGGAGCTCGCCCTCGGACGTGTTATCCGGATTTTTAAGACCGATGCCTTCCAGCCAACCCGAACGCTCTTCGGGCGCCGATCGCTCAAATTCGCTCTCAAAGTAATTGATGTTTCGCCATTTAAGTTCGGTGCAATCGGTCGGCCGCAGCCAATAACAATCCGAAAGTGATAGGCCCAGGCACCGAACCGGAACCTCGATGCCACTGGCAATCCCCAGCTCGCGGTAGCGCGAGATAAGCCCAGGGCGAACATCGGGTACCGACCGATGCCCCCACCACGCGTTGAGCTCCCGCTTATTCACCGTTGGAGAAGAGCTCGAGCATGTGCCAAACGGCATTCGTTGCGTATCGAGAACCTCGGCGATTTCGAAGGAAAACTCGCGCGTCGGATCAAACGAAACACGTGCAACCTCGTAATCGGCGGACATCAGCGTAAACTTGCGCCCCACATCGGCCGCAGGACGGCGTCCACGTTTGCGGACCTTTTGATAAGCGACCGCAGAATCATACTCAACCATCTTCCGTCCGCCCACAATATCGCACGCGAGCGTTCCCGATGCGGCAAGTTGAGATATGCGGGCTTTCGTAACGCCCAACAGGCGGGCAGCATCACCCATAGACAAGTACTCAGATGTATCCATACGCCGCATCACCTCGTTAAGTATTCCAAACGTAAAGTTAATTAGTTACATACAGCATAATACTAAACAGACTGAAGCGAAAAAAGGCCCGAGCAATCGGGCCTTAGAGCAATTGGTCAGCCGAGTCGCAAGCTGCTCCTCTAGCGTTGTACGTAGGCGCGGACCAGCTCGTAGGTATTGCGCACGCCGTCGATGTGGCTGCGCTCGTAGTTGTGGCTCGCGTACACGCCGGGGCCGATCAGGCCGTGACGGATGTCGTAGCCGGCCGAGAGCGTGGCCTCAACGTCCGAGCCGTAGTGCGGATACACATCGATGGCGTAATCGAGCTCCAGCTCGCGCGCGATGTTGGACAGCGTGGTTACCAGGTCGTAGTTGTACGGACCGCCCGAATCCTTGGCGCAAATCGACACCATGCGCTCGGTGCAGCCCAGGTCGTCGCCCACGCAGCCCATGTCAACGCTGATCATCTCGCGCGTGTCGGCCGGCACGAAAGCACCGCCGTGGCCGACCTCCTCGTACACGGTAAAGAGCAGCGACACCTTGCGCGAAAGCGACACCTCGCCGTCAGCAACAGCGCGGGCCAGACCCAGCAGAATCGACGCCGACAGCTTGTCATCCAGGAAGCGGCTCTTGATGTAGCCGCTCTCCGTCACCGTGGTACGCGGATCCATAGCGATGATGTCGCCGGTCTGAATGCCCAGCTCAAGCACATCGTCCTTGCTGTCGACATTCTCATCGAGCAGGATTTCCATGTTCTTCTCGATGGTCTTGACCGGCTCGTCGGCCACATGCGCCGAAGGCTCGGTATTGAGGACCACGCCCGTGTAGACATTGCCGTCGCGCGTGTAGACGGTGCAGTTCTCGCCATCGGCCGTAGACCACTGATGCCCGCCGAGCGTCGTGGGGCGCAGGCGACCATTGTCCTTAATGGAACGCACCATGGCGCCCAGGGTATCGACATGGCTCGCCAGTACGAGCGGCTCACCCTCGCCACCAAGCTCAACGAGCACGTTACCCTTATTGGAACGCTCAGGCCCAAACCCCATATCGCGCAGGGTCTCCATCAGATACTCAGTCGCCGCACGGGTATAGCCCGTCGGCGAAGCAATAGAAGTCAGTGTCTTAAGCTGTCCCGCGATATAGGAGAGCGTCTCCTCTAGAGAAGCATCGATTACAGAAGCCATGTGCATCCTTCCAAGCAAAACTAAGACCGAGTCCCGATTTTAACCGTTCTGCACGCGCAAGGCTCTGGGAGCCGAGCCACCTCCAGACGTCCTCGCGCCGATTTTGCGCACGCGCACGGCTTACAATCCCAATCTTGCATAAATCCTATCGGTATCTGCATAGAAATGAGGAGTCTTTTTGCTTCGTCTCAGGGTACCCCACCTTGGGCCGTGCAAAAAACGGAGTATTCAGCACCGTGGGCCCCAACGGCCCCATCACGAACGACAAAACGACGTGGTTACAGCAGTGTTGCAGGTCGTCGCAAAGCAAAAACTCAGTAACAACCCCCTCCACTCATCGATAGCCCGCCCACAATGGCTGTCGATGGGCGCCTGCGGGCCACTACGGGCCATTCAAAACGTTATGCATTTTTAAGAGCTTGCTGAATACTCCCAAAAATGCACGCTGGGAAGTGCACCACCTATCCGCAGCGGGCAGTACGCCTTGGTTTTGTCCGTCTCAGGGCATCGGCGCAGCACAAAAAGCCCCGCCGTGCGTAGCACGGCGGGGCCAGCGGCACGTCAAAAGACCATACACCTACGGGCGAAGGACCACCAAACTGGGCTAGGCAGCCGGGCAGATCTTCTTGAAGAGCTCGATGACGTCGTCGAGCGTTGCCTCGCGCGGGTTACCCGGGAAGCAGGCGTCGGCCATGGCGTCCTTGGCCAGAACCTCGATCTCGTCGGCCTTCATAGCCTCGCAGACGTGCGGGATATTCACGTCGGCGGAAAGCTGCTTGACGGCGGCGATAGCGGCGTCGGCAGCCTCGTCGGTGCTCATGCCCGTGGTGTCAACACCCATGGCAAGGGCAACCTTGGCCAGGCGCTCAGCGCAAACCGGCTTGTTGAACTCCATGGCGATCGGCAGCAGCATGGCGCAAGCGACGCCGTGCGGGGTGTCGTAGTGAGCAGACAGGGTGTGAGCCATTGCGTGGTCGATGCCCAGGCCAACGTTGGAGAAGCCCATGCCGGCGACATACTGGCCAAGGGCCATGCCCTCGCGGCCGGAGCCGGGCTGGCCGGACTTGGCCTCGGCGACGGAGTCACGCAGGTTCTCGCTGATCAGCTTAATAGCCTCAAAGTGGAACATGTCAGAGAGCTCCCAAGCACCCTTGGTGGTGTAGCCCTCGATGGCGTGGGTCAGAGCGTCCATACCAGTGGAAGCGGTCAGGCCGGCGGGCATGGAAGCCATCATGTCAGGATCGACGACGGCAACCTCGGGGGCGTCGTTGGTGTCGACGCACACGAACTTGCGGACCTTCTCGGGGTCGGTGATGACGTAGTTGATGGTCACCTCGGCGGCGGTACCGGCGGTCGTCGGCACGGCGATGGTGAACACGGCGTGGTTCTTAGTGGGAGCAACGCCCTCGAGGCTGCGGACATCGGCGAACTCGGGGTTGTTGATGATGATGCCGATGGCCTTGGCGGTGTCCATGGAGGAGCCACCACCGATGGTCACGATAGCGTCAGCATCGGCGGCCTTGAAGGCCTCGACGCCGTCCTTGACGTTCTGGATGGTGGGGTTGGGCTTAATCTCGGAGTAGAGGCTCCAAGCGATGCCGGCAGCGTCGAGCTCGTCGGTCACCTTGGCGGTAACGCCAAACTTGACCAGATCGGGGTCGGAGCAGACGAAGATCTTCTTGTAGCCGCGACGCTGGAGCTCGCCGGGGATCTCCTTAATGGCGCCGGAACCATGATAAGAGATGGTATTGAGAACGAAACGATTAGCCATTGATAGCCTCCCATCGTGTGCGGGGCACCCATTACGCCCCACGCTATGAGTCCCATCCTAACGCTTTTGAAACAAAAAACGCGTGAGAACGTCAAACTATTTAAAGCGTTTCAACAGATGATGAAAAATAATGCGGCGAAGGGACAGCCCCTTTGCCGCATTCGGTTACTTTCGGCAGCCCTCTTTCCAAGCCTCGGCCGCAACCTTCCAGCGTAAGCGCAAGTCGCGCTCGCGGTCGATAAACATGATGGCAAACGCGACAAACAGCAGCAAGCTCGCCACGACGATGGCATGCAGGCCCATGCGCTCAATGCACCAGTTGCCCAACACGGCGCCAAACACAAAGGTAAAGATCACGCCAAAGTACAGCAGGCCGTTTTCCAAAAAGCCGCGCCTGTGGGTGATGATGTAATCGTCCACGTTTTGCAGCGCGTTGCGCAAGTTGCCGATGCACATGGTCGTAGCGATGCCGTGACCGTGAATCTTGCGGAAGCTCTCGACCTGCATGCCGCAGGCAAACGAGGTGAGGCAGTTGGCGAGCAGGTTGAAATTGCCGCCCGGGATAAAGCTCACTCCCAACAAGATAACGGCTTCAAAAAACACCGTCACCTGACGCCAGTGGATCACGCTGCCAAAACGCTCGTGTACCAGGTCGGCAAGCATAATGCCCACAGCAAACGAAACCACAGGGAAGAAGTAGCGCCCCGCAAGTGCCCAATTGCCCTCCGAGATGCTCACGCCCACGAGCAGGATGTTGCCCGTCTGCGCGTTGGCGAAAACATGGTCGCGCCCAATGTACGAATAAACGTCCATAAAGCCACCGGCAAGCGCCAAGATGATGCCCAGCTCAATAGACTCCGATATCTGTTTGGCACGCTGCATCGCCGTGCATCCTCCTTGTTGACGACCCTCTCGTGCGTTGGCGGAAACATAACCGCCGTTCATACTGTAACCCATTGACAACATGGCGTGCGCGCGAGACGGGTTCTCCAACGCGCAGATACACAGTCTGGAAACAAACGACTGGCTCAGCGACGCTCTCACTCACCAGCTCATGTACTCCACCAGTCTTTTTAGCGCCGTCCCAAAAAGACTGGTTACAATTACGTGCAGCATACAGACACCGGGAGGGATCGTGGCAAAAAAGCCTCAGCACGCTCAGAACAGCCAACGCGGACAGCAGGGCAAACAGGGCCAGCAGCAAAAGCGCGGCGGCAAGGCGCAGGCCACGATCGCCCGCACCAAGCATTCCCAAGCGACGCCCGTCCGTCCTTGGCGTCCAGGCCGCGATAAGTTCCTCCCCGTCAGCCGCGCCGACATGGATGCGCGCGGCTGGGACCAGTGCGACTTCGTCTATATCTGCGGTGATGCCTACGTGGACCATCCGAGCTTTGGCATGGCTATCATCAGCCGCGTACTCGACGCGCACGGTTACAAAGTGGGCATCATCTGCCAGCCCGACTGGACCGACCCCGCCAGCATCACTGCGCTCGGCGAGCCGCGCCTGGGGTTTCTCGTCAGTGCCGGCAACATGGACTCCATGGTCAACCACTATTCGGTGACCAAGCACCGCCGCCACACCGACGCCTATACCCCCGGCGGCGAGGAAGGTCACCGCCCCAACCGTGCCGTCACGGTCTACGGCAATCTCATCCGTCAGACGTTCAAGGACGCCCCCATCATCATCGGCGGCATCGAGGCAAGCCTGCGCCGACTGGCCCACTACGACTACTGGCAGGATAAGCTCAAGCGCTCGGTGCTGCTCGACTCGGGCGCCGACATCCTCATCTACGGCATGGGCGAGCACGCGATTGTCGAGATCGCCGACGCGCTCGACGCGGGGCTGCCCGTCGATCAGATCACCTATATCAACGGCACCGTCTACCGCACCAGCTCGCTCGACGAGGTCTACGACTACGACTTGCTGCCCAGCTGGGACGACCTTGCCGCCGACAAGCTCAATTACGCGCGCAGCTTCAATGTGCAGCAGCAGAATATGGACCCCATCACCGGGCATCGTCTGGTAGAGCCCTACCCCAACAGCGTCTATGTGGTGCAGAACCCACCGTCGGCCACGCTCACCACCGACGAGATGGACGAGGTGGCCGAACTCCCCTACGCACGCGACTGGCATCCCGACTACGACGCGGCAGGCGGCGTGCCAGCCTTTGCCGAGATCAAGTTTTCCATTAGCTCCAACCGCGGTTGTTTTGGCGAGTGTTCGTTTTGCGCCCTCACCTTCCACCAGGGCCGCGTGTTGCAGATGCGCAGCCACGACTCGATCATGCGCGAGGCCGAGCTGCTCACACGCGATCCCGAGTTTAAGGGCTACATCAACGACGTAGGCGGACCGACGGCCAACTTTAGCCGTCCCGCCTGCGACAAGCAGCTCAAGCACGGCGTGTGCAAGAACAAGCGCTGCCTATGGCCGAGCGTGTGCAAGAACATGGTGGTCGACGAGAGCGGCTACACGCAGCTGCTGCGCGACCTACGCCAGCTGCCGGGCGTCAAGAAGGTCTTCGTCCGCAGCGGCATCCGTTTTGACTACACTATGGCCGATGCCTCGGACGAGTTTTTGCGCGAGCTGCTGGAGCACCATGTCTCGGGCCAGCTACGCGTGGCGCCCGAGCATGTGAGCGACGCGGTGCTCTCCGTGATGGGCAAGCCGAGCCGCGCCGTCTACGATGCGTTCTGTCGCAAATTTGAGCGCCTGAACCGCGAGTACGGACTCAAGCAGTACGTGGTGCCGTATCTGATCTCGAGCCACCCCGGCTCGACGATGAAGGAAGCCGTGGACCTTGCCGAGGCCGTGCGCGACATGGGCTACATGCCCGAGCAGGTGCAGGACTTCTACCCTACGCCGTCCACCATGTCGACCTGCATGTACTACACCGGCGTGGACCCGCGCACCATGGAGCCGATCTACGTGGCGCGCGACCCGCACGAGAAGGCTATGCAACGCGCGCTCATCCAGTATCGCAAGCCCGAGAACTACAAGCTGGTACGTGAGGCGCTGGAGAAGGCCGGCCGCCGCGATCTGATCGGCTACACCAAGCATTGCCTGATCCGTCCCGTGCCGCCGCGACCGGGCGAGACGTCTGCTGGCGGCGGACATGGCGCCGGCAATAAGGGCGGCAAGGCCCACGGTGGCGCTGGCGGCGCCGGCAAGGGGCCTAAGGGCAGCAAGGGTCACGGCGGCATGTCGCGCGCGCAGAACACTGCCGGCCGCAACCGCGCGGCCCAGGGGCGTCAGGGTGCCAACGGCGGCGGCAGGCGCAACTAGCGCGACAGGGCGTGGCGGCACGACACGCCCCCACCAATAAAATGCCGCTCGCCGGGGCGTCGTAAAACGATTCCCCGGCGAGCGGCCGATTAATATTGTCTATCTCAAAACGTCGTTACTTTTTGTCAAAACGACCATAGAGCGCAAACGAGAGCGTCGCGGAAATAACCCAAGTCAAAGCGATGCAGACGACAATCATGATCAGGTTCATGGGATTGCCGCTTGGATCGGCATAAACGGGCAACGAGGTAATGCCAGGCATAACAAAACCGAAGCACTTTGCGCCCAGAACAACGGTGAGCGCACCGCCAATGCCATCCGCGATCATCGCAGCGATAAGCGGAGTCCTGTTAGGAACCTGAACGGTAAACAAGGCGGGCTCGGAGATTCCCATAAATGCCGAGAAGGCGCACGTCATTGCAGCGGACTTGAGCTTTTCGTCGGTCATGCGCAGGGCCGCACCAAAAGACGCACCGCTTTCGGCGAGGTTATGGCAGAAAGAGATCGGGAGCAGATAGTCATACCCCAGCGTTGCGATATTGGAAATCTGGATAGGACTCGTCGACTGATGCATGCCGAAGAGCACGATAAGCGGCATAAAGAAGCCCAGCAGAAAACCGGCAACAGGGCCCAACGTCGAGAATAGCCAAACGATACCGTTGGCGAGACCAAGACCGCACCAGGCACCAATCGGAGCGAGCACAAACAGGTTGACCGGAATCACGATAGCAAGGGAGAGTACCGGGACGACAACGAGCTTGAAAAGATCCGGCACGACCTTGTCGATTGCGCGATATACAAAGGACAAGCCAATGACGCCAAAGATGACCGGGAACACGGAATCGGCGTAGCTAAAAATCGGCACCGTAAAACCGAACAACGCAAGAGGCGTCTCGCCTGTACCGACAGCGTTGACAATAGTCGGGTACATCAGCGATCCGGCAACACAAAGCGCAAGCGAACGGTTGACTCGGAACTTATCAGCTGTAGACATTGCCAGCAAAAACGGCAAGAAGTAGAACGGGATATCCGAAATCATATTGAATATCGCAAAATCGCCGGCACCCGTGTCGATTCCAAAAGCCGCGATAGCAGCCAGGATGCCCTTTACGATACCTCCCGCCACCAGCGCGGGAATGATAGCGGAGAAAATGCCGGTGATGATATCGAATACGCGAGCCGAACCTTTTTGGAGCTCAGGCTGCTCGGCATCGGCGGAGACCTCGCCACCCATCCTGTCGCCTAGCATGGGCTCCAATTCGTCATATACCGACCCCACGCTGGCGCCGATGATAACCTGCCACCGCCCGTCTTTAACCTGCGCGCCCAAGGCGCCGTCAAGCGTCTTAAGGGCCTCCAGGTCTGCCTTGCTATCGTCCTTCAGGTTGAATCTGAGCCTTGTAATGCAGTGCGTTGCCATAACAACGTTATCGGCGCCGCCCACGAGCTCGAGGACACGAGCGGCCAGTTCCTTCTTGTCTGCCACAGCAATCACTCCTACCCAAGATCCTCGCCATTAGTGGCGATACATTTCTGATACCAATAGAAAGAGTCTTTACGCAAGCGCTCCGCAGTGCCGTTGCCGCAATTATCCAGATCGACATAGATAAGCCCGTATCGCTTGTCCATCGTTAGCGGGCCGCAGGCAACAAGGTCAATGAATCCCCAGATCATATATCCGCGCACGTCAACGCCATCGATCACCGCCTCTTTAAGGCACTTTATGTGCTGGCGCAAATAATCGATTCGATACTCGTCGTGGATGCTGCCATCCTCCTCGACCACATCAGATGTACCGAGGCCGTTCTCGGCGATATACAGGGGCAGCCCATAGCGGTCATACATCTGGTTAAGGGTAACCCTCAAGCCAATGGGATCGAGCTGCCAGCCCCACTCACTCGTCTCGAGATAAGGGTTCTTGTTTGCCATGACCAGATTTCCCGCAGTCTTCTCCCATCCCTGATCGCAGGTAGATACCTGGGAAAAGTAGTACGAGAAGGCCAGGAAGTCGACCGTGTTGCGAGCGATGAGCTCTTCATCGCCCGGTTCCATTTGAATCTCGATATCGCACGCATCGAAATAGCGATTCATATAAGCGGGGTATTTTCCACGAGCCATCACGTCCGTATAGAACCAGTTGGAATACTGGTCGTCGTGAATAGCCTGCATGTTATCTTCGGGACGGCAGGTGGCAGGATACGTACAGAATCGAGCGATCATGCCGCCAACGGGAATATCGGGCGAAAGACGATGGACAATCTCGACGGCACGCGCATTGGCAACGAACTCGTGGTGCAGGCACTGGAAGATGGCTCGATCGAAGTTCTCTCCCTCTTCGTCTTTGACCAGACAGACCCCGTCCCAAGGGGAAAAACGCGCTGCATTGAACTCGTTAAAAGGCAGCCAGAAATCGACCAGATCGCCCAATTCCGTAACGATCGTCTCGACATAGCGGGCGAAGAAATCAATCGTCTTGCGATTCTTCCATCCCCCATATGTGGTGACAAGATTTACCGGGATGTCATAGTGGAGCATGGTGACGAAGGTCTTAATGCCGTGCTTTTTGCACTCACCCAGCATGCTTCGATACCACTCGATGCCTTCGCGGTTAGGCTCAAGGTCATCTCCGTTAGGATAGATTCGGCTCCAACAAATAGAGGTGCGGAACAGCTTGAGACCCATCTCCGCAAAAAGCGCGATGTCCTCACGATAGTGATGATAGAAGTCGTTGCCGCGCCTAAACGGGTAGAACTCAACGCCATCATCTGCGAGAGCGTTCATTAGCTCGTCATGGCAGAAGGGGTTGTTTTGATGCTTGTCCTCAATCTGGTCATGAGTCCAGGTGCCATCCAGCCATCGACAATCCTGCGTCGACTTTCCCTTTCCGCCCTCATTCCAGGCGCCATCGGCCTGCGAGCACGATATGGCTCCGCCCCATAAAAAGTCGGAGTCAAACCCACGTTTTAACTTACTCATTTGCCCTCCTTGATCGGATGCTCCAGCGGATAACCCAATACTAGGAAGAACAAGATGCATAAGATATCGCATAGAAAGCGTGGGTTTATAACATTTTTTTAGATATAATACCGTTTAAGGCATCGATTCTACCGTTCACCCCTGGAGCACCCCATGGATTCGAATCTCAAACAGCTGCTCTATACGCATACCGAGACCGAAGAGTGGCATCGCACACATCCGGGAGAGCTCAGCCCGCGATATAACAGGGTGGAAACCACAACCATTAACGGCGAAGAGGTCTATCTGTTTGATTGGAAAGAAACTCTCGACGAAAACCCCGTGGGCCTTATCAAGGAGTCGCGCTTTACCGATATTCCTCCTCATATCAATCGGGATATGGAGCTTAACTACGTGTACGACGGCGTCTGCACGTTTATCGTCAACGGACGGCGACTACTCCTTAAAAAGGGCGACGTGCTCATTTGCAACACCGGCGTAGTCAGAAGCGTTCCATACGTTAAGGGCGAGCATGATATCGTCATTTCGATCGTCTTCAAAAAAGAAATGTTCGATTCGTTGTTCCTGAGCCAGCTACCCGGCGCGTCACCATTAACGAATCTTCTATTTGATTATGTGTCCAAAAACCGCGAGGCCCGAAAATATCTCATTCTTCCAGAGGAATACGCCCGACATGCGCGACGCCTCATCGAGATGCTCTTTATCGAATATCACTTTAAAGATGCCTATTCCAATGAACTCATGAGGCACCTCGCCGTCAGCCTATTCCTTGTTCTCATTCGAGGACTGTACCGACGCTCCGCAACTGATAACCAGGCGATCATGTCGGACGAACGCATCGTGTCGATTCTGAATCATATTGAGCGAAGCTACGGCGACTGCACACTCGAAAGCATTGCGAGCGATACGGGTTATAGCACCAGCTATCTCAGCAGCTTGATCAAGCAAAAAACCGGCAAAACGTTTTCGCAAATCAAGCTCAACCAGCAGCTCACAGAGGCGGCATATCTTCTCAATAACACCGAGCGCAGCGTGCAGTATGTAGCCCGAAAAGTCGGCATCTCCAACATGTCATTCTTTTACTCAAAATTTAAAGAAGCATTCGGCGAAACGCCAGGTGCGTTCAGGACGCATCGGTCTAATTAAAGGCGTTATTACTCAGACCGATCAGCTTCGCGCGACACGGGAATGCGCAATCGAAGCAGCGAGCGCATCGCCTCTACCAGCACAAAGCCGGCGATGCCAACCGTGACCACAACGTCGAGCGGTGTGCTCACAAACCACAGCAGCCCCATGAGATACGACCCGGCATTAAACGCAAAGTGCAGCAGAATCGTGTAGCGAAGCTTTCCGGTGGTCACGAGTACCCAACCAAAAATGAGGCCGGCAGCGCCCGCGTAGCAGCCCTGCACCCAGTTCATGTGCATAAAGCCGAAGACCGCCGCCTGCAGCACGATTGCCGCGGCGACGCCCCAGGTACTCGGGGCCGCCCAGGGCACTATGGCGCCGTCTTGCGCGTTCGCGCGGCGCCGGCGTTTCCAGAGCGGACGGCACTGTGGGTTAAACGCACGCAGCGAAAACTCAAAGATGATGCCGCGTACCAGGAGCTCTTCGCAAAACGGCGCGCCGAGCACCGTGGTCAGGACGGCAAGAAGGCTGGTATCGCCCATGCCCGTTTCCTCGACGAGCTCGCTATAGCCTGCCGCGACCTCGGGCAGCAGCGACAGTACGCCGTCGCATAGGTAGCTAATGACCACCTGCATGGATAGGCCGATCACGACAACGCAGGCAATGCGCTTCCATGCCGCGCCTGCTCCCCCGCCGAGCGGGCGCTCGCCTTGCCGGCGCGCCATGAAGGAGCGGGGCCACAGATAGCGCCACCACAGCAGCGCCATCAAAAATGACGCCGTCTGAGCGGCAGCCTGGAACCATTGGATATCGAGATTGTCGATCGGATAGCCCGTCAGCACCGACACGGCATCGAGAACAGAAAACAGAACCATGCTCAGGGCAATATCGGCAGCAACAACACCAAAACAGGCAAGCGCCCAAATCATCGCATTGAGCATGCCAACCTCCTCAAAACCCGGCACTTAGGGACGTTCCTTAACTGCCGGCAGAAAAGGAACGTCCCCAAGTGCCGGCAGTTTGGGACAGTCATTGTTGATGAGAATCGGGCGCAGCGCCAAAGGCCCCGTTGGGCGAAATGTCGAACGGAAAGGTGCCGCAGCGATTGAAGGCGGCGATAAACATGCGGATGGCGTTGGACGGCGTAGTGCCCACGAGCTGGGTTGCCGCCGCGAAGGCCGCCTTTTCCTCGGGCAAGACCTTCGCGACAACCGGGGTCATGTGTTCTGCCATGGCGCTTCCTTTTTGAAACGACGGTGGTGCGGATGGATGCGGGCCACGCGGCTGGGCGACGGGCTGTGAAGGCAACCCGATTGGCCCGCATCTGGAGTTTGTTCTACGGCGTTGGTATTACTTGGTATTCCTAAGTATTACCCCACAGATAGAATACCATACCCGACCCCATGGGGACGGAGAAAAAACGGATCAATTTGTTGCTGAGTAAGTCTTTAGAGCGTGATGATGTCCGAGATATTGAGGGCCCGAGCGTCAGCGGCATCGTGCGTGGCAAACAACAGCATACGGCCGTCGAGCAAGTCGAGCACGACCTCGGTGCACGCGTCGCGCGCAGCGATGTCTAGACCGGTAAAGGGCTCGTCCAGAATCACTGCGCCGCCCGGACACAGCAGGGCTCGGGCAATCTCGACGCGACGGCGCTGCCCGCCCGAGAGCTCGGCCACGCGGGCATGCACATCGACCCCCGGCACCAGCAGGCGCAACAGGGCCGCGGCACTCGAGGCGTCCACGCGCGCGTCGGCGCACACCAGCACGTTATCCAAAGCAGAGGCGTCCTCGACCAGGCGCACGTCCTGAAACACCATGGAGCACGGTGCGCACTCCCCCGCCACCAGCGCAAGCAACGTCGACTTGCCCACGCCCGAAGCGCCCATCACACAGGTGCGTCCACCGGCGGGCACATGAAGCACCAGTCCGTCGAGCGCCGGCGACCAGGGCGCCCGGTCGCCCACGGCAAGCGCAAGCTCCGCTGCAGCACCATCGCTCGCAGCCCCTGTACGCCCGCGCAGTCCATGCCCATGTGCCCGCACGGCCGCGCGCCACGCCACGGGTCCCGAAACCCGCAGCAGCCACACCAGCACGCGCTCACACGCCCACGAGGCGGCAACGACCAGCACGGTCCACGCCAGCAGATCAGCCGTCTCGATGAGCAGCTTCGCCTGATAGATGCGTTCGCCCACGGTGTCCGTCGCCATGCCGATGAGCTCCGCCGCCACGCCAGCCTTCCAGCTCATGCCGATCACAGCGCGGGCGCACGAAAGCACAAACGGCAGGACTTCGCGCCAGGTATGGGCACAAAACAGTCGCCAGACCCGCACGCCATGCAGACGAAACATCTGCTCCAGCGGTTTATCCGCTTGCGTCAAACCCTCGACCAACGAAAAATACACGCCCGGAAGTGCCATCAAAAAGACCGCCGCAATGCTCACGCGCGCCGACCCCAACCAAATGAGCAGCAGGACCACCACGCAGGCAACCGGTGTCGCCTTAACAAACGAAAGCGCCGGCGCCACCAAGCGGGCAAACGTCAGCGATCGCACCGAGACTCCCGCCAGTACGCCACCACACACCGCGGCAAGCGCCAGCCCGCCCAAGATTCGCGCACCCGAGCCCACCAGAATCGCCCATGTGCCGGCATCGCATACCAGTCGCAGCAACGCCACCACGACAGCGCCCGGCCCCGGCAAAATCAACGGCTGCGCCACGAGACCCGCCACCAGCACCCACACGGCAAGCCAAAAGGCGGCAACGGCACCTGCTGCCGCCACCGCCTTCATACGCTCTATCATTTGTCGAGCAAACGCACGCACGGGTTACTCCATGTAGTAGAAATCATCAGCCGGGAGTTTGCCGCCCACGGCGCTCGCGTCCGCATCGGCCAGCACCTTCAGGTACCCACCGAGCGCCGCCCTCATATCCTTCCCCGTCTGGCACACGAGCATGCACCCGGGAATCGCCTTTTCGGCAATCGTGGCGTTATCGACGATACCCGCATCGACTACGGCCTGCGCCCAGTCTGCCGGCGCCGCATTGACGGCCTTCACGCTCGCCTCATGGCAGCTCAGGAATTCCGCCACGGCCTCGGGATGCTCCTCGGCAAAGGCACGGCGCACCACGGTCACACCCGTCAGCAAGCGCGAGCCCGTGTCTCCTGCCAGCTCGTCCCACACATCGGTCAGGCTCACCTGTGCCGACAGCTTGCCCTCGCTCTTGGCGATGGCCGCCGTCTTGAACGGCTCGGGTAGCACGCCCACGGCAGTCGGGTCGGCAAGCAGAGCCGAGAGCACCTCGGTAGGCTCGCTCTTAAACTCGAGCGTCACCTGACCGGCCAAGCCCGCGCGCTCCAGCAGGTAGTTCATGACGTACTCCGGTGTGGTGCCCTTGCCCGTCATGTAGACGGTGCGACCCGCCAGATCGCCAAACGAGGCCACATTCGCGTCGCCCGTCACAACGTTCAGCACACCCAGCGTGTTGATGTCGATGACCTGCACCGCGCCCTCGGTCTTGTTGTAGAGTACGCTCGCCACGTTGGCGGGTACCAGGGCAATGTCGATATCGCCCTGAATGACCTTGGGCACAATCTCATCGGCGGCAGTATTTATCGCAAAGTCGAACTCATTGTCCGTCTCGCCATCGGCCGCCCGGTCCATAAACTGCACCAGACCAATCGAGGTCGGCCCCTTGAGCGAGGCGACGTGCACCTCGACCGGCTCTGCAGCAGCACCGGCGCCGTCCGTGGCAGCCGAGCCCGCGGCGGACCCGGCACCGGCAGCCCCGCCGCCACAGCCCGCGAGCGCAAGTGACAGGGCGCCCGCGGCGAGCGCCGAGGCAAACCCCCGGCGCGACATTTCAAAATCAAACGCGCGCATCGCTAGCACGTCCCCTCGTTGGGCATCGTCCATGCGTGATGGTCGGTATGCAGCAATTCCTCGGCCAGCGGCGAGAGCGGCTCGCCCAAGAACTCGCGGTAGCACGCCTGGACATCGGGATTCTCGTGCGAGAAACGAATGTCCGCAGCGGCATCCAGGCCCCAGAGCACCTGGCCACGCTCGGCTGCCAGCTCGCAGCCGTCGTGGATGGGCTGACCGCCGCCACCGACGCAGCCGCCCGGGCACGCCATAACCTCAACGAAGTCATAGCTCACGCGGCCGTCGCGAATCGCGTCGAGCAGACGGGCAGCGTTGCCCAGCCCGTGTGCCACGGCGACGCGCACCTTGGTGCCATCGATATCGGCCACGGCCTCCTTCCAGCCGTCCAGGCCGCGCACATCGGTAAAGAAGTCGGCGTCGGGGTTCTTGCCCGTCACCAGGTAATAGGCCGAGCGCACGGCGGCCTCCATCACGCCGCCCGTGGCGCCAAAGATCACACCCGCACCCGTGCCAAAGCCCAGCGGCGTATCGAGCGGCTCCTCAACTAGCGTATCCACGCTCACGTGGCTCGCGCGGACCATGCGCACCATCTCGCGCACCGTCAGCGCAACGTCCACATCGGGCGTGCCGCCCTCGCCCACCATGCTCGGCAGCGCGCACTCGGCCTTCTTGGCCGTGCACGGCATCACGGACACCACAAACAGGCGCTCGGGCTCCACGCCCAGCACCTTGGCGTAGTAGGTCTTGGCGATGGCGCCGAACATCTGCTGCGGCGACTTGGACGTGGACAGGCTGTCGACAAACTCGGGGTAACGCGCCTTCACAAAGCGTACCCAGCCCGGGCAGCAGCTCGTGAACATGGGCCAGCTGCGGCTGTCGCCCTCGCCCTTGGCGGCCTCGCCCAGGCGCTTGAGCAGCTCGGAGCCCTCTTCCATAATGGTGAGGTCGGCCGAGAAATCGGTATCGAACACGTACTCAAAGCCAACGCGGCGCAGCGCGCAAGCCAAGCGCTCAACGGTAGCCTCCTCGCGAGATATGCCGAGCTCCTCGCCCCAGGCGCTGCGCACGGCCGGCGCAATCTGCACCAGCACGATCTTGTCGGGATCGGCGAGAGCATCGAACACGGTCTCGGTATCGTCGCGCTCGCGCAGTGCGCCCGTCGGGCAATGCGTTATGCACTGGCCGCACGCGACGCATTCGGTCTTGCCGATCGGCGCGCGCCCGCGGGTACCCACGGCGGTATGCGTGGCGCGGTTGGTCAGGTCCCAAATCCCTAGCCCCTGCACGCTCTCGCACACCTTGATACAGCGCATGCATTTAATGCACTTGTCGTTTTCGCGGATGATGGGAAAATCGAAATCCCAGCCCTCGCCCGCCAAATGCCTTTGATACGGCAGATAAAAAATACCCAGGTCGTTGGCGATGGTCTGTAGGTTGCAGTTGCCGCTGCGCACGCAGCTCGTGCACTGCGAATCGTGCTGGGACAGCAGCAGCTGCACGTTGGTGCGACGGGCCTCGCGAGCCTTGGGGCTGTTGGTGTGGACCACCATGCCGTCGAGCACGTAGTTGTTGCAGGCGGCAACCAGCTGATCGCAGCCCTCGACTTCGACCACGCACACGCGGCAGCCGCCGATCTCGTTTAGATCGCGCAGGTAGCACAGGGTGGGAATCTGGATACCGACGGACTTGGCCGCGTCCAGGATCGTGGTGTGCTCGGGTACCACGACCTCGTAATTATCGATAGTGAGCTTGACCATATTGAGTGCTCCGCTTTCGGTGTTGTCGCTGACAGTGGGGTTGTTGAGCTCTACCATTCCAGGCTCCTCCCTCCGCGGAACGCGCCAAAGCCAAAGTGGTCGCAACGCAGGCAGCGGCTTGCCTCCTGGCGCGCCTCCTCCTCGGTAAGGCCCTGCTCGACCAGATTCCAATCGTGAATACGCTCGCCGGCCTCGCGCTCACCCAGCTCGCAGCGGCCGCACTCGTGCTTGCCCTTAAACTGCACGGTCGGCAGCTCCACGTCGAGCTTGATCTTGTGGTCGAAGCCCAGGTAGCGGTCGATATTTGCCGAAGCCACGCGGCCGGCGTTGATGGCACGGATGACGGTGGCGGGACCGGTCTGGCAGTCGCCGCCGCTAAAGAGGCCGTCGAAGTTGGGCACGGCACCGTCCGAATCGGTGACCACGCAGCCCCACTTACAGGCGATGCCCATGTCCTCAAACGGCTTGGAGTCGATGTCCTGACCAATGGCGACGAACACACGCTCGCAGGGGATGACGCGCTCGGGTGTGGCGGCGGCACGCGGAGCCGGACGACCGCGACGGGGCTCGCCGATAATCTGCGGCTGCACGCGCAGGCCGCTCACGCGACCGTCCTCGCCCGTCTCGATGGCGAGCGGGGCCGTCAGCTCCAGCACCTCACAGCCCTCGGCCTGGGCACCGGCAATCTCGGCGTCCTGGGCCGTCATATCGCAGATGCGACGGCGGTAGACGATGCTTACCTTTTCGCACCGCAGCGCACGGCGGAGCGTGCCACGTCCATGGCAACGTTGCCGCCGCCGATGACGCACACGCGCTGGCCGCTCAGGTCGGGCAGCTCGTCATCGCCGATGGCGCGCAGCATCTTGACGGCCGATTCCACGCCGGGCGCCTCTTCACCCGGAAGGCCGAGCTTCTTGTCACTGTGGGCACCGATGGCCAGGTAGACGGCATCGAACTCGTCGCGCAGACGGGCGAGCTCCTCGCCGCTCACGGAGTGGTCGAGCTCCACGTCGATGCCGGCGCTCAAGATCCAGTCGATCTCGGCCTGCAGGCGCTCGCGCGGCAGACGATAGCTGGGGATGCCGTAGCGCAGCATGCCGCCCAAGTGGTGGCGCTGCTCAAAAATGGTCACCTTGTGGCCCATCACGGCCAGGTAGTAGGCACAGGAAAGGCCGGCCGGGCCGCCGCCGATCACGGCGACGCGCTTACCGGTGTTGTCCACTACATGTGGCTTGTGGTCGTTGAGGTCGCTATGCTCAACGGCAAAACGCTTGAGGGCGAGGATGTTCATGGGGTCGTCGACCATGCCACGGCGGCAATGCATCTCGCAGGGATGCTCGCACACCAGGCCACAGACGAGCGGTAGCGGGTTGTTCTTGCGGATGACCTTGACGGCGTCGGCATAACGGCCTGCCACGACGAGCGAGATGTAACCAGGAATGTCGACGTGCGCCGGGCAGCCCGAGACACACGGGACGCGAGCCTCGCGGTCAAAGCCGCAGGAGTGCTCGCGGATGTGGTGCTCAAAATCGTCGCGGAAGCCGCGAATGGCCGTGAGTGCCATGGCGCCAGCTTCGTAGCCGATGGCGCAGTCGCTCGAAAGGTAGATGGTGCGGGCCGTGCGCTCAATCAAGTTGAGCGTGGACTCGTCGGCGCGGCCCTCGAGCACATCGGCGAGCAGGTCGCTCAGCGCGCTCAGGCCCACGCGGCAGGGCGTGCACTTGCCGCAGCTCTGGGTGGAGCACAGGTTGACGAGCGCCGCCGTAAACTCGACGGGGCACGGGGCGAGTGAACTCACCGCCAGACGACGTCCGAGTGCATCGTGCAGGTCGTCCATGACGGCCTGAGCGTGGCTGCGTTCCATTACGTGCAGTCGAGCCATAAGATCCCCTCTCACATGGCAGCCCGGAGGCGAGGCCGGGCGAAATTGCTACACGCACAACACTGACCTAAAAAGTTGTTAGGTCTCCACGCAGTTCGGCAGGCGGTATGAAATGTCACCATCAGCGGTGAAAATGAACATTATCGCAGATAAATGCCATATTTGATAAAACGCGTTACCCACAATGCGGCACTTGGGGACACTCCTCACTCTGGTGCATCGTGGACAGGTTACTTTGCACCAATCATGAGTTGCGGTGAAATAGGGACTGAAAAGCCGCTCAAAAGGCCAAAACGGTCCGTATTCCACCGCAACTTCAAGACGTTGGTGCAAACCAACCTGTCCCCCTTGCACCAAAAAGGGCCCCGAGCGTAGTTGCTCGGGGCCCTTGGTTCACCTCGCTCTAGCGGGCGATGCGTGTGTTATTTGCGCTTGCCGCCGCCGTCACCGGGACGACGGGAGCTGCCGCCGCGCTTGCCGCCACGGCCGTTGCCATAGCTGCCACGGTTATCGCGACCGCCGGCACGACCGCCACGGGAGCCGGCCTGGTTGCCGCCGCGACCACCACGGTAGCCGCCGCGACGCTCCTCGCGGGTATCGTCGTAGTTGCGCCAATCATCGCGGCGATCGCGGCTGGCACGCGGATCGCGACGATCACGCGACTCGTTAGAACGACCAGCGCCGCTGCGGCTGCCGTTACCGCGAGCACTCTCGCGACGCTCGCCGCCACGACTGCCGCGCTCTTCAAAGCGCTTGCTGCCACGGGACTCACCGCTGCGGGTGCCACGCTCGCCGCGACCCTCGCCGCCGCGACGCTCGTCACGGCCACTGCGCTCATCATCACGGCCGGAACGACGACGGTTGCCCGCACCACGCTTGCCGCTACGCGAGCCACGGCCCTCGTCCTCGCGCTCAACACGGCGACGACCGCCGCGGTCCTCGTCCTCGCGGCGACGGCGATGCGCCTCGCCCTGGAACTGCTTGGCACGGCGCTCGGCACGGTTGCCGCGCGGGGCCTGCTCGACAGCACCGCCGCGCTCCTCGGCAGCCACCTCGCGGGCCACGCTCTCCACGGCCTCGTCCACGCGAGCCTGAACGCCCTCGCGCACGCGGGTCTTGCCGCCGCGCTTGGGACGGCTCGGACGCTCGCCGTCGCCTCGACGCTCGTCGCGACCGCGGTTGGAACGACCAGCCACATCGCCGTAATCGTCGCCGTTGCGCTTGCCGTCGCGACGCGCCTGCTCAAGCTTCTTCTTACTCTTGGACTTGCCGCGCTTGGTCTTCTTCTTCACCTTAAAGGCCGCAGGATCGCGCTCGGGGTCAACCGCGGGCGGATTGGGGCCCACATGCAGGTCGCCGGCCTCGTAGATGTCGGCGGTCTTGTCCATGAGCTTCTCGATCTCGTAGAACTCATCGACATCCTGCTCGGTCACAAACGTGATGGCCCAGCCCAGCTCGCCGGCACGACCCGTACGGCCAATACGGTGGATGTAGTCGGTCGGCTCGGCCGGCACGTCAAAGTTCACGACGTAGCGCACGTCGCTGATGTCGATGCCGCGGGCAAGCACGTCGGTTGCCACCAGCACGTCGACGGTGCCGTCGCGGAAGGCCGAAAGCGCGCGCTCGCGCTGGGCCTGGCTGCGGTTGCCGTGGATCGCGGCGGCCTTGATGCCCTTGCGCTCCAGACGGCGGCAGCAGCTGTCGGCGCGGTGCTTGGTACGCATAAAGACGATAGTGCGCTCCGGGCCCTCCTTTTTGAGGAACTCGGGCAGCAGGTTGTTCTTGGCCTCGATGGACACCGGGAACACAAACTGGTCGACGGTGTCGGCGGTCGACGTGGCAGGCGCGATCTCCACGCGGGCCGGGTCGCTCACCAGGTCGGTAATCTCGCCCACGGCCTCCTCGTCGAGCGTGGCCGAGAACAGCAGCGTCTGACGCTCGGCCGGCGTCTCGCGCACAATACGGCGAACGGCGGGCAAAAAGCCCATGTCGAGCATGCGGTCGGCCTCGTCGAGCACCAGCACCTTGACCTCGTCCAGGTGGCAAGCGCCCTGCTCGATCAGATCGACCAGACGGCCCGGCGTGGCGACCAGAATGTCGCAGCCGTACTTGAGCGCCGCGGTCTGGGGCTTGTAGCTCACGCCGCCCACGACGGTCACGGCAACATGGCCGGTGACGTCGGCAATCTTGCCGGCGACTTCGTCGATCTGCTGGGCAAGCTCGCGCGTGGGGGTGATGACGAGCATCACGGGGCCGCGGCCGTTGCCCTCGGGCTTCTTGGCACCGCGACGGCGGTTGCGGCCGCCACGCTCGCGCACGGGCTTGGGCGGAGCGATGTGCTCCAGATTGTTCATGGTCGGCAGCAAGAAGGCGGCCGTCTTGCCGGTGCCGGTCTGAGCGGCGGCAAGCAGGTCGCGACCCTCGAGTACCACGGGGATGGAGCCGGCCTGAACGGGCGTGGGCGCCGTGTAGCCCAGGTTCTCGATGGCACGAAGCATCTCGTCGGAAAGGCCCAGCTCGTCAAAGGCGGGCAGACTCTCGGTAGCGGACTCGACGGCCTGGGCGGCACTGGCCTCATCGGCGGCATCGAAGGCAGCCTGGGTCATGGCCTCGCGGGTCTCGTCCAGAATCTCGGCGTCCGTGACGTCGGATACAGAATTACGCATATGTCGTTGTTCCTTATCTGCACGCGCAATGGGCACGGCATGCGGCCGCGCGGGCGTGCTTGGTAGTGCGCTAATACATACAAAAACGGGTGCGCACAGAGAGGACGTTGCTCAGCACGCTGGCGATCGCTTTGGCAGCCCTATCACGCGCCGTCCAGACGCAGCAGCTCTAAGCGATGGAGCAGATTCGCCGCCGGTTAGTATACCCGTGCTTCGCATGCCCCCACGTAAACCACAGATGACGAGGCGGACGAGGTGGGCCCGGCTGATTGTCTCAATCTGTAACATCTACAGGGCGAATCTTCCTCTACGTGTTACAGATCGAGACAAACGGTCGACACGGTTCACAAGCGTCTCAATCTGTAACAATTACCGAGTAAAATCGGTCCTAATTGTTATAGATCAAGACAGAGGGGGATTTCCGTCCAGTCCAAACCAAATCTCTCGGTCTTCCTGCAATTTCGAACATGTGGCCTATAATGTTGCTTTGGTTACGCTATATATTGCGCAGCCATTTAATACGTCGCCCACCGGGGGCCATTAATTCCTATCGCCATATTGGCTAGGAAGCAATCAAAGGAGGTATCCGTGGCAGCAGAGACGCCTTGCTCGGTCCTCTATAACGATATTCGCTCGTTCGGCGGTCTTAAACATCTCGAGATCGCCCGAATGCTCATCAATGGAAACTCTTATCTCGGCAGTACCCTGCTCGAGAAATGCTCTTCCAACCGCTCGTATCTCACCCGTTACATCGTCCATCGCAAGCCTGACCAGTGCGCGCCCTCCATCTACAGCGACTTTACCGTCACCACGCTCAACCTTTCCTCGGCAATCTGCAGCAAGCTCGGCGGCGGCGAGTCCGCCTATCGGGCAATCGCCGAGCACTATCGCGGTCCGGCCGCCAACGAAATGATGTCGGCTCTCACCAGCTACAAGCTGGACAGCCGCCTATATGCAAATGCCCTCAATCGCATCGACAACTTTGACGGCAATGCCGTGCGCGAGAAAAGCACGCTTTACCTTATGCTCTTTGTGGCAACGGGGGCGCTCGCCGATCCCGTTCAGGGCGTGGCCACCGTCGAGCGCTTTTGCGACAGCAAGACGGGCGAGCACTTTGGCACCACCGAAACTACCGTCGGACGTGGCTTTATGAGCAGCCTGGAGCAGCCGCGCACCGTCGCCCCCAACCTCGGTCTGCTCAGAACCCATGCCGACAACTGCGCCGACATGCAAATCCATCCCCTCACACGCGATCCGCACGGCACCGTGATTGGTTCTCTGCCCAAAACCTCGCCCAGCATCACCGATGTGGGCGCCGACGCATCGCGCGAGCATCTTCGCATTTGGCTTGAGGGTGAGCACTGGTACGCCCAGGGCCTTGGATCGACCAACGGCACGGTGCTCGAATCGGGCGCGCGCGACGGCGATATTGTGATTGAGCCGCCGCGCGACCAACGCGAGCCCGGCAAGATCTATCCCCCCGTGGAAATCGCCAACAGCGACAGACTTCATTTGGGTCTCTATACGACATTCCTTGTCATTGTGGACTAGCGCGGACGGCGATCGGAAGACGGTCGCCGTCCGTCTTTCGTCTTCTACCTTCTGCGTCGTAAACGACAATACTCAGCGGTATGCGTGGGCAGTGCGGCTATCATGGTACTTTACCGATATCCGCACTGCTCACGTATACGCGCGGCAACCCATGCCAGACAAAGGAACGCCATGGATACTACCGATAGCGCCTATGGCGACAAACTCATCCGTCTTGACACGTTCGACACCGCCGTGGCGGTCGACCCCAGCGCCGAGGACAACGCCAAGCGTCGGTTTATGACGCTTATTCTCCAGACGGCCCACCGCAACAACGGCAACATCGGACACGTGCTGCGCGCGACCAACACGAGCGGCGAGGTCTTTGCCGTCAAGCTACTCAAGGACAACGCCATCCTTTCCGGCCAAGCCCCCGACCGCTCCGCCGAGCAATCGGCAGCGCACCTGGCCAGCACCGCCGCGCTGTTCGAGGAGTACCGTCATCTGTGTACCGTCTCGCACCTGCGCGGATTTCCGCGCGTCTATGGCTACGGATCGTGCGAGGATGACCCTCTCATCCTCATGGAGTGGGTCGAGGGCACCTCGCTCAAGCAGGCGCTGCCCCTGCTTCCGCACGACGCCTCGGGCGGGCTGACCACCCAGATGGTCGCCGCCGTCGGAAACGCCGTGCTTCGTGCGCTCTTGATAACCCAAGGCCTCGTGAATCCGGTCATCCATCGCGACCTGTCGCCTGCCAATATCATGTTCCGCACCACTAGCCGAACGCTCGAGCAGCAGATTGCTGATTGTTCCTTTGACCCCTGCCTCATCGACATGGGCTCCGCGACCATGGCTCTCGGCGACGACACGATCACCCGGCGCGCCGACATCTGGCGTTTTGCCACGCCCGCATACGCCGCGCCCGAGATGCTCACGCAGGATATCGAAGGCATCGCGGCCCTTCGCCGTTCGCCGGCAATCGACGTCTATGCGCTTTCGAGCATTCTGTACCAGCTCTACAGCGGTCGCAAACCGTTTGACTTTGAGTCGACGGACGCCGCTGCAACCGGCTCGTTCTATCTCGTAAAGACCAAGACCAAGCCGGCACCGCTCGAGCCGCGCTGCGAGGGCGATGAGGCGCTCGTCCAGATCATCATGAAGGGTCTCTCAGTCGAGCAGTGCGATCGTCCCACCGAGCAGCAGATGCTCGAGGTGCTCTCGGCATACCTCACCGACGCCGAATCCGAGGGCCGCGAGGGCGCAGGCAGTGACGCCGCAATCGACATCGACTCCGGTACGCACCTTAAGGTCGACGTCGCCGGCGAGCGCGCGCGAGAGATTCTGGTGCAGGCCCGGCACGATGCCATGACCCGCCGCCGGTTTATTATCGGTGCGTCGTTGCAGTCGTTGCGGGGCTCAGCGTCGTTGGCGCGGCAACCCATGGCTTTGGCATCCCCGACTACCTGGACGGCATCCGCGGTACGCTTGACGACTACGCCTGGGATCAGCTGCAGGAGATTTCGCTCAAGATTAAGGCCGCCGAGACCCGTAGCGAGGCACGCGAGATTGCCCAGCGCTATCACCTGCTCGATGCCGATGGGCGTATCCCCTATCCGTGTACCAAGCGTGTCACGCTCACCAACGGGCTGCAGGTTGGCGCGCAGCTTGTGGGCATCCGCCACGATGAACTTCTGGACGGGACGGGCAAGGCCGGACTGACGTTTTTGTTCGATGCGGGTATTGCCGAGCGCAACGCTGCGGCTGAACCGCCGAGCTCCGGCTGGGCAGATTGCGAGCTGCGGGAATGGCTCAACGGCGACGGCCTTAAGCTGCTGCCCAACGAGTTGCGCGCACTCATTAAAGGGGTCAAGAAGGTCTCGAACAATGTGGGCGCCGCCAACAGTGCATCGTGTCTGAGCGAGTTGCCCGCAACCCTTTGGCTGCCCGCCATGGTCGAGCTGTGCGGTACGCAACCGCCCGATTCGTTTGCCAAGGACTATCACTACCTGGCAGACATCTACAACGGCGAGGGCAAGGAGTATCAGCTCTTCCGCGAGCTCAAGGTGAGCCCGTATTCCACGAACGAGACGATGGTCCGCCAGTGGAAGGGCAAGGACACCTGCTGGTGGGAGCGCACGGTGAGCCCCGACTCATCGGAGACCGAAGGCACGCTCTATTTGAATCGCGTTGGACACGACGGCGACGTCTTTACGTACGCAACGCCTGCGGAAAAGCCAAACAAACGAACCTGTGTGATCCCCGGATTCTGTATCTAGAGAGCGGGCGTCTTGCCGTGACGGGACCCCTCCCCGGCAATTGTCTCGATCTGTAACAGTTAAAACCCAAAAACCGGTCCAGACGTTACAGATTGAGATGATTGGTTGAGACGGTCCATCGGCCAACCAATCACCCTCATCTGTAACGAAATGTCATACATTTCTTTCTGTACTGGATACCCCCAGGGGGTATGGGTGTATAGTATCGGCAGATTAACAATTTCAACACCGAACCACAGAAAGGAGAAGCCATGGCTCAAGATAAGTTCGACGTAGGCGGCATGACATGCGCCGCCTGCCAGGCGCACGTGAACCGTGCCGTGAGCAAGCTCGACGGCGTCCAAAGCGTCGCCGTCAACCTACTCGCCGGTTCCATGATGGTCGACTACGACCCCGCGCAGGTCTCCCCCGACGATATCTGCACCGCCGTCGACCACGCGGGCTACTCGGCCTCACCCGTCGACGCAGGCACCGGTGCCGCCGGCTCAAGCGGCAGCTCGCAGGCCAGGTCTGGCGTCACCCATATGGAGTCGCCGACCAAAAAGTTGGAGGCCGCCGCCTCTGCCATGCGCACCCGCCTCATCATCTCGATCGTATTCCTCATCCCACTGTTCTACATAGGCATGGGGCACATGCTCGGCTGGCCGCTGCCCGGCATTTTCACCGACCATACCCACAGCATGACGCTCGCGCTCACCGAGCTCGTCCTGCTCATTCCCATCGTCTACGTCAACGACGCGTACTTTATCAACGGGTTTAAATCGCTCGCGCACGGCGCGCCCACCATGGACGCCCTTATTGCCGTGGGCGCCACCGCCTCCATCGCCTGGTCGCTCTACGCCATGTTCATCATGGCCGACCAGCTAGCCGCGGGTCAGGTCCACGAGGCCATGATGACGAGCATGGACAACTTGTATTTTGAGAGCGCAGGTACGATCTTATCGCTCGTCACCGTGGGCAAATACCTCGAGACGCGCAGCAAGTCCAAAACCGGCGGCGCTATCGAGGCACTCATCGACTTGGCACCCAAGACCGCGACCGTCGTGGCGGAAGACGGCAGTGAGACCACCGTCGACGTCGACAGCATCCTTCCCGGCCAGGTCCTGCGCGTACGCCCCGGCGAGTCCATCCCCGTCGATGGCGTGGTGCTCGAGGGCAGCTCGGCCGTGGACGAGAGTGCGCTCACCGGCGAGTCCATCCCCGTGGAAAAGACCGCCGGTGCCACCGTCAACGCCGCCACCGTGAACCGCACCGGTTCGTTTACCTTCCGCGCCACGCGGGTGGGCGCCGAGACATCACTCGCCAAGATTATCCAGCTCGTCGAGGATGCCAACGCCACCAAGGCGCCCATCGCCCGCATGGCCGACAAGGTCGCCGGCGTGTTCGTGCCCGTGGTGTTCGTGATCTCGGCCGCGACCTTTGCGGTGTGGATGGCACTGACCGGCAGCATAAACGAGGCGCTCACCTCCGCCGTGGCCGTGCTGGTGATCAGTTGTCCGTGCGCGCTCGGCCTGGCCACGCCCGTCGCCATTATGGTGGGCACCGGCAAGGGCGCCGAGATGGGCATTCTGTTCAAGAGCGCCGAGGCGCTGGAGAACCTGCGCAGCGTGGGCACCGTGGTGCTCGATAAGACGGGCACGGTCACCCGCGGCAAGCCTGCCGTGACCGATATCGTGGTAGCTACGCGCACTGACGGCTCGCCCGCCATGAGCGAAAAGGCGCTGCTCAAGCTGGCCGCTGCGCTGGAGCGCTCAAGCGAGCACCCGCTGGCCGAGGCGATTATGGCCGAGTGCGAGGCGCGCGGAATTGTCGCGCGCATGGTCGAGGACTTTGCCGCCGTGCCCGGTCGTGGTGTTACGGCGCGCGAGGGGCAGAATGTCATCGCCGCCGGCAACGTGCGCCTGATGGACGAGCTGGGCGCGAAGGTTCCCGCCGACCTTGCCGAACAGTTCGCCGCCGAGGGCAAAACACCGCTGTTCTTTGCCAAGAACGGCGAGCTTGTCGGTACCATCGCCGTGGCTGACGAGGTCAAGGAGACGAGCGCCGGGGCCATCGTCGCACTGCGCTCGCTTGGCGTCGACGTGCGCATGCTCACCGGCGACAACCGCGTGACGGCCGAGGCCATCGCCCGCCGCGTGGGGCTGAGCAGCGAACAGGTCATCGCCGACGTCCTCCCCGCCGACAAGGAGCGCCATGTGCGCGAGCTGCAGGACACGGGCGGCAAGGTCGCCATGGTGGGCGACGGCATCAACGACTCCCCCGCCCTGGCGCGCGCCGACGTGGGCCTTGCCATCGGCACCGGCGCAGACATCGCCAAGGAGGGTGCCGACGTGGTACTCATGCGCAGCGACCTCATGGATGTCGCCCGCGCCATCGAGCTTTCGCGCGCCACGATCCGCAACATCAAGCAGGACCTGTTCTGGGCGCTGTTCTACAACGGCATCGGCATTCCGCTCGCCGCGGGCATGTTCTTCCCGCTCACCGGGTGGCAGCTCTCGCCGATGTTTGGCGCCGCGGCCATGAGCCTGTCGAGCGCATGCGTCGTGTCCAACGCGCTGCGCTTAAAATCCTTTAAGCCAAAAGTGGCAAAATAAGCTCACCATTAAGTCCATTTAGAACGGGTTTTCCAGGTGCCCGAGATTGACCTGAAAGAGGAGCGACGCGTACTTTGGTACGCGAGCGACGGCTTGAAGGTCAAGGTCGGGTGCCTGGGAAAGCCGACACAACAGAGAGGAATACCCATGCGATACACAATCAAGACTTCCGGCCTTATGTGCGGCCACTGCGACGCTACTGTCGAGACGGCACTGCTCAACGTTGCCGGCGTGACCGACGCCGACGCCGACCATGAGACCCAGACCGTCCAGGTAGAGTGCGCCGACACCGTGACCGCCGAGCAGCTCGCTGCCGCCGTCGAGGGCGCCGGCGAGAAGTTCCACGCCCTGTCCGTGACCGCAGCCTAGCTGCCACCGCACCAGCAGGCACCGCTGTCGGCCGACATAGCCGGCCGACATAGCCGCTCGGCAACCGCCACTCAACCAACCCTTCAGAAGTTGCGCTGAAATAGTTCCTGTTTTAGCGCTCCAAGCCCTCAATCAAGAACTATTTCACCGCAACTGAGGGCGAGGTATTTGAAGGATCGACCAGAAACGAGGACCCGCCATGATGGCAGACCACAAATCGGTGACCCGTATGCTCAAAACGGCACGTGGTCAGATCGACGGCATCTTGCGGATGGTCGATGAGGACCGCTACTGCGTCGATATCTCCACGCAGCTCATGGCCACACAGGCGCTCCTCGCGCGCATTAACGCCGACGTGCTCAAGGCGCATATCGAGGGCTGCGTGACTTCGGCAATCGAATCGGGCGACGAAGACCTCAAAGCCGCCAAACTCGCCGAAATCGAACGCGTCGTCGACAAACTCTCCAAGTAATTGGGGCATTGGGGACAGGTACGTTTGCACCGTCTTGGTATTCCGGGGACAGGTATGTTTGCACCACATTGGTGCAGATTAACCTGTCCCCCTTGCTCTAAATCGGGTATAAAGGCGTGCGGCATATCGAATGAAAGGCAATTTGCATGAATGACTTTATGAAGGGCCGCAATGGCGCTGACGAACTCACCATCGTGATGGGCTTCGCAGGCATTATCATCGCCGTGATTGGTTCGATGGCTCGTATCCAGTGGCTCAGCTGGATCGCCATCGCCGTAATCGTGATTGGCGTGCTGCGCGGCCTGTCCAAAAATATCGATGCACGTCGCAAGGAGAACGAGGCCTTTGTCGCCACGACCGCCAATGTTCCCGGCTTGGGCAAGTTCGTCGCCAGCTTGGGCGGCGGCGCTGCAGCGGCTAGCACCTCACGCGCAGCCGGCACCAGTAAGGAAGACTTTGAGCGTGCCAAGCGCACGGCCAAGAAGATGTGGAAGGGTCGCAAGACCACGGCATACCTCAAGTGCCCCAACTGCGGCCAGATGCTCTCCGTCCCCAAGGGCAAGGGCAAGATCCGCGTCACCTGCCCCAAGTGCCACGCCAAGATGGAGACACGCTCATAGCCGCCATACCATGGGACAAAATAAAGCCGAGGCCTCGCACTGAGACCTCGGCTTTTTTGATTATGACAAAGGGATTGCCCCTTTGTCGCATCGTCATATCGCACGCTTACGCCACGCCGTCGCGGGCAAGCTCCTCGGCCAACGCCTCGGCAGGCATGGCCATAATCGTGTCGAGCTCGGCGTCCACCTCGGGAATACGCTTCACCTTGAGTTTGCGCACCAGATCACCACGGCACATCACGTGCATCGGCTCACGCAGTGCGCACAGGTCATCGAGCGGATTCTTGCGCGTCACCAAAATGTCGGCGGCCTTGCCGCACTCGATCGTGCCGGTCTCGCCGCCCAGCCCCAGTAGCTCAGCATTGACCTGCGTGGCCGTGTGCAGCGCGAAGGCGTTGCTCACGCCGACATACTTGGCAAAATAGGCCACCTCACGCCACATGTCGTACTGCGTCACGAACGGGCAGCTCGAGTCCGTGCCAAGGCCCACCTTAACGCCAGCTTCCAGTGCGGCACGGGCGCTCTCGATGATGCCCGAGCACACGATGTCGCCGTTCTTCTTTTGCGTATCGGTCGAATGGGTCTTTTCCGGGTCGAGCAATACAAACGGCAGCGCCGGGCTGATAGTGCAGGTCACACTCGGCGCACGCCCCTCGAGCTGTGTGCCCGCGGCGCCACGATACAGCTCCAAGATTTCGGGTGTCAACGGAGCGCCGTGCTCAATCGTGTCAACGCCGGCCTCAAGCGCGGCCTTCACGCCCTCGGTACTCTCGACATGGGCCATAACCGGAAGGCCCATATCGTGCGCCGCCTTGCATGCCGCCGCGGCAACCTCCACCGGCATACGCAGCACGCCCGGCTCGCCCACCTCGGTCGCATCGAACACGCCGCCCGTCACGAACAGCTTAATGACGTCGGCACCGCGCGCATACAGGTCGCGCACCTGTTCGGCTGCCTCGGCGGGACTGTTGGCCACCTGGGCGAACAGGCCCGCACCATGGCCGCCCGGCACCGTGACGCCCGTTCCCGGCGCCACCAGGCGAGGACCTTGATACTTGCCGGCATCGATAGCATCGCGCACGGCCAGATCGGCAAACAGCGGGTCGCCCGCGCCGCGCACCGTGGTCACGCCGCTTGCCAGCTGCTGCTGAGCGCTGCCCTTGAGGATATGGCGCACGATGGCGCGCCCCACGGGATTATCGAGCTTCTTCATCAGCGCGCCCGCATCGCCCGCCGAAACCGGTTTGCCCGAACCGCACAGATGCACATGCATATTGATGAGGCCCGGCATGAGATACGCCCCTGCCAGGTCGATGACCTCGGCGCCCGCCGGCGCCTGCGCCACGGCGCTCGGACCAATCCAGGTGATGATGCCACGCTCGACGGCCACGGCCATATCGGGCTGCGGCTCCATATGCTCCGAGCCATCCAAGACGGTCGCATTGATAAACAACGTGGGACGATCGGCAGACGCCATATCGAGCTCCTCCCTCACGATTAACTTGAACATTTGTCCATTATCACCTAATGCAGCGACCTAAAGTCGAGCATATCGGTTAACGGAGGGAAGAGGGGATGTGGGGGACGGAATACGTTGCAGCCCCACCCCAGCAACATCAGGGGAATGTCTCGATCTGTAACAGGTACAGGGTTATTGGGCCCCCTGATGTTACAGATCGAGACAAAACCTCTCAGCGCCCATACCACTGACGTCTCCACTCCTCAGCCAAATCGGGCCGTCGCGGAATACCCGCCAACCTCATCTTTTCAGCCAGCTTCCCCGGGTTCTTGAGTTCATCAAACGTAAACCGAAGCACCTTGTGCCCGAGCATCGTCAGATGGGACTCTCGCTGACGTTCTGCCACGAATGGGTCGACCGACTCCCGACCCTCGCCGTTCTGCAAGGTGTACTTCCCCTTTCCGTCGAGCTCGCCGATGACACACGTCCCGTCCATGAGCCGCCAAAAATAGTCGACGCGAAACGCCTGGCTCGGATCGAGCGGGTCGCGAAACTCCACCTGCAGCTCCGGAACTGGAAAGCCGTACGCAATAAAGAACGCTCGGAACCGAGACTCGCCGCCGTTTTCGGACAGCCCGTCCGCATACGACGCAATCACCTGTGCCCTGCGATACCCTCGCCTGCCCTCGCAATCGGCGCGGAGGCGCTCGCACAAATCCCAACGTGATACGCCTTTCGCCCGCAGTGCAGAATCGGCAATCGCCAACCCGTAGGAGAACGGCGCACGCAGTAAGCAATCCTCCACCGTGCGCCAAAACGACGTCACCTGCACGCCGTCGGCTTGTTCAAGTGCACCCGCCGCCTGCGGACGCAACAGCCGACATCCTGCACTCAGCGGCACCGAGCAACCCGTCTTAACAAGATATCGTGGCCCGAGCAGATCATTCGGCACCTCCAGACCCCACAAAAGCGCCGCGTCATAGCCCCAAAACGCCCAATCGGGATGAAACTCCGCAAGCCCTTTGATAGTCCTCAGCGCTCGCTCCGCCGGCGTCAATGCATCCCAATCATGCTGAAAACAGAACAGGTACGGCTCGGGCTCCGCGATATCGTCGGTTCCAACATGGCGTCGCAGCCACATGAGCTCGGTATTGTCATGCGTTGCGAGCAGCGCACCTTGCTTGGCCGTCTCCGTGAGCCGCGCGAGCATCCTATTCCGCGCCAACGTGTTGCGAGTCGCATGTTTGTGTTTGAGAACGGTATTAGACACTTTCATCACCACCACGTCAGACAAATGGACCATCGTCACCGTTGCCTCCGCTGACAAATGTCTTGATCTGTAACAGGAAGACAGTCTTTGAGCCTCTAGTTGTTACAGAACAAGATCTTTCGGCAGCCGCCAACCTTCCGTCTCAATCTGTAACAGGTAGGTCGAATTTTGACCTGTAGATGTTACAGATTGAGACATTCCCCCAACCAGGTGCCAAACGTCTCGTTCTGTAACAGTTAGACGTTCTCCAGCCCCCAAACGTTACAGATTTAGACAAACCAGCGGCGCCCAAGCGTTCGTCTCGATCTGTAACAGGTAGACCGGTTTTTTGTCCCTAAACGTTACAGATTGAGACAAAGTCAGGGGCAGCAGGAGACGCCAGTCACATCCCCTACTCCCACTCCTGCTCGTAGATGTTGAGCGACTTTACGTACCGCCCCTGGGCGCCCATGATGTCGCGGACCAGACGCAAGAAGAAACTGATGCACGAGGTGTCAAAGCCATCCTGCAGGTCCTCCGGATGCACCGCACCAGGCCCATCGACCGCCGTGTCACTCAGGCGTGCGATGTCATACAGATAGAGTTGTCCTGCCGTCAGCCAGACATCGTCGACGCAGGCGAGGCGCACCGCAATCGCGCCGTCGCTCCAATGCTCCTTTTGCACGATATGCGGGTCGTAGACATCAAAGCGACGGTCGGTGCGCGTATCCTTCAGCGCAACCATGCCGTTCGCAGGATCCTTGTCCAAAATGCCAAAGCGCGAGAAATACTGCGTGTCGCGTACCTGCTCGAGCCGCTTGAGCGAGGCAGGCAAAAGCGATGCCGGCGGCTCGTCAACATACAGCTCGAGCAGCGTCTTGCCATGGCGATAGGAGCGCTCGAAGAGCAGCCAATCGGTAAACGCCATGTTGTAGGCCATGATTTCGTTTTGCGAAGGCTCGGTGCAATAGCTGAGCCACGGGTCGACAATGATCTCGAACTGTTCGCGCGCCGGCTCCAAAAACTGGAACTTCCGCAGCATCCAAAAATGGGCCATGTCGGCAATATCGTTGCCGACGGCTTCGGCTAGCTGCGGTCGGTCTAAAGCGTGGTCAGTCATGGCATCCTCCTCAAACTGATAGACCTCAATTTGAGCTTACGAGGAGGGTGGTCGGCCACGACCAGCGCGGGCAAAATAGGCCTCCGGCTGCAAACCAGATGCTGACCAAACACTTGACGAAAAGCTTGACCGAAAATGCGCACCGCAACAAAACCGCAGGTAAACATAGACGGCCAACCCGCCCTTTTGAGCCAGATACCCACAGCCACCACAGAAACAACAGGTGACCACAGCCCAAGAAGTCGACAAATAAACACCCGTACGTCGACAAACGAGCAAATCGCTCGCAAAGAGTGTCCCCAACGACTAGACAAAAAAATGACTAGTCATTGGGGACGTTCTTAAATGACTACTTTACAGCTCCAGTGCGTCGGCGATTTCGGCAGCGCAGGCCAGGGCGTCGGCCATGGCGTTCACCACGAGCGAGCTGCCGTTGCGGGCGTCACCGGCCACGTACACCGGTGCGGCATCCGCGGCGACGCCGTCGACACGGGCCGCAAGATGAGAGCCCTCAGCAGCCATCACAGGCAGCGGACGACCAGCGGTGGCAACAGGCACGCCTACCGCATCGAACACGCCATGCTCAGGACCCGTAAAGCCGCAGGCGATGAGCACCAGCTGCGCCGGCACCTCGTGCTCGGAGCCCGCGATGCGCTCGGGCTTGCCAGCCGACCAATCCAGATCGACCACGCGCAGGCCCGCGGCCGCGCCCTTCTTGTCCAACAGCACCTCGAGCGTATCCACGCCCCAAGCGCGCATCTCGCCGCCCATGGCAGCGATGGCCTCCTGCTGGCCGTAGTCGGTCTTCTTAACGTTTGGCCACTGCGGCCAGGGGTTGCTCGCCGCGCGCGCATCAGGCGCCGCCGGCAAGAACTCAAACTGGCGCACGCTGCGCGCACCCTGACGTACCGCGGTGCCCACGCAGTCGTTACCGGTATCGCCGCCGCCAATGACCACGACGTCCAAGCCGCGTGCATCGACGACAGGCTCGCCGCCATCGAGCACCGAGACGGTCGAGGCCGTCAGGTAGTCCACGGCATACACCACGCCGGGTGCGTCAATATTCTCAGCAGCCAGCCCACGCGGGGCGCGAGCACCGGCAGCCACCACGACGGCGTCAAAGCCATTGAGCTTGGCCGCCACCGCAGGGTTCGTAACGTCAGCACCCAGCTCGAACACAATGCCCAGCTCGCGCATAAGTGTCACGCGACGCTCGACAACGGACTTCTCGAGCTTCATGTTGGGAATGCCGTACATGAGCAGGCCGCCCGGGCGGTCATCACGCTCAAATACCGTCACACAGGCACCGCGACGTGCAAGCTCCCATGCTGCCACCAGACCAGCAGGACCGGAGCCCACCACGGCAACCGTGGGCGCGTCCTCCCCCGCCGGCTCAAAGCGACGCGGACCGCCATTTGCCCACTCATGGTCGCTGATCGCGCGCTCGTTATCGTGAATCGTCGTGGGCTGGCCGTCGACCGAACCCAGGTTGCACGCGGCCTCGCACAGCGCCGGGCACACGCGACTCGTAAACTCAGGCATGGGCGAGGTGAGCGACAGACGCTCGGCAGCCTCGTCCCAGCGGCCGCGGTACACCAGCTCGTTCCACTCGGGAATCAGGTTGTGCAGCGGACAGCCACTCGGACGCGCCTTGCCAAAGCTCGCGCCCATCTGACAAAACGCCACACCGCACATCATGCAGCGGCTCGCCTGGGCGCGACGTGCGTCGTCATCGAGCTCCACGTACAGCGGATCAAAATCATGGCTGCGCTCCTCCACGGGGCGAAGCTCGTGGGTCACGCGATCGATATCAAGAAAAGCACCGGGCTTACCCATGGCACTTACGCCTCCTTCTTGGTCGAAGCAACAGAGCTGGCAGCCACGGACGCAGTGCTCGCAGCACCGCCCGCGACATCGAAGCGAGCGACATCCGCGGCACTCGCGCGACCGGTCACAATGTCAAACGCCAGCTCCTCAGCCTGTGCATGCGTCTTGCCCACGGCCTCGGCCACAGCGACAATCGCCAGCACGCGCTCGTACTCGGTCGGAATGACCTTCACAAAGTGCTTACTCATCGTCTCAAAGCTGTAGAGCAGCTTAATGCCGCGCGGGCTCTGCGTCGCATCCACGTGCTCTTGGATGAGCGCACGAATCTGCGCCAGCTCGTCGGCCGTCGGGGCCTTGAGCTCCACGCTCTCGTGGTTCACGCGGGCGTCGAGCGTGCCGTATTGGTCAAAGACATAGGCCACGCCGCCCGTCATGCCGGCGGCAAAGTTCTGCCCGACCTCGCCCAGGATGAGCGCCAGACCGCCCGTCATGTACTCGCAGCCATGGTTGCCGCAGCCCTCGACCACCACGGTGGCACCAGAGTTGCGCACGGCAAAACGCTGGCCGGCAAGACCGTTAATGAAGCCGCGGCCGCTCGTGGCACCGAAGAACGCAACGTTGCCCACGATGATGTTCTCGTCGAACTTGTAGGTCGCATGCGGGTTGGGGCGCACCGATACCTCGCCGCCCGAAAGACCCTTGCCAAAGTAATCGTTGGCGTCGCCGCACACGTTGAGCGTAATGCCGCGCGGCAGAAAGGCGCCAAAGCTCTGACCGGCCGAACCATCGCAATCGATGGTGATGGAGCCGGCGGGCAGGCCCTCGGGATGCGCCTTGGTCACCGCGTTGCCCAGGATGGTGCCCACGCAGCGGTTGACGTTGGCGATATCGGCGCGGAAGCGAATCGGACGCAGGTGCGCACGGGCATCGGCCGTATAGGGCACAAACAACGTGGAGTCGAGCGTCTTGTCGAGCTCGCTGTCGGCAGCCATCTGCGGCAGGAAGTGACGGCCGTCGGCACCCGGGATATGGGCACCGAACTCGCAGGTCGCGCTCGCCAGCACGGGCGACAGATCGAGCAGGTTGGCCTTGCGGTTGCCCGGGACCTCAATCTGGCGCAAGCACTCGGGATGGCCGACCATCTCGTCGACGGTGCGGAAGCCCAGGCTCGCCATGACCTCACGCAGCTGCTCGGCAACAAAGAGCATAAAGTGCTCAACGTGCTCGGGCTTGCCGCGGAAGCCGCGACGCAAGCGACAGTTTTGCGTGGCAATGCCGGCCGGGCAGGTATCCTGCTGGCAGTCGCGCTGCATGAGGCAGCCCATGGAGATGAGCGGCATGGTCGCAAAGCCAAACTCCTCGGCACCCAGCAGGCAGGCGACGGCGACATCGGTACCGTCCATGAGCTTGCCGTCGGCCTCGAGCACCACGCGAGAGCGCAGGCCGTTTTGCAGCAGCGTCTGCTGGGCCTCGGCAAGGCCAAGCTCCAGCGGCAGACCCGCGTGCCAGATAGAGTCGCGCGCAGCGGCACCCGAGCCGCCATTGTGGCCGCTGATCAAGATCTTGTCGGCGGCACCCTTGGCCACACCGGTGGCGATGGTGCCGACGCCGGCCTCGCTGACCAGCTTGACCGACACGCGTGCGCCAGGGTTGGCGTTCTTAAGATCGAAGATAAGCTCCGCCAGGTCCTCGATGGAGTAGATGTCGTGGTGCGGCGGAGGCGAGATCAGGCCGATGCCGGGCGTGGACTGACGGACCTCGGCGATCCAGGGGTAGACCTTCTTGCCGGGCAGGTGGCCGCCCTCGCCGGGCTTGGCGCCCTGAGCCATCTTGATCTGAATCTCGAAGGCGCTGCACAGGTAGCGGCTCGTCACGCCAAAGCGCGCGCTTGCCACCTGCTTGATGGCGGAATTCTTGGAGTCACCGTTAGCCAGCGGGGTCTCGCGACGCGGGTCCTCGCCGCCCTCGCCCGAGTTGGAACGACCGTGCAGGCGGTTCATGGCGATGGCCATGCACTCGTGTGCTTCCTTGCTGATGGAGCCGTACGACATGGCGCCGGTGTTAAAGCGGCGGACGATGTTGAGCGCGGGCTCCACCTCGTCGAGTGCCACCGGGGTGCGACCGTTGGCATTAAAGTCCAGCAGGTCACGCAGGCGCACGGCACGGCCGGTGCGGTGCAGGCGGGCGCTGTACTCCTTAAAGGTGTCGTAGCTGTCCTCACGGCAGGCGGTCTGCAGCAGGTAGACGGTCTGCGGGTCGATAAGGTGATCCTCGCCGCCGAGCGGGCGCCACTTGGTCAGACCCAACGTGGACAGTTGATCGGGAGCCGGGCTCTTAAGGATAGCGAGCGCGGCGTCGTAGCGCTCGTTTTGCTCGCGCTCGACGTCCTCGACACCCATACCGCCCACACGGCTCACCGTGCCGGCGAAGTACGCGTTGACGAACTCCGGCATAAAGCCCACGGCCTCGAAGATCTGCGCCGAATGGTAGCTCTGCACCGTGGAGATGCCCATCTTGGACATGATGGAGACGATGCCCACCGTCGCGGCCTTGTTGTAGTTGGCGATGCCCTGCTCGGCCGTCACGCCCAGATCGCCGCGTGCCGCCAGATCACGGATGCACGCATGCGCGTTGTACGGATAGACGCCGCTCGCGGAGTAGCCCACCAGCGCCGCAAAGTCGTGCGGGGACACGGCGTCACCACACTCCACCACGATGTCGGCAAAGGTACGCACGCCGGCGCGGATCAGGTGGTTGTGCACGCAGCCCACGGCGAGCAGCGACGGCACGGGCACCTCGCCCGCCCCGGCGCGATCGCTCAGCACCACGATGTTCACGCCGTCGCGGACCGCAGTCTCGACGTCCTCGGCAAGCTGCTTGAGCGCAGCCTGCAGCGCGCCCTCGCCGGCATCGCGACGGTAGACGGCACGGAAGCGACGGGTCTTAAAGCCCACACGGTCGATGGCGCAGATACGCTCGAACTCCTCCTCGTTGAGCAACGGGCGCTCCAGGCGCACCAGCTGGCAGGCCGTGCGGGAGTCCTCGAGCAGGTTGCCGTGGTTGCCCAGATAGAGCGTGGTCGAAGTCACCATGTGCTCGCGCAGGGCATCGATGGGCGGGTTCGTGACCTGAGCGAACAGCTGATAGAAGTAATCGAAGAACGAACGCGTCTTCTTGGACAGGCAGGCCAGCGGCGCATCGATGCCCATCGAGGCGAGCGGCGCCTTGCCCTGCTGGGCCATGGGACGCAAGACCTCGTCAACATCATCCCAGTGATACCCGAGCTTAGCCATGCGCACGGCGGCGGGCACCTCGGCGTCCTCGGCGGGCGTTGCCGCAACAGGCTCATCGAGCGCGGCAACGGTCAGCGTCTCCTCGGCAATCCAATCACGGTAGGGCTTTTCCTTGGCGTAACGGGCGCGAAGCTCGTCGTTGTAGATGACGCGGCCGCGGGCAAAGTCGACCTCGAGCATCTGACCCGGTCCCAGGCAGCCGCTCGTCAGGATGTTCTCGGGGCTCACCTCGATGGTGCCCACCTCGCTTGCCAGCATAAAGCGACCGTCGCGCGTCACATAGTAGCGGGCGGGACGCAGGCCGTTGCGGTCGAGAGCAGCACCCAGGGTACGGCCGTCGGTAAAGGCGATGGCCGCCGGGCCATCCCACGGCTCCATGAGCATGGACTGGTAGGCGTCGTAGGCGCGGCGCTCCTCGCTCAGGCTGTCGTTGTGGTCCCACGGCTCGGGCAGCAGCATGGATGCAGCGCGCGTGAGCGGGCGACCGTTCATAACCAGGAACTCGAGCACGTTGTCCAGAATCGCGGAGTCGGAACCCTCACGGTTGATGATGGGCATCACGCGCTCAAGATCGTGCTGCAGCACGGGGCTGTACAGGTTGGGTTCGCGGGCGCGAATCCAGTTGACGTTGCCCTTGAGGGTGTTGATCTCGCCGTTGTGGATGATAAAGCGGTTGGGGTGCGCGCGCTCCCAGCTGGGCGTAGTGTTGGTGGAGTAGCGCGAGTGGACGAGCGCCACGGCCGTCTTGACGGCGGCGTCGTTGAGGTCGATGAAGAAGCGGCGCATCTGTGTGGCGACCAGCATGCCCTTGTACACGATGGTGCGCGAGCTCATGGAGCACACATAGAAGATCTTGTTGCGCAGGGCAAACTCGGCGTCAGCCTTCTTCTCGATGGTGCGGCGGCACACGTACAGGCGGCGCTCGAAGGCATCGCCGGCGGGCGTGTCGTCCGGACGGCCCAGGAAAGCCTGCAGGATGGTTGGCATGCAGGCGCGGGCCGTCTCGCCCAGGTCGTGCGGGTCGACGGGCACCTCGCGCCAAAAGAGCAGCGGCACGCCAGCCTCGGCGCAGCCTTCCTCAAACACGCGGCGGGCATCCTCCACGCCCTTGTCGTCCTGCGGGAAGAACAGCATGGCCACGCCATAGTCGCCCTCTGCCGGCAGAATCTGGCCGCACTTTTGAGCCTCTTTACGGAAAAAGTGATGCGGAACCTGGAACAGGATGCCAGCGCCGTCGCCGGTGTTCTTCTCGAGTCCCGTGCCGCCGCGGTGCTCCAAGTTGACCAGAATGGACAGCGCATCGTCCAGAATCTGGTGATGGCGCTCACCGTTGATATCGGCAAGCGCGCCGATGCCGCATGCATCGTGGTCGAATTCGGGGCGATAAAGGCCCTGCTGCTGAGCGGAATCTGCCTGCATCGCGATCCTCCCCTAAATATTAGACAGTCAGTTGAATAGGCATACTAGGAGCATCGCCGGCCCGTTGTGTTTCCCGCCCGTTTCGAAACAATCGCGTAACGCACGCCCTACGAGTGGACACCGCCGACCTCAAGGACGGCAACAAGGGCCCAAGTTCGACCTGTAAACTCACCGCTTCAAACATCTCAATCTGTAACAGTAAGACCCAATTTCGACGACTAACTGTTACAGATTGAGATTATCTGCAGGACAGTTTTGGTTTGTCTCGATCTGTAACACGAAGGGCCGGTTTTTGCAGCTAACTGTTACAGATCGAGATTTTCCATAGGACCATTTCTTCCTGTCTCGATCTGTAACACCTAGGTCCAATTTCCATCCCTAGTTGTTACAGATCAAGACATTTCGGCAACTCCTTTCCCCATCCTATTCAAATACAACAATTTTGTTAGTCTAGGTTAACTTTTGAGTCTAAAACGGGTATGCTTTGCGGCGTCAAACAAACGGCACGCAGGAGCTCACCATGCTCAACCATCTCAAACAACACTTTGGCTCGCACCGCACCGGAGGCCACGGAGGTCTGGATATCGCCCGGCACATCGGCCCCGGGCTGCTCGTGACCGTCGGCTTTATCGACCCGGGCAACTGGGCCTCCAACATGGCCGCGGGCTCGCAGTTTGGCTACGCACTGCTGTGGATCGTCACGCTGTCCACAATTATGCTCATTGTGCTGCAGCACAACGCGGCACACCTGGGTATCGCCACGGGCGCCTGTCTTGCCGAGGCCACGACACGTTACCTTCCCCGCTTCGTTGGGCGCACGGTGCTTGCCAGTGCCTACCTCGCGACCATCGCCACCGCTATGGCCGAGGTCCTGGGCGGCGCGATCGCGCTCCAGATGCTCTTTGGACTGCCCGTGCGCGCCGGCTGCGTCATCGTGGCCGCGGCATCGATGGCAATGCTCATGACGAACTCCTACAAGCGTGCCGAGCGCTGGATCATCGCCTTCGTCGGCGTGGTAGGACTTTCGTTTTTAGCCGAGCTTGCGCTAGTCAAGGTCGACTGGCCGCAGGCCGCCGCAAGCTGGATCACACCCAGTATGCCCACCGGCTCGGCCGCGATTATCGTAAGTGTCCTAGGCGCGGTTGTTATGCCTCACAACCTCTTCCTGCACTCCGAGGTCATCCAATCCATGCACTGCGAAGGCCAAGGCGAGCTGAGTATCGAGGAACGTATGCGCTACGA
>DBGFTB010000052.1:0-81938 GCA_048532905.1 Collinsella aerofaciens
GCTCAGCGTCATCTTGCTGCTCTGGCGATAGGTCTGTGCCGCTGGCCTGGGGCGCGCGCGTATTGAATGCGTCGACAAAGCCCTGCATGCCCTGCTTCATAAAGAAGGGGCCGTAGATGGGTGAATTGAACGCAATGGGGACGGAAAAGGCTGCAGCAAGAACGAGCGTGGAAATCCATACGGCCTTGTCTCTTAGGATTAGTTTGAGAAGAAGTCGACAGTACATTCAGAAGCACCTGCATTCCTCAAAGAATCGTTAAATTAAAAGTAACAGATTGAATGAAGATGCGCGCGGCGGGGGCGAGGCGAATGGCTGAACGGTATCGATATGCGGGTTTAACGGCATATCGACCACATAGATTATTAACTCGCATTTCTACCCGCCCTTTTCGTAGAGTCGCCGATACGTGCTTAGCGCACCCTCGGCGCGTCCGGCAGGCTTTGCGAAATGGGATCCAGGAGACTTCGGCGCAGCATCATCTTGCGGAATGCTTCTAATGAGCCTCCCATCCTTCAAAAACAGAATCTCATCGCACAGCCTATCGACCGAATCCAAGATGTGGGATGACATGATGATGCACGTACCAGAATCGGCCAGCTTCCTGAGAATCTCGGAATGCAAGTCCACCCTGCTGGGGTCGAGCGCGTTCATGGGCTCATCTAATAGAAGGTACCGCGCGCCCGTCGCATACGCAATCGCCAGGGTAAGCTGCTGCTTCATGCCCTGGCTCAGAGTGCGGATCCTCATCTTCGCGAACTCGCCTATCTGCGTTTGTTCCACTATCTCTTCGATATCGCGAGCATGCGGCCACATATCGCAAACCATCTTGAGGTGATCTTCCGCACGCAATCCGGGATACAGCAGCGTCCCCTCACCAGGTGCATAGAAGATCATAGAACGGACCTCTCTCGCACCCGTACCCTGCACCTCATCCAGAACGATGCTCCCGTCCACGCGAGGACCCGGCAAACCTGCCATCGCACGCAGCAACGTCGTCTTTCCATGCCCGTTCGGAGCGACGAGACCGTAGACCGTACCCGGGGCAAACTCAGCGTTCACCGAATCTACGAGCACCTTCTTTCCATAAGAGATCGTCAGCGTTTGAAGGTCAATCATCGAGATCATCCCCTTTCGATCTTTGGAACACTCAGGCGCACCATCAACGGAGATACGGCGCCCAAGACCACCAGCAGAGCGCCCGATGCGCCGACGACCTCTCCAAAAGGCATCGCGTTCGTCCCTCGCCCAAGGAACCCAATCGTCCCCACCTGGGAAGCGGGATCAAACGAGGCGAATGGAGCCAGCAGCGCGACGCCCATGCCCACGCTTTCAACATGAGCGCTCAACGAACCCAACACCAAGAGAACCGCGCAAACCATTCCGGTGACAACGGGGTTGCGGCTAATCGCTGCTGTCAACGCAGCGACGACGGAAATCACGCCGTATGCCATGACCAGCAACGGAATACTGCACAACACCGCCTCCCCCGCCATGGACGTTGTCGAAGCTCCCGCCCGAATGAGAGCGACGGGATACTCCGATCCACCCGCACCGTTCTTAATCACGGACACAACGACAGCGGGAACCATCGACACCAAAAGCAGCACCAAGCCAAGCAGGAGAGCCAGCGCAACAGCCGTCAGAAAACGCACATGCGCTGTTGCGGGGATCTGGAGAACCAGAAGGGAACGACACTGCAGGTGGGTGCACGCGAGCGATGTGACAACCACGGGCAACAGCAAAAATAAGGAGGGAAGCGCTGCCTGGAGATACGAAAGGAGGATTAATGGGGGCATCTTCGTACTTAACTCGTAAACCTTGGGGTCCGGCAAGCTCGCGATCGACTCAAGCAGAAGGGCGCGCGCCTCCGCACGAGAAGGAGTCTCCGGCTCGATTCCGATCGATTGCAGGAGAGTCGCATCTGCCGCGCCCAGCTCACCTCGAGCGCGCTCGTACGTCGCAAGGCTTCGAAACCCCTCCGCAGGCATAGGCGCGTACACGAAACCCGAAAGAGCATCCCGCATGTCTTCCAGGGCCGCTTTGCCCTCGACGTCCATATTCGCAGCGTTCTGCTCTAGATACCGATCTATTGAACGGAGCTCCCCATCCCTATACCGAACAGCGGAAACGTTATCAGCGTCAGGAAACATCTCGACCAGAGCCGGGGCCAGCATCGTCGTCGACATTGCAATCGCGCATACGGCGAGGGTAGGAGAACGCAGGAGCAGTTTCCCCATCGTTCTTACGTATGCAACGGCGGAGGCACAAGCGCTCGAACGAGTTGCCGTTCTCGATGCAGTGAAGGAACCTCTCTCAAGACAAATCGGGGATATCGGGCACGCGCAGCCGCTCTTTCCAGCAACGCAAAGCAGGCTAATTGCCAGCACCTCGATCCCGATTGCGCATACGAGGGCAATCGCGCCACGCTCGAAGCAAAGTCCAGGCAGATTCACTATCTGCGTTGTCGGGTACGGGCTATAGGCGCCGACGGTCAACTCAGTGTTCGCATACGTAAGGGGATTCAACAGGGCGAACTCACGTAAAGCGATGGATCTTCCGTAATACCCGGGAACCATCGTCACCCCCATCAGGGCACATACGAACACGATTCCAAGCGTAGGGTTATTGGCAATCTTCACGGCAAGGTGAACGACAAGCGAGATGAACGCTGCCACCAAGAATTGCAAGATGGCCGTCTGCGCGAACACCAGCCAAGCCGGTTTGATAACCGGAGTCGCATATTGAATGTAGCCTATCGGATAGAACGGCGAGCCCGGGCCATTCTTCACAAGCGCGGCGATTATCCCTGGAAGATTGATGGCGAGGACGGCAAGCATTGCAAAAACACTCGCCCATACGCTCGATGCAACAAGTCTACCCAGCTCGCCCATCGGTGCCTGGATGATGAGCTTTTCACGTTTGTTAAGACGCGCGGCAAGGAACGAGACGGCAACGGCCGTTGCGACCCATAGCAAGTACTCCTTCGATCCGTCATAATAGGTGTACTCTCCATCCGATATCTGCAGAAACGGAAGTAGGGGAGAGAGCGGTGCCAAGATAAGACGTCCCGCGGCAAGAGGGTACAGAAGCGCGGGCATGCTTGATGAAGAGGTATAGACACCGTCCTCCCCCGCATTCACAAGCGCATCCGCATAGGATGCTGACAATTCCTGCTCAACACGGGTTATTCCCGACTCGAGGTATTCGACCCGTCCGTCGATGCCAGCCGCGCTCCTGAAGACGGGCAGAGCACAAAGAACCATCAACGCAACAACGACAACACAGAGCGACCTGGAGGAGAGAAGCGACCTAAAGATCGCCTTCGAGATTTTGAGCATATTCATCGCCAACCTTAACCTCATCCAGTCGGAACAGAGGGGCCGAACAAAATGCTCGGCCCCTCCTCGCATCTAGTAGGTGCTATAGACAAATTGCCATTTATCAGTTGTGCCAAGAACACCACAGGAGCACATTGCAGCGAGGCGGGATTCCCTATGATGCGCGGATCGGCGATAGCCATTTCGGTAGGAGATCGTCTTGTAAGAGATGTTGAACATCGAGATGCTGTGCCCGCTTACGCCGCGAGGACAGCTGTAGCTCCAGTAGGTATCGACGACGTCGTCCGTATACCCGAGGGGCTCAACGAGGGCACACTGGCTGCTCTCCTGGGAAGGAGGCATCGGGGTATCCGCAAAAGCGGGGGCTCCCGGCAGCAACAGACAAAGAGCGAGGCCGAGGAAAACCAAGAGCTTACACGACTTAACAGTACTGAACATAATCCTCTCCAATCTAGAGGGGTTTCGGTTGCAGCACGCTGTGATTACTTGCCGGCAAAGTCAATTTAACATAAACTGTTAAAAAGTAACCTGAGTTTTTTAAATTCTTCGGAGGTTATTATGAGTTCCGGCAATCGCACTCCCCGGCTTCATTCCTTCCGCATCGCATGTGCGATAGCCTCTGCGACCCTTTGCGCCACCGCCATCGCACAAGTGGCGTTCTCCTTAAAGCCAGCAATCGAAGTGCTCGACAACCCTGTAATTGCAGACTCCCCCGCGTATCCAGCCCTTGCGATCTCGACATTGGTCCCTGCCGTCATCGGTATCGCTACGACCATCCTCAGCGCCGTTCTCGTGTGGACGATCAAGAGCGGAGACCCCTTCAAGAAAGGGTCTGCGACATGCTTGAAGGTGCTCGGCATTCTCTTCGTTGTTCAAGCTGCCACCAGCCTCTACGCCGGCTCACTCAAAACCTCCGTTTCGATGTTTGGCGGCGAGGGGGCCGTCGGCGCCCAAGAGATCGCTTCATCATTCGATTGGACCTCTCTGGTTCTCGGCATCGTCCTGTTCATGCTTTCCCAGCTCTTCTTGTACGCCCGAGAGCTGTACCTCGACTCCGACGAGATTGCGTAAGGAAACGCCATGCCCGTAATTGTTCGCCTCGACAAGATCATGGCCGAGCGAAAGATTTCCTCGAACGAACTTGCCGAAAGGATTGGAACCACGCCCGTGAACCTGTCCCGTATTAAAAAAGGGCATATTCGCGGCATTCGCTTCAACACACTCGAGCAGCTATGCCTCGCCCTTCGTTGCCAACCCGGAGACCTTCTCGAAGTCATGAGCGAAGAGGATGCCCGAAAGGAGTTCGGACTCGATTGGTCCGCCGAGGATTAGAGGGCGGTCGTACTCGCCCTGCACACGGGGATGCGAATCGGCGAGGTCTGCGGCCTTCGGTGGTGCGATGTGGATTTCGAGACGGGCCTGATCTCGATCAGACACTCGGTGGCGTACGCGAAGGGAATGGGTTCGTTTATCAAGGACACCAAGACCCATGACGCCAGGGGTATCCCCATCGACCCGGTCGGCCTACTCCCCTTCCTGAAGGAGACCCACGAGATCGACTGCGGAAAGCTGCGCTTGCGCGGCCTTACCGGGGCGGTCGAGATCGGGGACTGCTACATCCTGTCGGAGCTGGGCGCGACCTTCGCGACGACAAGCTATATCCGCAGGGCGTTCAAGACGTTCTCGGAGACCAACGGCCTCATGGGCACCAACGACGAGCTGATCACGTTCCACGGCCTTCGCCACACGTTCGCAACGCAGTGGATCCGCCAAGGCGGCGATATCAAGGCGCTCCAATCGATCCTCGGCCACAAGGACGCCATGGCGACGCTCAACGTCTACGCCGACATCGAGCCCATCTCCAAAATCCATAACATGCTGCGCGCCACGCCGTGCCTTTGGCGCGGGCACCTCGAGCCGAGGGTCGATCCGGGTCCCATGTTCCAACAGAGGATCCAGGAGTCCATCGAGACGCTCCAGGCGTTCGGCTACGGCATCACCGAGCCGGACGACCGAAATATCGTCATACGCGACGTGAAGACGAACAGTTGGCTCTAGCTCACCGAGTACGCGGCAGTGCTGGGCCCATCCCAACTGAGGTCACGGTGGTCCGATAGGGGCGCCGCCCGCGGCATGCGCCGCGGAGCGGTATCCCCTACCGAAGGGCGGGGATGCCCTCCGCTTCCGGTTCGGAATCAGCCGTCGGAGGCGTTCGGCTGACTGCGGGAACGGCCTGTCCGCTCAATGTGTTCGGCTGAGATCGGAAATCAGCCCAACACGAGCCGGACACGCGCCAGACGGCTCTTCCCCGTACGGCCTTCCCCCTTACGCTCATGTTGCAGGCATGTAACGCCGCAGCGAGCGCACCTTTTTTGCACCAGACAGGTACAATGATGAACACTGTACCGTAGCGGAGCGCCCCGCGCGCGCCGCAATCACGCGAAAGGGTTTCCCATGGCCGAGATCTCGTCCTCCCGTATCGTCATCACCGTCCTTGGCAAGAACCGCCCCGGCATCGTCGCCGGCGTCACCCGTGTCCTAGGCGAGGCCAACGTCGACATCCGCGACATCACGCAGTCCATTATCGAGGACATCTTCACCATGACCATGCTGGCCGATACCGCCGAGTCCAAGCTCGACTTCGCCGAGCTGCAGAAGGCGCTGGCCGAGGCCGGCGAGCTTTCGGGCGTCAACGTGTCCATCCAGCGCGAGGACGTCTTCAACTTTATGTACCGCCTGTAGCGAGCAAGCCGCTGGGGATAGCCTGACGCGCGCATGCCCATGCAAGTCACCCCGATGCGGCCCGGAGAGGAGCGCGCATGGCCTACGACGCCAAGAAAATCTATTACCGCTTCGATGACCACTTGAGCCGCCTGGTTCTGGATTACGAAGCAAGCCGCCAGATTTCACCTGAGAGCGAAAACCTCTACCACGGCCTGCCGACCGACCCTTATGACGAGGGCCTGTTTGTCGAGCACAATGTCAAGCGCGGCCTGCGCAATGCCGACGGCTCGGGCGTGGTCGCGGGCCTCACTCGCATCTCGGATGTGCACGGCTACAACAAGGTCGACGGAAAGGTCGTGCCCGATCAGGGCAAGCTCACGCTTCGCGGCTACAGCATCGAGGATCTGGTCAACAATGCCCAGGCCGAGAATCGCTACGGCTACGAGGAAGTCGCCTATCTGCTTATCACGGGTTCGCTGCCCAACAAGGAAGAGCTCGACGGCTTTTGCGAGCGCCTGGGCGCCTTTAGACATCTGAGCGACGAATACGTCAAAGAGTTCCCTATGACCACGGTGTCGTCGAGCATCATGAACGTGCTCCAGCGCGCCGTGCTGCTGCTCTACGCCTTCGACGCCGAGCCCGACGCCATTACACCCGAGCACGAAATCGACGTCGCCATCTCCATGCTCGCCCGTCTCCCCCGCATCGCCGCCTTCGCGCATATGGCCTCGGTCGCCAAGCGCCGCGGCTCCGAGGTTCATGTACCGCACCCCACACCCGGCCTCTCCACCGCCGAGACTATCCTGCAGGTGTTGCGCGGCGGCATGGCATTCACCCGCGACGAAGCCATGCTGCTCGACGTGATGCTCATGCTGCATGCCGAGCACGGCGGCGGCAACAACTCCACGTTTGCCTGCCGCGTGCTGTCCTCCTCGGCCACCGACCCGTATTCCGCCTACGCCGCGGCTATCGGCTCGCTCAAGGGCCCGCGCCACGGCGGCGCCAACGCCAAGGTCGTGTCCATGCACGAGGACATCCGTGCGCACGTCTCCAATTGGGAGGACGAGGACGAGGTCGCGGCCTACCTGGGCAAGATCCTCGACAAGCAGGCTTTCGACGGCACGGGCCTCATCTACGGTATGGGCCACGCCGTCTATACGCTCAGCGACCCGCGCGCCGAGGTGTGCCGCCGTTACGCGCGCACGCTTGCCGCCAAGAAGGACTTGGGCGAGGAGTTCGCACTCATCGAGCGCATCGAGCGCCTGGCCCCGCAAGTGATGCGCGATCACGGCATGACCAAGCCCATCTGTGCCAACATCGACCTGTACACGGGCTTTATCTACAAGATGCTCGGCGTGCCCGAGACGCTCTTTACGCCGCTGTTCGCCGTCGCCCGCATGGCCGGCTGGTCCGCGCACCGCATGGAAGAGCTCTTCTGCGCGCACCGCATCATCCGTCCCGCGTATCGCCCGGTTATCGAGCCGCTGGAGTACAAGCCGCTCGCCGATCGTTAGGACGCAGACCGTTATAGAACCCGAGCGTGGCCAGGGCATCACCGCCCTCGGCCACGCTTTTTATGCCAGTAGAAAGGATTGCAGCGAATGATTGTGTTTTCCGATATGGATGGAACGCTGCTGACGAGTGATAAGCAGATGAGCGACGCCACCTGGGCAATGCTCGACGAACTCGCTCGACGTGGGATTGAGTTTGTGCCCTGCACGGGGCGTCCTCTGTCGGGCATCTTTGAGCCCATCCTCGCCCACCCCGCCGTACACTACGCGGTCTGCGCCAACGGTGCCAGCGTCTGGCAGCTCGACGACGTTGTGCCCACCGATGCCTCGCGTGCCACGCGCATTTTGAGCCGACCGCTCGACCGCGCCATCGCCCACCGCGTCCATAGCATTGCAGCCGGCCTCGATGTGACCTTCGATATCTTCGCGGACGGGCAGTGCTTCCTCCCCCGCTCGCTCTACGCGCGCCTGGACGAATTCTGCGGCGGCGACCCCCACATCGCGGCTTCGCTTAAGCGCACACGAACACCGATCGACATGGATATCGACAGCAAGATCGACGAGGTCGAGACACTCGAACGCATCGCCATGTACTGGCACAACCCGGCCGATCGCGACGCCATCGCGGCGGCGCTCGACACGCTCGAAGGCATTGAGGTCACGCGTTCTTACACCATGAATATCGAGGTCATGGGTAAGGGCGCCACCAAGGGAACGGCCCTCACGTGGCTATGTGAGCATCTGGGCGAGCGTTTCGCCGGCGCCTGGGCGTTCGGCGACAACATCAACGACATTCCCATGCTGCAGGCAGCGGGCCACGGCATGGCCATGATCAACGCCGAGCCCGAGGACCGCGACGCCGCCGACGCCATCACCGAGTTCGACAACGACCACGACGGCGTCGCCCGCACCATCATGGCCGCCCTCGCCTAGTCATTGGGGCGTTCTTGAATGACTAGTCGTTGGGGACAGTCTTCGCGAAAAAGCTGCAAGGACTGTCCCCCACTGCCGACAGAAAAGGAACGTCCCCATCTGCCGGATTAGGAGAGACTCTCCAGCACGCGACGGAGCTCCTGCTGGACGGCGTGGTCGCGATTACAACCCACCACGCGATCGGCCACCGCCTTGAGCGCGGGGCGCGCGTTTTCCATCGCGCAGCCCGTACCGACAAAGCGAATGATCTCGTAGTCGTTCATCGAGTCGCCAAACGCCATGACCTCGTCGCGTCCAATGCCGTAATGCTCCGCGAGCTGCGCGATACCCGAGGCCTTCGACACACCAGGCTGCATGGCATCGATCCACGCGTTGCCCGAAGGCGCAAAAGTAAAGAGCTGACCAAGTTCGCGCTGTAGCACGTACGCACTGTCCATAACCGCACTGTCGTCGCAAAAGATACTCGCTTTGATGATATTTACGCTGGGGTCGGGCAGCTCCCAAATGCGCTCGGCATTGGGAAGGTCCTTATCGACCTCACGCACGAACTTGCACTCGTCATCGAGCAGGAAGGACTTGGTTCGGTCAAAGAGCGCAAGATGCAGATTGGGAAACGTCCTGACGGCTTGGGCGAGCCTTCGAATCGCCAGGTGCGAATACACCTCGCGATCTACCATCTTACCGTCGGCGTAGACCTGGGCGCCGTTAGCGGCGACAAAGTCCATCTTGTCGCGAACGGGCGCAAAGAACTCGCACAGGCGATCGTAGCGACGACCTGACGATGCGGCGAAATGCACGCCATGCTCGTGTAGCGTCAGAATCAGTTCGTAGGTCTCGGGAGGCACCTGGCCGTTTTCGTCAAGCAGTGTGCCGTCCATATCGGATGCAATCAGTTTAAACATAGAAAAGCTCCCTTCGGGCTTGTTGGAATCGAACGTGTATCCGATTCCAACGTACCCAAAGGGAGCTCAAATAAGACTCCGCGGGCGTAAACGTTACAAGGACCTGGCAAATAGCTCACACATGCCAGAGGTCCTACGGTCGCGGCGTCAGGCAGCCCGCCAAAGAGTGTCCCCAACGACTAGTCGTTTAAGAACGTCCCCGATGACTAGTCGGCGTAGGTGAAGGTTGTGACGTCGAACATGCCCTCGGGGCGGATGCGGAGCGTCGGGATGACCGGCAGGGGCAGGAAGATGATGCCCATGATGGGGTCGAGCGGCGGCTCAATACCCATGGCGCGCGCCTTGACCATAAAGTCGTCGTGCTGCGCCGCAACGTCTTCGACCGTGCCCTCGCTCATCAGGCCGCCGAGCGCCAGCGGAATGCGCGCCACGACCTCGCCGTTGCGCACCAGCACGTGGCCGCCCTGGCCCACGGCCTCAACGGCAGCCATCATATCCGCCGCATTGTCGCCCACCACGCACACGTTGTGCGAGTCGTGGCCGATCGTGGAGGCAATGGCGCCGCCCGTGATGGTAAAGCCGCGCACCCAACCACGGCCGATATGCTTGCCGACCAAGCCCAGACCCGCGGGGCCGTCGCCGTCGGCGCCCTCGGCCTGCAGCGACACGCCACGGCCATGGCGCTCAATCAGCATAATGCGGCGCAAGTCCTCGTCAGTCTCAGGACGAACCATACCCGTGATGGCCTTACCCGGCACCACGTCAATCACAGCCTCGCCCGGCTTAAAGGCATAGTCAAACACGTCGAGCAAAAGCTTCGGCAGCTTAACAGAGGCGCGCAGCTCATCGGCAAGGGCCGCAACCTCGGCCATCTCGGGTGCAATCTCGCCCACAAAGGTGCCGTCCTGCGCCACCAGGGCACCGGCGGCATATACGCGATGTGGAGCCGTGGCAAACGTCAGGTCGTTGAGTACCAGCAGGTCGGCACGCTTGCCCGGGGCGATGGCGCCACGCAGCTCATGCGGGTCGCGGCAGCCGTGGTCCAGGCCAAATGCCTCAGCCGTGGAAAGGGACGCCATGGAGATGGCGACCACCGGGTCGACGCCGACCTCGATGGCCACGCGGCAGGCATTGTCGATCATGCCGGTCGAAAGAGCATCGGAGGGAGCGCGGTCGTCGGTCGCAAAGCAGCAGCGGCGGGCGCGCGCGGGATTCTCCAGCAGCATCGGCGATAGATTGGCCAGGTCATGGCTGCACGTGCCTTCACGCAGCATCACATACATGCCGCGAGATAGCTTGTCGAGTGCCTCCTCGGGAATCGTCGACTCGTGGTCGGCGATAATGCCCGCTGCGGCATAGGCATTGAGGTCCTTACCGGCAACGAACGGCGCGTGGCCGTCAACCTGCTTGGACGGCGTCTGGTTGGCAGCATCGATGCGAGCACAGGTCTCGGGGTCGGCCATAAAGACGCCCGGCAGGTTCATCATTTCGCCCAGACCAAAGACATCGCCTGGATGCTCGGCAAAAAACGCCTGCATATCGGCAGCCGAAATAACGGCACCGGCCTGCTCGTCGGGCAGCGCGGGCACGCACGAAGGCATCATGTACTTGATGGAGATGGGCGCGCGGCGACCATCCTCGATCATAAAGCGCAAGCCGTCGAGACCGGCAACATTGGCAATCTCGTGGCTGTCGGCAATGGCGGTGGTAGTACCGCGCGTCGCGGCCATGCGAGCATACTCGGCGGGACGGATGTTCGAAGACTCGATATGCAGATGCCCGTCAATAAAACCGGGAGCGAGATAGCGACCCTGGCAGTCGATGACCTCAGTTGCCTCATAGGTGCCAGCGGCATCGTCGCGACCATCGTAGAGCACGCCGACGATCACACCGTCCTTGACGGCAACGCTACCGGGCGCCACGCGCTGGCCATACACGTCGACAATCTGTGCATTGGTAAACAGCGTGTCGACGGGCACGCGCCCCTCGGCAGCATCGATCACAGACCTCATGACCTCAACGGACATACATACTCCTTTAACCGTAGAAAAAAGCTGCGGAGCGGACAGGCCTTCACCGCAGCAAACCAATAGCCATTGTATGCCCAAACGATGGGTCAACAATACGCCTCTCCGCTTAATGGCATCCGCCACTTGGTGCAATGAGGAGAGGTTGCTTTGCACCAATGACAAGGAGCGTCCCAAAGTGCCGGCACAAAAGGAACGTCCCCAAGTGCCAAAAAAGGCCGGAGTCGGGATTCCCGGCTGCGGCCCTATTGCACATGTTAAGTTGACCTACTTGCTAGACCAATTTGAAGCCCTTGCGCTTACCCACAGAAAGGGTGTCGCCCAGCTTGAGGGCGCTGGGATCGATGTTATAGCTCTTGGGAGCCACGGCCTTGCCGTTGATTTTGACGCCGCCGCCGTCGATATCGCGACGAGCCTGGCCGGCGCTCGCCGAAAGACCCAAGTCCTTGAGCAGGCCGGCGAGGTAGATTTGGCCCTCGTCGTTAACAGTCAGCTCAACGTGCTTCTCGGGGAAGTCGGCGAGCTGGCCCTCCTTGAACACGCGGTCGAACTCAGCCTGAGCCTCGTCGCCGGCACCGGCGCCGTGGTAGGTGTCGCACAGGTCGCGACCCAGAGCGCGCTTGAGCTCATAGGGATCGGCAGAGCCGTCGGCCAGGGCGGCGTCGATCTTGTCGACCTCGGCCGGGGTGAGCGAGCTGGCCAGACGATAGTACTTGCCGATCATCTCGTCGGGGATGGACATGGTCTTGCCGAACATGTCCTTGGGCGCGTCGGTCAGGCCGATGTAGTTGCCGTATGACTTGGACATCTTGCGCACGCCGTCGGTACCCTCGAGCAGCGGCATGGTGAGCGCGATCTGCGGCTCCATGCCCATCTTCTCCATGAGCTCACGGCCGGCGAGCAGGTTGAAGAGCTGATCGGTGCCGCCCATCTCGACGTCGGCCTTGATCTGCACGGAGTCAAAGGCCTGCATCACGGGATACAGGAACTCATGCAGGGCGATCGGCGTCTGAGACTGGTAGCGCTTGGTAAAGTCGTCGCGCTCGAGGATGCGGGCGACGGTGAACTTGGAGCACACCTGCAGCAGACCGGCCAGATCCATCGAAAGGATCCAGTCACCGTTGTGCACGATGGTGGTCTTCTCGGGATCCAGGATCTTCATGGCCTGGCTCACGTAGGTCTCGGCATTGGCCTCGATCTGCTCCTGCGAAAGCTGCGGACGGGTGGAATTCTTGCCCGAAGGGTCGCCAATCAACGCGGTACCGTTGCCGATGATGAGGGTGACGTTGTGGCCCAGGTCCTGGAACTGACGCATCTTGCGCAGCGGCACGGCGTGGCCCAGGTGCAGGTCGGGGCTGGTGGGGTCGACGCCGAGCTTGATGTTGAGGGGCTCGCCCTTCTCAAGCTTCTTGCGAAGGTCGGCCTCGGGAACGATCTGCGCGGCGCCCGAGGTGATGATACGCATTTGCTCGTCAACAGACAGCATTGGGTATCCTCCTTTTGCTATAGCACCCTCGCCGAAAACGGCGGTGCTGGAAGTCCATAAACTCTTTTATGATAACAAACTGACGCGACGCGGCACCTACGACAGGAAAATCCTCGTCCTGCCGCATGCGTCAATGGCAACTGGCAGACGTGTACCGTCACGCTCGACCAGATAGCGTGCCTGCCGACGACGCAAGCAGTCGCGGCAACGGACCTGTCCCGTCGCATCGGTGGCGCAGACGCCCTCGGCGGTCAGCAGGCAGTGCTCGCACACCATAAGCTCGGGACGGTCGGCGTCGACCGGACCCAAGACGCCGGGTTCAGCGGCCAGTTCGGCAATACGCTCCGCATCATTGCCGAGCAACTCGGCCGGCAAGTACACCCGCCCCGCACCGAATCCGCGCAGCCAGGTAAGCGTGGCCCGATTCGCGCAGAACACCGGCGCCGCCACGTCAAACGTCACGCCCAGCTCGCGAGCGATCGCCACCTGCCCCAGGTTGCGGCAGACGATGCGCCCGGCACGCTGCATCAGTGAGCGGGTCCAGTCGGCGTCACCCGTGCGGCACACCTCGTCAAGCACCACAACGGCGTCGGACAAATCGAGTTCTCCGCGCGGGTCGGCATCCATCAGCTGCCAAGCAAAAACCATGCGAGTGGGAACCGCGCACTCCACCAACTCCGTCGACGCACCGCCATCCACCGCAACGCCCTCAAAGGGCAGCACCTCAACGGCACGCGCAACGGGCGCAATCGCATCCGCCTCGGCCCGCATGCGCTCCAACACTGCCGCCGTCTGATCCAACACGCCGGCGCTGCGAATCAGGTACACCTCGCAGCCCGTGTCCACCTTACGCTTGCAATGCACGACGACGCGCTTCCCCGCTGCGGCATCCACCGGGCAGGGCACCTGCGGCCAGCGCTTGGGCACATCGGGACGCGCGTCGACACCCGGATAAAACCGGATCTCGAGCATGTCACCCGCCGCCACGGCGGCGTCGAGCTCAACGGTCACCTCTTCGTGGCCCACAGCGACCAAACGCCCCACGCGCACGCCCTGGTTAATTGCGCGTTCAAAACTCATAAGCTCCGCACCCGAGCGGCCTCGCAAATACGCGTCGGTAAACCCGCGGTTAAACGACCTTCCCAGCTCGCGCTCAAGCTCTTCCACGGCATCGGGGTCCCACGCGCCGTCGCACAGCATATCGAGTGCCCGGCGCCACACCCGCACCACGTTGAATACGTAATCGGGGTTCTTCATGCGCCCCTCGATCTTGAGCGACGCCACGCCGGCATCTACAAGCTCGGGCAGATGCGCAATACCCAGATAGTCGCGCGGACACAGCAGGCGATCTCCCTCGACGGCGGCAACACTCTGCCCAACCTCGTCCACCAAGTCATAGGATAGACGGCACGGCTGCGTGCAATCACCGCGCATCGCAGAGCGGCCACGTCGAAGGGCAGAGAACTCGCACGCCCCCGAATAGCCGATGCAAATCGCACCGTGGCAGAATACCTCGATGGGCACACCCGTGGCACATAGCGCCGCAATCTCGTCGACCGTCAGCTCGCGTGCCGTCGTCACGCGCTCGACCCCCAGCTCATCGGCGGCAAGCCGCACGGCGCCTTCGCTATGAACGCCCGCCTGCGTAGACAGGTGAATCTCGACCCCGGGAATCGCCGCGCGCAGCGCGCAGGCCAACCCGGCATCGGCGACAATCAGAGCATCGGCGCCCAGCTCCAGTGCATGAGCTCCCAACACCACCGCGTCGGACAACTCATCGTCAAACACGAACACGTTGAGCGTTACGTACACACGCACGCCATGGGCATGCGCCACGGCGCAGCCGCGCGCAAACTCGTTATCCGTAAAGCCATGGGCGCTCACACGGGCGTTAAAGCCGCCCAACCCCGCATAGATGGCATCGGCACCCGCGGCGATGGCCGCAAGCATCTGGTCAAGCCCGCCCGCCGGCGCCAGCAACTCGGGCAGCGCCGCACCAGCAGCATCCAATCCAGTCTCGTATTGTCCGCTCGGCCCCATCGTCCGAATCGCCATCGACAAACTCCTTACCAAGGTATGCATTCACTCTGAAAAATGCCGTCTTCCAGCATACACGAGGCATCGCGCGCCCCGTTTGGTTTATCGTGTAATAACTTATGTCCATCCTGCCCCGACGGCACATCCACCGTCCGGCACGACATACCTGGAGGTCAATATATGGGTCCTCGCCAACGACAGGGACGCAGCCGTTCAAAGACGAATGCCCTGCCCATAATCCTGCTCTCGTTTTTGGGCTTTCTGCTGATTGCGGGCGTGGCATTTGGCATCGGCATGGTCGGCAACGTCAACCGCTGGCTGTCCGATCTGCCCGACTACACCGACGCCAACGCGTATCTGGTGAGCGAGCCCACCGAGATCGTCGACTGCAACGGCAACAAGATCGCGAGCTTCTACACGCAAAACCGCAAGTCCATCACCAAGGACGAGGTCTCCCCCTACGTGCTGCAGGGCACCGTTGACGTCGAGGACGAGCGCTTCTACGAGCACGGCGGTATCGACCTGTGGGGTATCGCGCGTGCTGCGGTGGCAACCCTCGGCGGCGGACACGAAGGCGCTTCGACTATCACCCAGCAGCTGGTGCGCAACACCATCCTGCAGGAGGAGCAGTTCGACTCGACCATCGAGCGTAAAGTGCGCGAGGCCTACATCGCCGTCAAGATGGAGGATATGTACTCCAAAGACGAGATCCTCATGATGTACCTCAACACCATCTATTACGGTCACGGCGCCTACGGCATCGAGGCCGCAGCCGAGACCTACCTGTCCAAGAGCGCCGCAGACCTCACCCTGAGCGAGGCCGCGCTGTTGATCGGCCTTCCCAACTCGCCCTCGCAGTACGACCCCACGGTCAACCCCGACCTGGCGCTGTCCCGTCGCAACAAGGTCCTCGACAACATGCTGCGCCTGGGCCACATTACGCAGGAGGAGCACGATGCCGCACAGGCCGAGCCCATCACCCTCAACGTGACCGAAATCTCGGGCAGCGGCGTCGACGTATACTCGCAGCCCTACTTTGTCGCCTATGTTAAGCAGCTGCTGGAGCAGGAGTTCTCGACCGACGTGCTCTTTAAGGGCGGCTTGACCGTCAAGACCACCATCGACCCCACGATGCAGCAGGTGGCAGAGAATGCCGTCCGCGAGCAGCTCGACACGCTCTCGCTCGACGGCCTGGACATGGGCATGGTCGTCGTCGACCCCAAGACCGGCTACATCAAGTGCATGGTGGGCGGCTATGACTACAACGCCGACGAGAACCACGTAAACCATGCCACGGCCAAGCGTCCCGTCGGCTCCACCTTTAAGGCCTTTACGCTGGCAACTGCCATCCAAAACGGCATGAACCCCAACGTCACCCTCAACTGCAACTCGCCGCTCAAGGCCAAGGGCACCACGACCGAGGTCCAAAACTACGCCAACCATAGCTATGGCAACATCACGCTTAAGCAGGCGACGGCATACTCCTCCAACACCGGCTACATCCAGGTGGCGGAAGCCGTCGGCAACAGCAAGATCATCTCGCTCGTCAAAAAGCTCGGCATCGATCCCGCCAAGGACAACATCGAGGACGTTCCCGTCATGACGCTCGGCACCGGCTCGATCTCGCCGCTCGAGATGGCCGCCGCCTACGCGACGTTTGCCAACGGCGGCTACTATCGCCAGCCGATCGCCATCACCGAGATTGACTCTCGTACCGGTTCGGTGCTGTACCAGCACACGGACAATCCCTCACAGGTGCTTACCGAGGGCGAGGCCGCCGCGGTCACCGATGTTCTGTCCGGCGTCATGCAGGGCAGCGGTACGGGTGCTGCCGGCGCCTTGAGCGTCAACCAGCCCTATGCCGGCAAAACGGGCACCACCGACAACACCACCAACCTGTGGTTCTGCGGCTATACCCCGCAGCTGGCGTGCGCCCTGTGGACCGGCTATTCCGCAGGTGAGATCCCCATCCAAAAATACGGCACGGACCTGCTGGGCGACAGCACCAACCTGCCTGTCTTTAAGCGGTTTATGAACACCGTTCTGACCGGTACCGAGCGCGAGGAGTTTGCGACCGGAACGGCGCCCACCTACAAGAACAACAGCGTCTGGAAGTTCTACGGCACCAACAACGCCAAGAAGACGGAGAACGACGACAAGGACGAGAACGAGGACGAAGAGGAAACTACCACAACGACTACCACGACGACCACGACCACCGAGACCACGGGTGGCGACACCACCGGCGGCACCGGTACGACCGGTGGCTCGACGGGCGGCTCAACTGGTGGTTCGACCGGCGGCGATGGCGGCACGCCTACGCCTACGCCTACGCCCACTCCCGACCCCTCGCCCACGCCTGACGATACGGTCGGCTAGAAATCATCCGGCCATAAGCAACAAGGCCCCCGAGCAGCTTATTAAACTGCTCGGGGGCCTTTTAGTTTAAAGCGACCTGGTGGGCGGTCTTTATACCGGCAAACAAAAAAAGGGGGGTACCGACCAACGTCGATACCCCTTACAAGCCACTATGTCACGCACACAGTGCCGAGCGCACGACCCGCACGCCTACTTGCGAGAATTGCTCAGCTTATTGATCAGCGCCTCAAGACGCTCGCCGTCCTCGGCCGTCTGGGCAATAACCAAAATCGTATCGTTGCCGGCAAGCGAGCCAAGCACATCGGGCAGCTCTGCCGCATCAACGGCGGCGGCGATGCCGGAAGCCGTGCCAGGCTGAGCCTTAATCATAACCAGATTATCGGTGCGCAGAACGCCCGTTACGAGCTCGGAAACCATACGCTGCAGGTGCAGGTCCTCTGCCAGAACATAGATGCCCTCAGGGAGCTTACGCAGCCCCATATCGGCAATATCGCGAGAGACAGTCGCCTGCGTGCAATCAAAGCCCATAGCGCGGAGCTCATCGACCAGCACGCGCTGCGTGCGGACGTCCTTATTGCGCACAATATCTCTAATGGCATCCTGGCGCCCATTGCGTTTTTTAGCCATACAAACCCTCTCTCCAAAAGATGGCGGAGACAATCAATCAGTGATTGAATAGTTTAACGCTATTTGAAGGCTTTTGTGTATAAGAACGCATTTCGAAACAATTCTATGCAAATTTGTTTCGAGATGAGCCGTTTAGGCGGTTTTTGCGCCCGTCCGGTTAAGAAAAGCTGCCAGATGCGTACACATCACGCAGCGCGCGGGCTTGGCGCTGGCGATCGGCCCAAACAACAGACCGAGCCCCCGATGGTTATCCTTGAGCGCGGCGACCATCTGACGGGTTCGAGGCGCCTCGAGCATATCACGCATACGGGCGGAACGCTCGATTGACGACACCCCATGCGGGCTCAGACACAAATTCTCGATGCAGGCGACCAGTCCGGCAAAGTAGAACTTTTGGGTTGCCAGCTTGAGCCGACCACCGCTATCTGCTTCCGAGAGTGAGTCCGTAAGCTCGTCGAGCGCCCGGGTGTCATCGGATACCTTGGCATACATGGTGGGATCAAAGGCATCTGTAAGCTTAGGTGCCGCCGCGTGGAAACAAGCGTCGCCGCATCCGGAGACGCGCTGCGCCCGCGAGAGCGAGCACGCCATAAACCCAACTGTGCGAAACGCCTTGTCGTACAAAAGGCATGCCTCAAACAGCGGACGGCTATACATCACGCCAGAGGTCTGAACGACTAGGCCGCCTAAAATCAACTGGGACAGCCCGGTCACCATCGAAGATTTGCTATCAATGGAAATATGAGCAGCATCCAAGACGCGCGAATGGCGCTCTCGATGTGCATCATAGCGGTCGAGCGACACCGTGGGGAGCACTATGTCTGCCGCAGTATCGCACGCGATATCGACCATCTTGGAAAGAGACTGCGGAGCAAACCACTCATCGGCGTTCATGGCGATGATTTGAGAGCCGCGCGAGGCAGCAAAACCGGCACGAAGACAAGCGCCGCGCTTCGCGTCCTCGACGTCAATCAAATCAATATGGATGTCCCTGTCGGCGGCAACTTGAAGCGAATGGCGCACACCAGGCGCAGCATCGCGGCAGACAACGACAATCTGCAAATCGTAGAGGTCTTGGTTCTGGATACTCTCGAGCGCACGCATCGCATAGCTGGGCGAACCTTCTACCACAAGGATCACCGAAAGTCGCGGATGCGAGCCACGTCGAACCAAGTTATCCGTCCTCTCGACAGCAATAAATCAAACCGTGGTTCATGGTACACCCCGGCAATAAAAGCAATGAGACACCAGTTGTATTGCACGTCAAGAACAGATGTTGCACACGCGCAGCCCACAGATGACAGGTGTCGACGCACGACGCGTCGAGCCCTCCCCTAGTCGAGCACGACAAGCTCGGCGGGATCGTAATCCACGCCCATAAACGTAAGGCCGCAGGCAGGAGCCGTGGGGCCCGCAGCGGTACGGTCGCAAGCATCGATGACCTCGCGCATCCACTCGGGTTCACGGCGATGCATGCCAATCTCGACAAGCGTGCCCACGATCGTGCGGACCATCGAATGCAGAAACGCATTGCCCTCGATGGTAAACGTCAGGATGCCCTCGCCAAACGCAACCTCATGGCCAAACTCGGCACGCATCACGCAGCGATGCGTGGGCTTGCCAACGGCCGAGGCAACCTTGCAAAAGCTCTTAAAGTCCTGCTCACCCAAAAGCGCGGGACAGGCCGCAGACATGGCCTCGACGTCCAAGGGATAGCGATGCCACCACACGGCACCCCGTGAGAGCACGGGACGCACGTCGCGATCGGCAATACGGTACGTATATGTACGTGAACGTGCATCAAAGCGTGCAGAAAAGCCTTTACGGGCCTTGTAGACCTCGTTTATGGCGATATCTTTGGGTAGCAGGGCATCCATAGCCCGCAGCCACCTACGGCGCGTACAAGCGAGCTCAGCGTCCGTTACGGGCACGCTGATGTACTGAGCCACGGCATGTACGCCGGCATCGGTACGCCCCGCGCACGTCAGGACAATCGGACGGCGCAGGAGCGTCTCGATAGCGCGGCGCAGCTCGCCCGCAACCGTCGTCTGACCGGGCTGCTCGGCAAAGCCGCTGTAGGACGAGCCATCGTAGGCCACGCGGAAAACGAGCGTGGCATCGAGCTCGGGAATCGAATTGAAATCAGACGGCGCGGTCATGGACGCTCCCAACAAACAGGCAATGGCATTTCGACAAAAAAAGAGGGGTACGCGAACGTACCCCTCGAATATAGCCTATGCAGACGGATTGTCTACTCAGCGGTCTCCTCAGCAGGAGCCTCCTCGGCAGCCTCGACCTTCTTGGGAGCAGCGGCCTTCTTGGGGGCCGGAGCAGCCTTCTTGGCCTTAGGCGTGCAAGGCTCGGTGACGAGCTCCATGATAACGATGGGAGCGTTGTCGCCCTTGCGGTTACCGAGCTTCATGATGCGGGTGTAACCGCCGTTGCGGTCCTGCCACATGCCCTGAGCAGCCTTGTCGAAGATCTCGGCAACGAGCTGCTTATCGCCGAGCTTGGCGATAGCCAGACGACGAGAGTGCAGGTCGCCCTTCTTGGCCCAGGTGATGATCGGATCGACGACCGAACGCAGCGCCTTAGCGCGGGTCTCGGTGGTCTTGATGCGGTCGTTCTCGAAGAGGGCCTTAGCAAGGCTCTTCTTCATGGCCTTGGTGTGGCTCGCATCGGTGCCGAGCTTCAGGCCCTTCTTAACGTTGTGACGCATGGTCTAGTTTCTCCTCAAATATGCGAAGCATTAAGCCTTCAGGCTCAGGCCCATGGACTCAAGCTTGTCCTTCACTTCCTCGATCGACTTAACACCGAAGTTACGGATGTTGAGCAGATCGTTCTCCGAGAACTCAACGAGCTGACGGACCGAGTGAATGCTGGCGCGCTTAAGGCAGTTGTAGGAACGGACGGAAAGGTCCAGATCCTCGATCTGCTTGTCCAGCTCGGCGTTGTCGTTGGTGACCTCGGGAGCGAAGATCGAAGCCTCCTCCTCGACCTCGGGGGTCTCGGCAAGGTTCATAAACGCGGCCATATGCTGGTTGATGATATTGGCAGCCTGGACCACGGCGTCGCGCGGGGCGATGGAGCCGTTGGTCTCGATCTCGAGGACAAGGCGGTCGTAGTCGGTGTGCTGACCGACACGGCAAGCCTCAACGAGCTTGGCGCAACGGGAAACCGGCGAGTACAGCGAGTCGACGTGGATCACACCGATGGGATCGTTGTCGCGCTTGTTGGCCTCGCCAGAAACATAGCCGCGGCCATAGCCGATGCGCATGCTCATGGTGAGATGGCCACCCTCGGTGAGCGTTGCGATGTGCTGCTCGGGGTTGACCAGCTCAAACTCGGACGGAATAAAGAAGTCCGCACCGGTGACCTCGCAGGGGCCGTCAACCGAGATGGTGGCGGTCGCCTCGTCGGTCGTGCCGAGAGCCCTGAAGACAAGACCCTTGACATTCAGGACGATGTCGGTGACATCCTCGACCATGTTAGGGATGGTCATGAACTCGTGCTGCGCACCATCGATCTGAATAGCCTCGACGGCGGCACCCTCGAGCGAGGACAGAAGAACGCGACGAAGGGAGTTACCCAGCGTATCGCCGTAACCACGCTCGAGCGGCTCGACGGAGACACGAGCAGACGTCTCGTTGATCTCTTCGACCTGAACCTGAGGCCTAATGAATTCTGACATGTATTACCTCCAGCCTCAGCAGCCCGGATGGACTACTTAGAGTAGAGCTCGACGATGAGCTGCTCGTTGATATCACCGCTGATCTGCTCACGCGTCGGCAGAGCGAGCACGTTACCAGACAGCTTCTCGATATCGACCTCGAGCCAGCCAGGGACCTCAAAGCGCTCGGAGGAAATCAGGGCCTCCTTGATGGGGAGGAGGTCACGGAACTTCTCGCCGACAGCGACGACGTCGCCGGCCTTGACGCGGTAGGACGGGATGTCCACGCGCTTGCCGTTCACGGTGAAGTGACCGTGACGGACGGACTGACGAGCCTCTTTGCGGGTGCGGGCGAAGCCAAGACGGAAGACGACGTTGTCGAGGCGAGACTCAAGGATGATCATGAGGTTCTCACCGGTGACGCCGTTCATCTTGCGGGCCTTGTTGAAGTAGCCGTGGAACTGCTTCTCCAGAACGCCATAGATGAACTTGACCTTCTGCTTCTCGCGCAGCTGCATGCCGTACTCAGATTCCTTGCGACGGCGCTTGGGCTGACGGATAGATTCCTTCTTGCTGCTGTAACCGAGCTCAGCGGGATCGATCCCGAGCTGACGGCAGCGCTTAAGAACAGGAGTCCTGTCGATTGCCATATTGATACGATCCTTTCAGTTACACGCGGCGACGCTTCTTGGGGCGGCAGCCGTTGTGCGGAATGGGGGTCTTGTCCTGGATGCTCGAGACCTCGAGGCCAGCAGCCTGGAGGGAGCGGATGGCGGTCTCACGACCGGAGCCGGGGCCCTTGACGAAGACGGAAACCTTCTTCATACCGTGCTCCATGGCCTGCTTGGCAGCAGCCTCGGCAGCCATCTGGGCAGCGAACGGCGTGGACTTACGGGAGCCCTTGAAGCCCACCTGGCCAGCCGACTTCCAGGAAATGACGTTGCCCTGGGGATCGGTGATCGAAACGATCGTGTTGTTGAACGTAGAACGAATGTGAGCCTGGCCCACGGAAATGTTCTTACGGTCCGCGCGCTTCAGACGGGCAGCGCGAACGTTCTTCTTAGCAGTAGCCATCTATCTAGCGCTCCTTATTTCTTCTTCTTAGCACCGATCTGACGCTTCGGGCCCTTGCGGGTACGAGCGTTAGTGTGGGTGCGCTGGCCGCGGACCGGGAGGCCCTTGCGGTGACGAAGGCCGCGGTTGCAGCCGATGTCCATAAGGCGCTTGACGTTCTGGTTGCGCTCACGGCGGAGGTCGCCCTCAACCATGATCTGGTTCTTATCGATATAATCGCGGATGGCGTTAACCTCATCCTCGGTGAGGTCCTTAACGCGCGTATCCACGTTAACGTTGCACTCGACGCAAATCTTCGTCGCAGTGGTGCGGCCGATGCCGTAAATGTAGGTCAGACCGATCTCAACGCGCTTCTCACGCGGGAGGTCGACACCATTAATACGGGCCAACGTAGTCTCCTCTCTTAACCCTGACGCTGCTTATGACGGGGGTTCTCGCAAATGACGAGGACCTTGCCATGGCGCCTAATGATTTTGCACTTATCGCACATCTTCTTGACCGAAGGACGTACCTTCATCGTTCTTCCTTTCGGTAGCGCTCAAACTACTTCCCTACTATCTACTCGCCCAGCCGCAGGCGTTTAAAACTATGGCTGGTCTTCACACACAATCCGACCGTAGGTTGAGCTAAGCCTGCAGTCGGAAATGGAGTGCGTGTATGCGTGCCGCTATTTGTAGCGATAGGTGATGCGGCCGCGGGTCAGGTCGTACGGGGAAAGCTCCACGACAACCCTGTCACCGGGGAGAATACGGATGTAATTCATTCGGATCTTGCCAGAAATGTTGCACAGAACCGAATGACCGTTCTCGAGCTCGACCTTAAACATGGCGTTGGGCAACGGTTCCTTTACCGTACCCTCGAGCTCAATTGCGTCTTCCTTCTTCACAAGCAATCATCTTTCTCTAGAAAACGACAGCGATTGAGTATTCTACAACACGTATGCACGCATCGTAATAACTTCGTAATGGCTCCACAACTAAGTGGAACTTGTTACATTTCTCCGCCTTGGAGCGAACACCAAGCACCTTGCGCATCCGTGGTGAGAATCACCGGGCCGTCATTGGTAATGGCGACGGTGTTCTCGTAGTGCGCGGCGGGCAGGTGGTCGTTGGTCGTGACGATCCAACCGTCGGAACCCGTGCTCACATGGTTGGAACCCATCGTAACCATCGGCTCAATGGCAATGACCATGCCGGCCTGGAGGCGAACGCCCCTCCCCTTCTTTCCATAGTTAGGAACGTTGGGGTCCTCGTGCATCACGCGGCCAATGCCATGGCCCACATAATCACGAAGCACGCCGTAACCGTGAGACTCGGCGAGGGACTGAACGGCATAACCGACGTCCCCGATATGGTTACCGGGAACAGCCTGCTCGATGGCAGCCTTAAGGCAATCGCGCGTGACCTCGCACAAAGCCTTGGCTTCGGGCGTGGGGGTGCCGACGAAAAACGTCCAAGCGTTATCGCCGACCCAACCGTCGACAACGGCTCCCGTATCGATGGAGATGATATCGCCATCGCGCAGGATCATGTCGGGGTTGGGAATACCGTGGACCACGGCATCGTTGATCGATGCGCAAATGGTCCCCGGGAACCCGCCGTAACCCTTAAAGGCCGGGGTGCCGCCATGCATGCGGATAATCTGCTCCGCGAGCTGATCGAGCTCAAAGGTGGAAACGCCGGGGCGCACCATGGCTCCAACGTGGCGGAGCGTCATCTTAGATAGCGCTCCTGCCTTCTTCATCTGCTCGATTTGCGTTGCAGACTTAATCTTGATCATAGACCGAGAGCCTCTTTGACATCCCCGTACACGGTCTCGCGAGCCTGGTCACCGTTGACCGACTTGAGCAGACCCTGGCCACGATAGTAGTCGACGAGCGGGCTCGTGGACTTCTCGTAGACGTCGAGACGGTTCTTGATGGTCTCGGGCTTGTCGTCGTCGCGCTGATACATCTCGCCGCCACACTTGGGGCAGGTAGCATCGGCAGCGGTGCCGGTGTAACCGCATGCGCGGCAGGTGCGACGCGAAGACAGACGATCGATAATGACCTCGGGGGCCACATCGACCAGAAGGGCGCAGTCGATCTCGCGACCCATGGCGGAGAGCTCGGAATCGAGCGTCACAGCCTGGGCGGTGTTGCGCGGGAAGCCGTCGAGGATGAAGCCCTGCTGGGCGTCATCGGCGGCAAGGCGCTCCTTGACAAGGTCGATCACGAGCTGGTCGGGAACGAGCTCGCCAGCGTCCATGTACTTCTTAGCCTGAATACCAAGCTCGGTGCCACCCTTGACGGCAGCACGCAGCAGGTCGCCCGTGGAAATGTGGGCGACGCCAAACTCGGCGACGAGCTCCTGTGCGACGGTGCCCTTACCGGCACCCGGAGCTCCGAGCAATACGAGGTTCATGAGCAATCCTCCTCTAGCCTATTTAAAGAATCCATCGTAATCATACATCTTGATCTGGCCTTCGAGCTTATCGACCGTGTCGAGCACGACGCCGACCATGATGAGGATGGACGTGCCGCCAAATGCCTGGATCAGATGGTTACCCGTGAAGGAGAAGATGATCGAAGGCACGATGGCGATGAGCGCCAAAAAGACAGCGCTGGGAAGCGTGATCTTGTTGAGCGCGTTCTTGATGTAGGCCGCGGTAGCCCTACCCGGACGCACGCCCGGAATAAAGCCGCCCTGCTTCTTAAGGTTATCGGCCGTGTCATCGGGGTTGAACACCATGGAGGTGTAGAAGTAAGCGAAGAACACGATGAGGACAACGTTAAGCACCCAGTTGAGCCAACCGGTCGAAAGCGCGGAGGCAACTGCCTGAATCCAGCCGATGCCGGGGAAGAACACGGCAATCTGAGCCGGGAAGTACAGCAGCGCCGAAGCGAAGATGATCGGCACGACACCCGCGGTGTTGACCTTGATGGGCAGGTAGGTGGTCTGGCCACCCATCATGCGACGGCCCACGACGCGCTTAGCGTAGGAGACCGGGATGCGGCGCTGGCCGCGCTCAAGGAAAACAATCAGCGGGATAACCAGCAGGATGATGGCGCAGATGATCACCATGGTGATGATGCTACCGGCATTGCCCTCGGTGCTGGAGAAGATAGCCTGCGGCAGACCGGCCATGATGTTCGCGAAGATGATCAGCGACATGCCATTGCCGATACCGCGCTGGGTGATGAGCTCACCAATCCACATGATCAGCATGGCGCCCGCGGTGAGCGTACCGACGATCATGAGGTCGAAGATGATCTCGGGAGCGTCGGCGCCATTGAAGCTGATGCCGAAGCTCTTAAAGAGGAAGAGGTAACCCACGGAGTTGAGGATTGCCAGAGCCAGGGTGAGGTAACGCGAATACTGCGTAATCTTGGTCTGACCGACCTCGCCCTCGCGGGCAAGCTCATGCAGGGAAGGCACGACGGCCTGGAGCATCTGGAGGATGATCGAGCTGGTGATGTAAGGCATGATGCCCAGCGAAAACACCGACACATAGCTCAACGCGCCGCCAGAGAAAAGATTCAGGAGGGCCATAGCACCTGCGGCGACCGAATTGTTATCGGTCGAGAAAAGGCCCAGCATCCCCTGGAAGGGAATGCCGGGCACAGGAACGTGCGCACCAATGCGGTACACGACGAGCATAGCTATGGTAAAAAGAATCTTTTCGCGCAATTCTTTGATGCGGAAAGCATTCTTAAGACCATTTAGCACGGCAGCTCGACCTTTCCGCCGGCGGCCTCGATCTTGGCCTGCGCAGAAGCGCTGACCTTGTCGACCTTGACCGTGAACTTCTTGGTGAGCTCACCATTGCCGAGCACCTTGACGGGCTCGAACTCGCTCTTGGTGATGCGAGCGGCCTTAAGAGCGGCACCGTCGATCACAGCGCCGTCCTCGAACTTACGCTCGAGACGCTCAACGTTAACAGCGGTGTACTCGATACGACGGGGGTTGCGGAAGCCCGGAAGCTTGGGCAGGCGCATAGCCAGCGGAGTCTGGCCACCCTCGAAGCCGGCACCCTTGGTGCCACCAGAGCGGGAACCCTGGCCCTTCTGGCCGCGGCCAGAAGTGGTGCCGTGACCCGAAGAATTGCCACGGCCGACGCGCTTGCGGTTCTTGGTGGAACCGGGCGCGGGAGTAAGATCGTGAAGCTGCATTTGCTACTCCTCTACAATCTCGACAAGGTGCTTGACCTTGAAGATCATGCCGCGGACGGACTCGTTGTCAGCAATCTCGCGAACCTCGCGGATCCTGTGGAGACCGAGGGCACGGACAGTACGGACCTGGTCCTGCTTGCAACCGTTGGTGCTGCGGACCTGCTTGATCTTGATGGTGTCAGCCATGCTTAGTTCTCCTTACCGACGAACATCTCGGAGACCGTCAGGCCACGGCGAGCCGCGACGTCCTCAGGGCTGGAGAGCTCCTTGAGGCCCTCGACGGCAGCCTTGATGATGTTGAGGCCGTTGTCGGTACCGAGGGACTTGGACAGGACGTTCTTGATGCCAGCAAGCTCAAAGAGGGGACGCACAGCGCCGCCGGCGATAACGCCGGTACCCTCGACAGCGGGCTTGATGATGATGCGGCCGGCACCAAAGTGGCCGAGAACCTCGTGCGGGATGGTGCCCTGCTCGGTCACCGGCACGTGGAACATGTTCTTCTTGGCATCGAGAGATGCCTTGGAGATGGCCATGGGCACCTCAGCGGACTTGCCCATGCCAACGCCGACGTTGCCCTTGCCGTCGCCAACGACGACGAGAGCGACGAGGCTCATGCGACGACCACCCTTGACGGTCTTCGACACGCGGTTGATGTAAACGACGCGCTCCTCGAACTCGGAGGCCTCGCGCTGCTGCTTCTGATTACGAGCCATGTGCTACATACCTCCTAGAACTCGAGACCGGCGGCACGAGCACCGTCGGCGAGGGCCTTGACGCGGCCATGGTAGATACGGCCACCGCGATCGAAGGCGACCTTGGTGATGCCGGCCTCGATGGCGCGCTTGCCAACGAGCTGACCGACCTTCTCCGCAGCCTCCTTGTTCGAGGTGTGGGTGCCCTTGAACTCGGCCTCGAGGGTCGAGGCAGAGACGAGCGTCAGGCTGGAGCCCTTGCTGTCGTCGATGATCTGGGCATAGATGTTGGCGTTAGTACGGGTCACGCGAAGACGCGGACGCTCGGAGGTACCCGAGACCTTGCCGCGAACACGACGCTGACGACGCTTGAGGCCTTCCAGCTTCGCCTTATGCTTGTTCATACGTAAACTCCTAAAAAGGTTGATCTTGCCAGCACCTGACGGGGTGCTGGTCTTATGCGAGTGAGTCGGTTACGACTACTTGGCGGCCTTACCCAGCTTGCGGCGGATGTGCTCGCCAACGTAGTGGATACCCTTGCCCTTGTAAGGCTCGGGAGGACGATGGCCGCGGATCTCAGCGGCGATCTGACCGACCTGCTGCTTGTTGATACCCTTGACGTTCACGTGGGTGTTGTCGGGAACCTCGAAGGTGATGCCCTCAGGAGCCTCGACGATCACGGGGTGCGAGAAGCCCAGGGAGAACTCGAGGTTCTTGCCCTTCTGCTGCACGCGGTAACCGACGCCGGCGAGCTCAAGCTTCTTCTCGAAGCCCTCGGAAACGCCAACAACCATGTTGTGGATGAGGGCGCGGGTGAGGCCGTGGCGGGCACGGGTCTCACGCTCGTCGTCGGGACGGGAAACGGTGAGGACGTTGTCCTCGACGTTGATAGCGAGCTTCTCAAAGACATCGAGCTCGAGCTGGCCCTTGGGGCCCTTGACGACAACGTTGTTGCCGTTGACTGCCACTTCGACTCCGGCGGGAATCTGGACAGGCTTATTACCGATACGAGACACGGTGATCTCCTTTCCTTCTACCTACCGAGCGAATTACCAGACGTAAGCGATGATCTCGCCGCCGACGTTGTGCTTGCGAGCATCGCGGTCGGTCATGACGCCATGGCTGGTGGAAATAATGGCGGTACCAAGGCCACCGCGGACGCGGGGCATGTCGGCAACGCCGGTGTACTTACGCAGGCCCGGCTTGGAAATGCGGCGGATGCCGTTGATGACCTTAGCCTTCTTGGGACCATACTTAAGCGTGATGTGCAGAGTCTTCTGGGGAACGGTGTCCTCGACATCGTAGCCCTCGATGTAGCCCTCCTCGTGCAGAACACGAGCGATCTCGACGAGCTTCTTGCTGCTCGGCATGGAGACCGTGGCCTTGTTCACAGAGTTAGCGTTACGGATGCGCGTAAGCATATCTGCGATCGGGTCTGTAAGGTTCATACAGATTCTCCTTCGTTCTTGATGAACACGTGCTCTTGGTTCTTCGCCGCCCTTAACGGCAAAGCCTTTTTAGCGCGTTTTCCCTGTTCCAAACTGATGCTTGAAACGCTGGTAGTGACTTACCAGCTGGCCTTCTTAACGCCGGGAAGCTCGCCCTTGAGTGCAAGCTCGCGGAAGCAGACACGGCACAGGCCGAACTTGCGGTACACAGAGTGCGGACGGCCGCAGCGCTGGCAGCGCTTGTACTCACGAGTAGAGAACTTCTGCTTGCGATTGCACTTGACGATCATCGATGTCTTAGCCACTTATATCCTCCTCACATAGAGTATTGTTCGCCCCAAGCGCCGCCCCCTTGTGGGAACGGCGCTTATAGGGCAGGTGAACCTATTTCTTGAACGGGAAACCGAAGGCGTCCAGAAGGGCCTTGGCCTCCTCATCGGTATTGGCGGTGGTCACGAAAGTGATGTCCATACCGCGCTGGTGATCGACGGAATCGAAGTCGATCTCGGGGAAGATGAGCTGCTCGGTGACGCCCATGGAGAAGTTACCACGGCCGTCGAAGCTCTTGGCGGAGATGCCGCGGAAGTCGCGGATACGGGGGATCGCGACGGAGGTCAGACGATCGAAGAACTCCCACATACGGTCGCCACGCAGGGTAACCTTGCAGCCGATCGGCATACCAGCGCGCAGGCGGAAGGTAGCGATGGACTTGCGGGCACGGGTGATCATCGGCTGCTGGCCGGTGATGGCGCGCAGGTCGCGCACGGCACCGTCGATGGCCTTGGAATCGGTAGCGGCCTCGCCGACACCCATGTTCACGACGATCTTCTCAAACTTGGGGATCATCATGACGTTCTCGTACTGGAACTTGTCCTGAAGCTGCTGCTTGACCTCGTTGTTGTACTTGGTCTTCAGACGCGGCACATACTTCTCTTCTGCCATTGTTCACTCCTTCTTGGGGTTTTAAGCACGGGGCGTGGCCACGATGGGTTGTCCTCGTGCCTCCTGGCTGCATCCGCGCCGCTCATGGCATTTTGCGGTTTGGACTCGACGCAGCAGGAGCCGACAAAACAATCGGTACTATACGCGCATCGGGAGCGTATTTCCAGAAAAACCTCGTCTGCCTGCACAACTCCACAACTCCCCCGCACAAATGGATCCCAAAAAGTAGTTGCGGTGAAATAGGGACTGTTTGGCGGCCTAACAGGCTTAAACAATCCGTATTTCACCGCAACTTATTGGTGGGGATGCGATTAGCGCTTGCGGGGGACGAGTTTGGTGCGGCGCAGGTGGATCATCTCGGCGGCGATGGAGATGGCGATTTCTTCGGGGTCCTCGGCCTCGATGGCAACGCCGATCGGAAGGTGCAGCTCGTCGATCTGGTCCTGCGTAAAGCCCTCCTGCTCCAGGCGGGCGCGCACAAAGGCCGTCTTGCGACGCGAGCCCAGGCAGCCCAGATAGGCGGGTTTGGCACACATGGCCTGAATCACCACGTCGATATCGGACTTGTGACCCGCCGTGGCGACGACCACCAGGTCGCGCGGGCCGATGGGGCACTGCTTGCTCAGGCTCTTGTAGTCGACCAGACGACGGTCGTAGACACCGGGCACCCAATCGGGGGTCAGCGTGCCGGGGCGGTCGTCGCACGCCACGACGGCAAAGCCCGCCGCCGTAAGCACCCGCGCCGTCGCGGCGCCCACGTGGCCGCAGCCAAAGATATAGGTCAGGCCCTCGGGGCAGAGCGTCTCGATGTGCGCCGCGGGAATCTCAGAGGCCGCGTTGGTGTAGGTGACCTTACTCCCCTCCTCCACCAGCGAAAGCCCGGGGCAGCCCGCAATGGTGCGGCGCGATTCCTCGCCATGGTACTCGGCCACATCGCCCTCGAGCGCGCTCGCGATAAACGGTTCAAAGTCGATGACGAAGTCGCCGATGTGCCGAAAGGCCAAGACGTCGGCAATTTCCTGGACCAACGGTGCCTGGGTCGCATCCAGATGCAGGTAGCACAGGCAGATGGCTCCGCCGCAGATCATGCCGGTATCGGAGTTCTCGCCGCCCATGGTGTAGCGGACCAGACGCGACTGTCCCGCGCCCAGGAGCTCGCGCGCCTCGTCCAGCGCAAAGAGCTCGATCTTGCCGCCGCCGATGGTGCCTGCCTGGCCGCCATCGGCAAAGACGGCCATCCAGGCGCCCACGCCGCGCGGCGATGACCCTGCCGTGCCGGCCACGACCACCAGCTCGCACGTCTCGCCAGCACGCAGGGCGGCAAGCGCCGCATTCACAACATCGAGCTTTTCCATTGCCGCCTTCTATCCTCTAAAGACACCGGTGAGCATGGCGAGTGCCTCGAGCACACCGCCGCCGACCGACGTCGCCTTGTCCGAAATGTAGTTGATATAGCTGGCATCGCCGCGCGGATCGACATCGGCGCATTTAAAGCCCTCAGTCACCTGCACGCCGTTCGCCAAAAGCCCGCGCAGACAGCCATCGATCTGCGTGCACATGGGCGAATCGCCCGCGTAGCCAATCACGTCTCCGGCGCTCACGATGTCGCCGATCGCGCGGTCGGACCGAAACACGCCGGCGGCGGGGCTGTGGATAACGCGCTCTCTGCCATAGCCAGCGATAATGCCCGGCACGCCCGTGTTGGGTTGGGGCGAACCCTGGGTAATGACACGGCCCAGGAAATGCCCGCGCATGGTTTCGACCACGGCGTCGCAGTCAACCGGCGCGGTAAAGCCCGGCCCCACGGCGATGACGGCAGGCGCCATGTCGCGCGTGGTACCCAGGTTGCGCTTAGCCAGAATCGCGTCGACCACGGCAGCGGGTTTCAGCTCGCCGAGCATCTTGGCCTGGGGGTCCACCACCACGGCGACGTCTCCAGCCTCGGTAATTGCAAGCGCCTCTGCCGGCGTCTGTGCCAAGCGAGCGCGAATGCCCTCGACCTCGACCTCGCCCAAGCGAATAGCCTCGCAAAAACTGATTGTGCGGCGGATGCACGTGGGAACCGCGATATCGGCCATAACGACCGACACGCCGGCGCGCACCAAGCGAGCGGCGACGCCCGTGGCGATATCGCCGGCGCCGCGAACATAAACGAGCATTCCCGGGACACCTCCCTGTGCTACGGTTTGAGCAGAGCAAATGCGGTTCGACCGCTACTCTGATGATTATTTATTATCACAGTATTATACGGCGGTGAACAGATGGAAACGGTTAGCGGCAATCTTGCCTCGGCGCTCAGGATCAAGCCGGGCATTACCGCGATTATCGGCAGCGGTGGCAAGTCGACCTTGCTAAAGACGCTCGGCCTTGAGCTTATGCGCGCTGGCGGCCGCGCGCTCCTCTGCACCTCCACGCATATGTTCCCCGTCGCCGGCGTGCCGTGGGACGGGTCGAGCCGTCGCCTGGACGCCGCGCCTTGGAAGCCGGGCGCCTCGCATGTCCCCGGTTGCACCTGCGAGGCATGCGCGGGCATGAGCCGCGGAAGTATCTGCCAGGCGGGTGTTTTGGACCCGGAGACGGGCAAGCTCTCCTCCCCTGCCGAGCCGCTCGACCAGCTGGCGCAGCGCTTTGACTACGTCCTGGCCGAGGCGGACGGCAGCAAGCGGCTCCCGCTCAAGGCCCACGCCCCGTGGGAGCCGGTCGTTCCCGCCGGCACGGCCAACGTCATCTGGCTCGTCGGCGCCTCGGGGCTCGGCAAGCCCATCAACGAAGCCGTCCACCGCCCCGAGCTCTTTTGCGAGCGTTGCGGCTGCGAGCTCACCGATACCGCCACGCCCGAGCGCGTCGCCCAAGTGCTCAATGCCGAGATGCAGGCGCTGAAACTCAATACCGCACGCGTCATGCTCAACCAAGTCGACACGCTCAGCGACCCCACAATGGCCGACCGCTTCGAGGCAGCTCTCGACCGCCCCATCGTCGCCACCAGCCTCAAGTAGCCGGCCCCATCTCCTCAGTTGCGGTGAAATACGGACTGTTTGGCCGCCCGACGGCCCCAAACACGCCGTATTTCACCGCAACTGAGGAGGGGACACGGCATCTTTGCTGCTAGCGGGGGACGTAGCGGCCGGGTTGGGCTCCGGTGGGCTCGCCGTCGCGTGCCACCAGCACGCCGTTCACAAACACGACCTTGGCGCGGCCATGTGCCCCAAAACCCTCGAGCGGCGTGTAGTCCACAGCTTGATGCTGTGTCGCGGCACTGATTGTCCAGCGCGCTTTGGGATCCCACACGCACACATCGGCATCGGCGCCCTCGGCAAGACAGCCCTTGCGCGGGTACATGCCAAACACGCGCGCCGGGTTCTCGCTCATCAAGCGGCACAGATCCTCGGGGCCCAGCTGGCCCTCAAAGCTCGTGGCAATCGCGACGGGACGATGTTCCACGCCGGGCCCGCCGTTGGGAATCGCGCGGAAATCGTCGCGCCCGCGGTCCTTTTGCCCGTGCAGGTTAAAGCTGCAATGATCGGTCGCAATCGTATCGATCTCGCCGGCCACAAGCGCCTCGCGTAGCGCGGCACGGTCACCGGCATGGCGCAGCGGCGGGCTCATCACGTACTTGGCGCCCGCAAAGCCGTCCTCGCCCTGCTCCAAGTAGCAAGTATCGTCGAGCATCAGATACTGAGGGCAGGTCTCGACATAGATGTTCTTCTGCCCGCGCGCTTTGGCAGCGCGAATGGCCTCGAGCCCCAGCTTGGTCGAAAGGTGCACCACGTTGACTGGGGCGTCCCCGGCTAAGTGCGCCAGATACAGCAGACGACTCACGGCCTCGGCCTCGCACACGTCCGGACGGCTGAGTGCATGCCCCTCGGGCCCATGAATCCCCTGCTCGTACACGCGCTTCTGCAGCTCATTCACCAGCGTGCCGTTCTCGCAATGCACGCACAGTATGCCGCCAATACGCTTGAGCTCCTCCAGCACCTCGAGCGTCTCGGCATCGTCCAAGCGAAGGTGGTCATAGGCAAAGTAGGTCTTGAACGACGACACGCCCGCCTCGCGCATGGCCGAAAGATCGGCGCGGTTGCGCTCATTCCACTCGGCGAGTGCCATATGAAAAGCGTAGTTGGCCGTGCAGGTTCCGTCGGCGCGGCGATGCCACTCGGCCAAGGCATCGGGCATGGTCACGCCGCGATCGGCCGTCGCGTAGTCCACAATGGTCGTCGTACCGCCGCAGGCAGCCGCGCGCGTACCGGTCTCAAAGCTATCGGCTGTCCAATCCATGCCGGTCCAGCACTGCATGTGCGTGTGGCCGTCGATAAAGCCGGGGAACACCCAACAGTCCGTGGCGTCCTCGACGGTATCGTCCTCGCCCGACTCAATCGCCACGGCAATCCGCACGATCTTGTCGCCCTCCATGGCAAGGTCGGCGCGGCGAAGCCCCTGGGGCGTCACGAGCGCGCCGTTTTTGATAATGATCATAATTGCTCCTTATTGATTGATGCAGTTGGCCACGCGATCAAAATACGAGCAGGCGGCAATATGCTCCGTTATGCGTCGCTGTCCCTTGACGGTATCGACGTCCCACAGCTCGTAGGCACGCGCCTCGACCAGCGTAACGTCGACGCGACCTTTGAGAATCGAGCCCCCGCCGTCCTTGCCCTCAAGACGCATGAGCGCATCGAACAGTTCCGCCGGAAAGAGCACCGGACTCGAAGGCTCACCGTTGCACGCAAGACGCACCGGATGCTTGCGGCCACGCTCGTCAAATGCACGAACCATAGCCTCAAAAGAATCCGAACTCACGAGCGGCTGGTCGCCCGGCAAAAAGAGGCAACCTTTCCAGTTGCGTTCGACTCCCCACGAAAGGCCCGCACGGACGCTATCGCTGCGCAGCTCGCCATCGTGCAGCACGCACGGGCAATGCTTGTCCTCGCAAATCTGAGCGACCTCGGGCCAACGCGTCGAAACCACGACGTCAAAGCCCCGGGGAACCGAATCGATGGTCCGGGCAATCAGCGGCTCGCCATAGATATCGGCAAGCATCTTGTTAGAGCCAAACCGCTTGCCCTCGCCCGAAGCCATAATGACGCATCCAAGTTTCATGGTGATACCTCCCCTGAAACCATCGTACCCATAACTCGCGCCGCGGGCATCCACATCGAAAGCGCTTATCCCACACGCCCGCGATGCAAAAAAGGGGCACCCCGCCGGTTGGCAGAGCGCCCCCTTTACATGGCTTACCTCAACCCGGCTTTAGGCCTGGAACCAACGGGCGGTATTGCGCTCGTCGAGGGCCTTGAGGGTAGCGGCAGGATCGGCAACCTTCTGCAGGAACATCATGGCTGCGATGGCGTACGGCTTGTAGCTGGCCTCCTTGTACATGCCCACACGGTGCATGTCGAAGACGTCGGCGTTAACCTCGCCGTGCTCGCAGGAGACACCGGAGATGTCGGCGGGCAGCGGGTGCATAAAGATGGTGTCCTGGCCGTTGGCGGTCTTCTCCATGAGCTCGGTCGTGGAGCACCAGTCCTGATGGGTGGCGTTCTGGGCGAGCAGCTCCTTCTCGAGCGCTGCGATGCCGGCGTCGTCGCCCTCGGCGTACAGGTTGGTGCGCTTCTCCATGGCGGCAAACGGAGCCCAGCTCTTGGGGATCACGATGTCGGCGCCCTCGAAGGCCTCGGCCATGGTGTTGACCTGCTTAAAGGTGGTGCCGGACTCGGCGGCATAGCTCTTGGCGCGCTCGACGACCTCGGGCATGAGGTCGTAGCCCTCGGGGTGAGCCAGGGTGACGTCCATGCCAAAGCGGGGCAGCAGGCTGATCAGCGACTGCGGGCAGGACAACGGCTTGCCGTAAGAGGGCGAATAGGCCCAGGTGACGGCAACCTTCTTGCCCTTGAGGTTCTCGAGGCCGCCAAACTCGTTGATGAGGTAGAGCATGTCGGCAGAGGACTGCGTGGGGTGGTCGGAATCGGACTGCAGAGAGATGAGCGTGGGACGGTGATCCAGAACGCCATCCTCGTAGGCCTGCTGCACGGACTCGGAGACCTCGGCCATGTAAGCATCGCCCTTGCCGATGTACATGTCATCGCGGATGCCGATGACGTCGGCCATGAAGGAGATCATGGTAGCGGTCTCGCGGACGGTCTCGCCGTGGGCGATCTGGGACTTCTTCTCGTCCAGGTCCTGCAGCTCAAGGCCGAGCAGGTTGGCGGCCTTAGAGAAAGAGAAACGCGTACGGGTGGAGTTGTCGCGGAACAGGGAGACGGCCAGGCCCGAGTCGAAGATCTTGGACGAAACGTTGTTCTCACGCAGCTCGCGCAGGGCGTCGGCGACGATGTAGAGAGCCTTGAGCTCATCGGTGGTCTTGTCCCAGGTGTGCAGGAAGTCGCTGCCGTACATGCCCTTAAAATCGAGGCCGTTCAGCTGCTCGACGAGCTCGGTAAACTTAGCGTCCATGGAAATGTCCTTTCTAAAGATGAAACGATCGCAATGAGTAGATGTGCTCCGGCATGCGCGTGTGGCTAGAACATGCAGAGCACCATGACGAGGACCCGCCACCGTTGAGGAAGCATGGGAGATAACGACCGCGGGCCCCAAGTCAACAGGGAGCGCCGGGGACACGAGCGGCCCCCGGCTCAACAAAATCGAGGAATGGGACTAATCGATCTTGTTGTTGGTCAGACAGGCGCGGAACACGGTGGCGTCGCCATCGGCCTGGCTCGGATCGTAGAGGTTCAGGGCAGCCACGTACATGGCGGCAGCGGTGACCAGGTCATCCTTGTAGGTGACCTCGTTGGGGGCGTGAGCCTGAGACTCGGCACCCGGGCCAAAGCCCACGCAGGGGATGCCGTAACGGCCCTGGATGGAGACGCAGTTCGTGGAGAAGGTCCACTTGTCGCACAGCGGGCGACCGGTGCGCTTGTCCATGCTGGGCTCGCAGCCGATGCGCTCGTCACCAAACATGGCCTTGTGGGCGTCGACGAGGGCCTTGACGTGCGGAGCGGTCTCCTTGTTGATCCACGTGGGGAAGTAAGCCTCGGTCTCGTAGACCTCGCCGGTCCAGGACGGACGGTCGTACATGTACATGGAGACCTTCACGTCGTCACCGTACTTCTTGGCTGCCGGCAGGTTGCGGATCTCGTCCAGGCAGGACTCCCAGGTCTCACCGGCGGTCATACGACGGTCGATGGAGATGGCGCAGGAGTCGGCCACGGCGCAGCGGCTGGGGCTGGTGTAGAAGATCTGGCTGACGGTGCAGGTGCCGCGGCCCAGGAAGCGGGCATCCTCGAAGTGCTCGGGATTGTACTTGGGGTCGAGCATCTTGACGAGACCCTTGATGTCGGTCGACTCGTCGCAGCCGTTGTTGTTGAGGGCGCGGACGTCGGCGATGATGTCGGCCATCTTGTAGATGGCGTTGTCGCCGCGGTCGGGAGCGGAGCCGTGGCAGGAGGTACCGTGAACGTCGACGCGGATCTCCATGCGGCCGCGGTGACCGCGATAGATGCCGCCGTCGGTGGGCTCGGTGGAAATGACGAACTCGGGCTTAATGCCATCCTTGTTGTAGATGTACTGCCAGCACATGCCGTCGCAGTCCTCTTCCTGGACGGTGCCGACGACCATGATCTTGTAGCCCTCGGGGATGAGGCCCATGTCCTTCATCATCTTGGCAGCGTAGGTAGCAGAAGCCATGCCGCCCTCCTGGTCGGAGCCGCCGCGGCCGTAGATGATCTCGTCGGTCTCGTAGCCCTCATAGGGATCGGCATCCCAGTTCTCGATGTTGCCGATGCCGACGGTGTCGATGTGGGAGTCGATGGCGATGATCTTGTCGCCCTCGCCCATAAAGCCCATGACGTTGCCCAGGCCATCGACCTTGACCTCGTCATAGCCAAGGTTCTCCATCTCGGCCTTGATGCAGGCGACAACCTCACCCTCCTCGCAAGACTCAGAGGGATGGGAGATCATAGCGCGCAGGAAGCGAGTCATATCAGCACGATGGGACTCAGCAGCAGCCTTGATAGCGTCGAAATCGAGTTCTTTAGCCATTGTTCATAACCTTTCAAACGAAGGAATCTACCTGTGAGGTGGCGGAGCGATACCTATTTACTCCGCCCCAACGATTAGCAAGTGGGATATTCGCCTTCCCAAACAATGCGGCGATACTGGTCGGGATCGGTGTCGCCCTCGGTGGAGAAGCAGAGCACGGAGCTCGTCTTGTCCAGGCCGATGAGTTCCTTGAGCTCGGCGTACTCGGGATCGAGCATGAGGGTCTCGACCAGGCCGGTGGTCACAGCGCCGGACTCGCCGGAGATGACGCGCGGGTCGCCCTTCTCGGGAGCGCCCAGGGTGCGCATGCCGCGAGCGGTGACCCAGTCGGGGCAGGACACGAAGGCGGTGACGTGGTTGCGCAGGATATCCCAGCCCAGAATGTTGGGCTCGCCGCAGCACAGACCGGCCATGATGGAGGGCATGTCGCCGTCCACGATGCGCGGATCGCCGTCGCCGGCGGCAGCGCCCTTGTACAGACAGGCGGCAGGCGCGCACTCAGCCACGACGAAGGTGGGCGGGTTATCGGGATACAGGTTGGTGAAGTAGCCCACCACGGCGCCGGCGAGCGAACCCACGCCAGCCTGGACAAACACGTGCGTCGGGCGGTTGATGGCCATCTCGCGCAGCTGCTCGGCAGCCTCGGAAGCCATGGTGCCGTAACCCTCCATGATCCAGGACGGGATCTTCTCGTAGCCCTCCCAGGCGGTATCCTGAACGATGACGCCGCGCTCGCAGGCGTCGGCCTCGGCAGCGGCCATGCGCACGCACTCGTCGTAGTTGACCTCTTCGATGGTCACCGTTGCGCCCTCGGCGGCGATGTTATCGAAGCGGGGCTTAGTGGAACCCTTGGGCATGTGAACGACGGCCTTCTGGCCCAGCTTGTTGGCAGCCCATGCCACGCCGCGGCCATGGTTGCCGTCGGTGGCGGTAAAGAAGGTGGCCTGGCCAAAGTCCTCGGCCAGCTGATCGGAGGTCAGGTAATCGAAGGTGCAGTCGGCAACGTCCTTGCCGGTCTCATCGGCAATATAGTTGGCCATGGCAAACGAGCCGCCCAGGACCTTAAAGGCGTTGAGGCCAAAGCGATAGCTCTCGTCCTTAACGCACAGGTTGGACAGGCCCAGGCGCGCAGCCTGACCGTCCAGACGGGCAAGCGGAGTGACGGTATATTGAGGGAACGACTGGTGGAAGGCACGGGCCTTCTTCACGTGGTCGAGGCTCATGATTCCCAAGTGCTTGTCATCGCTCTTGGGCATCGTGTTGCCCGCCCACTGGATCTTATCGGCCATACGGTGAACTCCTTAAGTCCTCTCTTGCCGGCCCCCGCATACGCGTTTCAGCCCGATCCCATTCACACGACTGAACTTTTATGTGGATGCCAAACAAAAAGTTTGTTAGTAATGTTCTATCACACTTTTTGATTGGTATATCTAACGAATTGTTTGTTGCCGTAATCGGTACTTTTTCGCCGCCGAACGGTCATGAATTGCCTTGTTGATGGATTTGTTTGCGGTCATGTGTGGTTTATGGCACAGTGAGCCCAAACTAATTTTTAGGAAGGTACCCATGACCCCCGCACAGATTGAGTTTTACAAGCGCCTCGCACACGGTCTGGCGCTCCAATTTGGCCCCAACTGCGAAGTCGTCGTCCACGATCTGGAGACCGAGGACGTGGACCACTCCATCGTAGTGATCGAAAACGGCCACGTCAGCGGGCGCAAACTGGGTGACGGCCCCAGCCATATCGTGTTTGAGTCCATGCACGAAGGCGCCACCGACGTACACGACCGCGAGCCGTACCTCACTAAAACCACCGACGGTAAGCTGCTCAAATCGTCGACGATCTTTATCCGCAACGATGAGGGCAAACCCGTCGGCATTTTGGGCATCAACTTTGACATTACGCTTATGAAGGCTTTTGAGCGTTCGCTCGATGCCTTTACTGGCACCGGCGGCACGGGCTATACCGAGCCCGAGCCCATTACCAAGAACATCGGCGACCTGCTCGAGGACCTGCTGCACGAGTGCGAGCAGTTTGTGGGCAAGCCCGCGGCACTCATGACCAAAGACGAGCGCATTCGTGCCATTGGCTACCTCGACCGTCGCGGCGCCTTCCTCATTTCCAAGTCGAGCGAGCGCGCCTGCGAGTTCTTTGGCATCTCCAAGTACAGCTTCTATAGCTACCTCAATGAGGCCAAGGCGGCGGCCGGCGACAAGTAGGCACTCGCCTGGATTGCCCCTCCCCTTTTGGGCGCGAGTTCTGGAAAGCACGAATCCAAGACCGAGCAGCTTGGGAAGTTCCATATAATCGATGTCATTAGTATTTCGAAAGGATGGAACAGAATGGCGTTGAGCAAGGCATCATGCACCGGTCGCGGATTGATTCCGGCAATTGGTGGACATGTGCACCGCATGTTCGATGAGAGTGAAGACGACCTGTTTTCGCTGAGCCTTGACGATGTGATGGATGATCGCCCGTGGACCGCCGACGAACTCATGGGCGGCGGCGCTCGCCCGTCAAGCCCCAATCCCGCACTTGCGCCCAAGTCCGCACCTGCGCCGACTCCTGCACAGTCGCCTGTTTCGACGCCCGCACCCACTTCGGCGCCCACGACCGCTCCCCGCCCCGCAAACGACCCGTCCGAGACGGCGGCATTTCTCGCTGCGGCGACGCAGGACAAATCGGCCGACAGCACCGTTATGTACAGCGCCCAGCAGTTGCCCGTTCCTGCGGCACGCAAGCCTCCGGTCACAAGGCTCGATGAGCCCGTCGCCCATCAGGTTGCCCACGATTCCTGGGCTGCAGCCGATCTGGATGAGACCTCTACCGGCATGCCGGCGCTCGATGTTCCAGTTAACCCGCTTTTTGCCGCCAACACGAGCGCCGCGGACTATGAGGGCGGTGCGGCATATTCCGATTATTCCGATGGCTATGCTGGCACCGGTCGCATCGAGACCGAGGATTATGGCACCGCATCGAGCGATTATCTCAACGATCCGTACGCTGCCACGCCTGCACCGGAATATGACCCGGAGGCCGCGTCCGCTCCGGCATATACCAAAAGCACGGGTGAAGAGCGCTTCGCCGATTATTACGCCGAGGAAAAGGCGCTGCGTTTCTCTGAATTTCCGCAGGCAGTCAAGGTTGCCTTTATCGCCATTATCATTGCCCTGCTCGGTGTCATTGCGTTTGAGGGATTCCAGCTGTTCCGCGGCCCCACCCAAGCGGAGTCGGAGACCCAGCAAAAAGAGGACGATAACCAGTACCTGGACATCAACACCCTCAAGGGCGACCCCAACGACGAGGACGACGAGTAGCGAGGGTTAAGGGAGGGCCGGAAGAGCCGGCGGCACATTACGGCTCCAAAAGCCCTGTCATAAAGATGGGTAGATACAGCACGTCACCATCGCGGTGAAGATTACATTCCGCAAGTACCAGGGCGCGATCGATTCCGTAGCCCTTCGTTGCCAGTGCGTTATCGAGCGCCGCGTGGGACTTAAAGCTCTTGCCCGATTTGACCTCGATAGCAAGCACTTCCCCATCGAGCGTCTCCTCAACAAAATCGAGCTCGCCGACCTTTTTAGACGTAAAGTAGCGCAATCTGAATCCGTGGGCCTTGAGCTCTTGCGCGACAAAGCCCTCGAATGCCGCCCCCATATTCATGCCAAAGGGGCCTTCTGCCTCTCCATCAAAAACTCCTTGGGCAACCTTCTTGGAATATGAGGACATGAGCATTCCGGTGTCCAAGTAAAACAGCTTAAACAGATTTCGCTGCTCCCCCATTAAAAGAGGCGCTACCGGAGCTGTCACGTTATACACGGGAAGCGCAACACCCGCCTCCGAAAGCCAAAGAAAATGGTCTGTCACCTGCGAAAAACGCTTAACACCGCTAATCGACGACAGCTTGAATCGCTTGTTTTTTGAACCGGCCTCGCTGGGAATCAAATCATAGATATCGCGAATAACCAAGCGTAGCTCGGGCGGAGCGTACTTTGCGATGTCATCGCGATACAGGGCGTGAAGATCGCGGTGGATGTTTCGAACCTCGTCGACATTGCGCGTCGCCAAGAAGGAATTGACCGCGTCGGGCATGCCTCCCACCACCACATACTGATGGAACAGATCGAGCAAGCGGTCATACAGGTAGCCGGGGAGCTCCTCCTCATCCTTTAGACAGCCCCTGAGCATGTCAAACACGCTGGCACCAACGCCATTTGCCCAGCAAAACTCTTCAAAGTCGAGCGGGTACATCTGGACCTGCTCGACATACCCCACCGGCAGGGAATCGATGCCCTCGAGCTCAACGCCAAGGAGCGATCCGGTAAGGATGTATCGAAAGTCGCCGCGCTGGACCAGGTATTTGATAAACGTCACCACGTTGGGGCATCGCTGCACCTCGTCGATAACCACGACGGTCTTGTTCGCAACCATCGGCTGCGTCGCAGCGATAGACATGCGCATAAGCAGGTCATCCGCACTTTTCGCCGCCAAAAACGAATCACGCACGGACGCGTCGGCGATAAGGTCGAACGTCACGACATTTTCGAACGATTCGTTTGCAAAGACGTTGACCAGATATGACTTTCCTACCTGTCGGGCGCCCTTGACCAAAAGAGCCTTGTTAGGCGACGAGGCAAGCCAAGATTCAAACTGTGCTTTCGCTTTTCTCTGCAGCATAAGTGCATCCCTTATTACGTGCTGTTTTAGCACTAGGATACACTTTTCCGCGGTTGTTAGGTGCTCATTTCGACACTTTTTCGAAGTTCTAAAGTGTGCATTACGACACTTTTCCGTACTTTTACACGGGATATTTCGACACTTTTTCGAATTTAAGCCTAACAGCAGCCGGCGAAATCAAGCGCCGCTTGCACGTCATTTCGCAGGCGGCGCTTGATTTCTGTCCGTACACGTTGATAGACTTTCTCTTGCCCGCAAGGAGCGGGCGCGTTTTATCCAGAGTCGGGGTAGAGAGTTGGCTCCACGATCCCGACGCCAACCGGCCAAGAGGCACGGTGGCCCTGCCAACATCGATGAAAGGAGTCCGTATGGACAATTTCTCCGTGCGCAGTGAGCGCAACTTCCACAACCTGGCAACCAAGCCAAAACGAATGCATCTTCTGGACGAGCCGAGCGGCTATGCCTCGGCCATGGTCAAGAGCAGCCTCTCCCACCAGATGCGCTTTACGGTGCAGGTGCTCGAGGAAGAGCTCTGTGCTGCTGGCGGCCCGCACGTACTACAGATTAAGCTGCCCAGAAACGACTCGCGTGAGCCGTCCAGCTGGAAACTCTTCGCCGACGGCGTGTGCGTTGCGGACGGATCCGGCACCTTTGTTATGGATGCTATCGACCAGGGCATGATACAAGCCTGTAAGACATGGGGAGATCACGACGTATTTGCCGACATCGCAGAGGCAATCGTTCTAAGCAAAGCTGCATTTGATATCAAGGAGCGCGCTTGTCAGACGCTTTCATAAATCGCATGGACAGTTGGTCGGTTCCACGCCCAGCACCTGATCGAGGGCATGGTCGCCGCCGGGGTAGACCCGATGCTGGAAGATCTTCTCAGCGCTCCCGCGTAGATTAATCGAGCGCTCTATCGACAAAGATGCATCTACCATAACGGCATGGGGCGTGCTCGCCTTGTACCGACCCCAACCAATCCCGTCGGCGCGACTGCAGTCTCAAACAACCACCGGCACCATCCATCCGCACACGAGAGGCGATGGGCACAGGCGAACCCCTCAACCTCGCTATTCGTAAACTTCATCAGTGTTTCCACATCCCCATCAAAAGAATCCGAAAGACATCCCCCGCTAAGAAAACGCTTCTGAACATCTCGCTTTGCAGGCAAAGCCGCACCGGAGTGATGCAGAGGCCTGCGCAGGGTTTCACGGGTCCCCTTGACGCTGCCTAGCGGAAGTGCCACCCGGCATCCCTTCCATAACGCACGGGTAAACAAAGGGAAATAGCGCCACCCACCGCGCAAGGAAGGACGCCACCATGGATCTCACGAAAACGGCTAGAGAAATTACCCGCCTCATGCTCCCCTACCTGACCACGCAGCAGAACCGCCAGCTCAAAAAGGTTTTATCGCACTGCCTTTTCGATGAAAACCAGTTAGCTGAGAACAGCGGCGACAGTGACAACAAATCATTCCTCGATCTTTTTCTGTCCGCGAAACGCCTCGAAGGTTGCTCGGATAGGACTGTCGCCTACTACGAAGCAACCATTAATAAACTGCTTGAATCGTTCGACACGCCAGCCTGCGACCTGGGAACCGAAGAGATTAGGTCCTATCTTTCCGACTATCAGCAAAAAGCCGGCGTCAGTCGCGTCACCGTCGACAATGTCCGAAGAATCATCTCAAGCTTCTACTCATGGCTCGAAGATGAAGACCATATCATCAAGAGTCCGGTTAGACGCATTAAAAGGGTCAAGGCCCCACAACCCATTAAGGAAACGTATAGCGATGAAGTCGTTGAGATTCTTTGTGATAACTGCGGGTCGCCCCGAAACCTTGCCCTGATCGACCTGTTGCGCTCCACGGGCATGCGTGTGGGCGAACTTGTCTCGTTGGACAGGAGCTCTGTCGACACCATCAATCGTGAGTGCATCGTACACGGCAAGGGAAATAAGGACCGCATCGTCTATTTTGACGCAAAGACTAAAGTCCATATCGAGAACTACCTGTCAACCCGAATGGACAGCTCGGAAGCACTCTTCGTGTCGAGCAAGGCGCCACACGAGAGGCTACAAATTGGCGGCGTCGAGGCGCTGCTTAGAAAACTGGGGCGCGAGCTTGATTTAGGAAGGGTCCACCCTCATAAGTTCAGAAGAACGCTTGCCACAAAGGCAATCGACAAAGGAATGCCCATCGAACAAGTCCAGGTGCTCCTTGGCCATAAAAAAATAGACACCACATTAAGGTACGCAATGGTCGACCAGCGCAATGTCAAAGCATCCCACCGCAGGTACCTAACTTAAATTTCGATTTGTCGATCGAAGTGGCGAAGTCAGCGAATTCTCTCTGGAGGGAAAACGGAGGCACAGGAATCTCAATTGATCGAATTTTCCTGGTACTTAAGGTGTGTAAACCTGAGGTATTGACCGCTTTAGCCATGATTTGTCTCCTTCCTTCGGAGGACGACAAGAAAGTTTGAACATAAAGCGGGAGGGCCTCGTCTCTTAGGCGAACTCGGATTAGGTGATTCTGATGGACGCAAGGATCAATTTGACCATTCCAAATTGCCGATCTTCCTATTTGTGTATCGCTGCCATTACCCTCAACAATTAACAAGTCGCCGGATATTAGCCTAACGGCTTCATACTCCTGTTCCGTCAGTCCAATGGTCTTCACTTCCGTTAGGTCAAGTTCATTGGGGAGAATATTGGCGACACGAAGGTATGGAAGCTGCAACTTCATGGCTTCTCGTTTTTTGTTCTTTGTAATCCCGCCCTGAATATCAGCTATGTCTTCAAGATGTTTTATCGGAATGCCAGGCTTATCGAACATCTCGACAAATTGTGATTTGACGACGTCATCGCAGGCTGTAAGCAGCTGCCTGTAGTGAGACCTCGTTTCTTGTGCGGTCCAGAGTATGTCGGCAAGATCTTCTTGCTTAGCGATGCTGGGAAGCTCGAATTCAAATTGCGAAAGGCTCTGCCACTTGACTCTTGGCGAGAGGGAGCCTGCCGAATTGGTGACGGCGTGCTCGAATAGGGCGTCGTTCTGGATGATGAACGGGAGCAGCCTCGGAGAGAGGTTGTCCTTGGGGGCGATGACGGTGATGTCTCCAGAGCAGATTCCGTCGAATGGGGCGACGGCCGCTTTGCGCAGGTAGGCCCTGCGACGCCCGAACAGCACCTGCCCCTTTGAGAAAGCCTTAGTGAAGGTGGTCTCGACACCTTCGTCCCAATGGGCGAGTTCGACTTCGCCGGGGTCCAGATGCTCAAGGCCGACCGTCGGCAGTTCTTGGTCTACAGGGACCTTCTGTTTGATTTCGCGGGCCACATCGCCCAGGCAAACGTGGGTCATGTTACTCACCATCGTTTTCATGTAATTTCGCAGCAATAATATCGAGCAGGGACGCGGCCTCTGTGGAGGCGGCTCTCCAGCTTTCTACCGTCTCCTCGATGCTTCTGTCGTCAGCATTTTCATCATTGGAGGGCTTCACGTACAGAGGGATGGAGAGCGAGAAGGCGTTGCCCTCGAGCTCACTAAACGATGCGTGGGATGAGAACCCTTCGATGTCCTCGTCAGATCGGTAGGCATCGACGATTCTCTTGATGTGTTGAGGCTCAAGGTAGCTTTGCGCGTTCTTGCGGGTTACCTCGGCAGAGGCATCTACGAACAGTATTTTCTTGCTTCGATTCGGCGCTTTCTCGCTGCGGCAGATGAGGATGCAGGCCTCCATGGGCGAGTTGAAGAAGAGGTTTGCGCCGAGTCCGATGACCGCCTCAACGAGATCGCTTCTCACGAGCCTTTCGCGCATCTCCGATTCCTCGTTGCGGAAGAGTACGCCATGGGGGAGGAGAATGGAGCACCTGCCTGTGTGTGGGTCCATACTCTTGAGGATGTGCTGTATGAAGGCGTAGTCTGCTCGTCCCTGCGGCGGGGTGCCGAGGAAGTTGCGGCCGTAGGGGTCCGACGCGAACGCCTCGCGGTCCCATTGTTTGATCGAGTAGGGAGGGTTAGCGAGTACCATATCGAAGGTGCGCAGCTTTCCCGCCTCGAGGAAGGCTGGGTGCCGTAGCGTGTCGTCGTTTGCGATTTCGAAGTCCTCGACGCCGTGCAGGAATAGGTTCATGCGTCCGATGGCGGAGGATAGCTGGTTGATCTCCTGTCCGTAGGCGTGAACATTGCGCCATTCCTCTCCGTGCTGTTTGAGGTGGGCAATGGAGGAGATGAGCATGCCGGCGCTGCCGCAGGTGGGGTCGTAGATGGACTCGCCGGGCCTGGGCTGGAGGATTTCGGTCATTAGGTGGACGACCGTGCGATTGGTGTAGAACTCTTGAGCGGTGTGTCCAGAATCGTCCGCAAACTTCTTGATGAGGTACTCGTAGCCCTGGCCGAGCTCGTCCTCGGGGCAATTGGCGATGGAGAGCGTTATAGCGCTGAAGTGCTCGATGAGGTCCTTGAGCAGGCGGTCGGGAAGTCGTTTCTTGTTAGTCCAGGCGGCGTCGCCGAAGATACCACGCAGCTTGGAACCGTTGGCCGTCTCGATGGCGCGGAAGGCGCCCACGATGGCCTTACCGATGTTTTCCGTGGCCTCGCGGACATCGCACCAGTGGGCGCCGTCCGGGATTGCGAAGCTGTGATTCTCGGGAAGGGCGGCGAACTCCGCATCTCCGTCAGAGGCTTCCAATGCCTCGGCGGTCTCCTCGTCGTAAACATCTGAGAGGCGCTTGAAGAATAGCAGCGGGAATATGTACTGCTTGTACGAGCCGGCATCGATGTAGGTGCGCAGCAGAACCGCCGCGTTCCATAGATGGTTGTTCAGCTCTTCCTGGGGGATTCTACTCTCCATCGACATAGCCTCCCTTTGAGAGCAGCTCAAGGAGCTTCTCCTCGGACTTCCTCGTCTGGCGAAGGAGGTCGTAGAAACGTTTCCTGGTTTCCGCCGGCGGCTCGATCTCCTCGCGCCTTCTTTCGACGTAATTGTTCGCCGAGAGCACGTAACCCTCGCGCTCTATATCATCGAGCGTCGCGATGGCGCACTTCTCTACGACGGGTTCGTAGGATTGATAGAGGGAGAGCATCTCCTGAGCGTTCTCCTCCGTGATCATGTTCTGCGCGCGCTGGGCGGTGAAGATCTCGGTACCGTCGATGATGCAGACGCGGCCCCGATGCGCCGGAGGCTTGTCATTCCGGAGGAACAGCACGCAGGCGGAGACGCCGGTGCTGTAGAAGACGCCGCTCGCGAGCGAGATCACTGCCTCGACCTTGTCTGACTTGAGCAACTCCTTGCGGATGGCACCCTCCTTGCCGCCGTGGAACAGTGCGCCCTGGGGCAGCACTACGGCGCAGCGACCGCTCTTCTCGTCCATGGAGCAGACCATATGCTGCACCCATGCGAAGTCCGCCGACTTGTCGGTGGGGACACCCCAGATGTTGCGGCCCCATGGGTCCGAGGAGAACTCTGCGGATCCCCAGTTCTTAAGGGAGAAGGGTGGATTGGCGAGGACGCAGTCGAACGACCTGAGGGTGTTCCCGGCAAGGAAGGCGGGCTCGCGCAGGGTGTCGCCCTGGGCGATGCGGAAGTCCTTCGCGCCGTGGAGATACAGGTTCATTCGCGCTATGGCCGACGTGCTGAGGTTCTTCTCTTGGCCATAGAGCTTTCCGTAAGCTAGCTTGGAGTTGTCCATCTGCCGCACGGCTTCGATGAGCATACCGCCCGTGCCGCAGGCGGGGTCATAGACGGTCTCGCCAGGTTTCGGCTCAAGCAGGGAGACCATCATCTTGACGATTTCGCGCGGGGTGTAGAACTCGCCGGCGTTCTTCTTCTGCATGTCGGCGAACTTCTTGATCAGGTATTCGTAGGCGTCGCCCATCATGTCGGCGCTGTAGTTTCTGTTGCCGAACTTCTTTGCTGAGAAGTGCTCGACGAGGTCCTTCAGGCGCTCGTCGGAGAGCTTGCCTTTGTCTGTCCAGCTCGCATCGTCGAAGCTACTGAAGAGGCCGCTGAGGGTATCGGGGTTGGCTCGTTCGATTCCTACCATGGCGTCTACGATTGCCTTGCCGACGTTTGCGCCGGTGTTGCGCACGTCCTGCCAATGGCAGCCGTCCGGCACCGCGAAGCTGTGGTTTTCGGGCAGGGCGGCGTAGTCTTCGTCTCCGTTCGACATCTCTAGAGCTTCGGTGGTCTCCTCGTCGTAGACGTCGGAGATGCGCTTGAAGAAGAGCAACGGTGTGATGTAGCTCTTGTACTCGTCCTGGTTGATGGGGCCACGCAGGATATCGCAGGCTCCGAGTAAGTGGTTTCCCAGCTCGGATTTACTTATCGGTTCTTCAGTCATTCAGGTACCTATGAGCTCAAAAATACAAATTACAGCCCTTGTGATTATACCGTCATATTTGCCGAGATAAATGAGCTGAGCATCGCCGCCCATTCAGACATCCTGCGTCTGTAAATCACAATTTAGCGGCCGGAGGTGCGCAGCGTGACAAGGTATAGGTTCGACCAAATAGCAGAGAACAGCACCGCGAAGAAGAAACCCGAGGACAGCGACCGCGAGCGATATGTCGGCCTCGAGCACCTAGACCCCGGCACGCTCGAAGTGACCCGCTGGGGTGCCGAGGTGACGCCGAAGGGCGACAAGCTCCTCATGGAGAGGGGCGACGTGTTGTTCGGTCGTCGCAGGGCCTACCAGAAGAAGGTCGGCATCGCCCCGTTCGACGGCATCTTCTCGGCGCATGGCATGGTGCTGCGCCCGAGAACCGACGTTGTCGATCCGGACTTCTTCCCGTTCTTCATTAGCTCGGACGTGTTTCTCGATGAGGCCATCCGCGTCTCCGTGGGCTCGCTCTCGCCGACGGCGAACTGGAAGGACCTCAGGGTCCTGGAGTTCAGCCTGCCGACGTTGGATAAGCAACGCGAGCTTGCCGGCATCCTCTCTGAGGCCGAGCAGCTCAAGGGGTGTTACCGCGGCTTGCTTGCCACCTGCGACGACATCGTCAAATCACAATTTGTCGAAATGTTTGGGGATGAGAAATGGGGTTTCAAGCCCCTATCGGAGTGCGTTGATTCCATTGATACCGGTAAAAGTATGAATTGCGGAGAAGGCCCACGAGGAGTTGGTGGTTTTGGGGTCCTTAAGCTGAGCGCGCTATCTTCAGGTACTTTTGTCGCCTCCGAAAACAAAGTGATTTCTAAAGACAACTTCATGTCTATAAAAGAGGTCGAAAAGGGTGACCTCTTGTTTGCACGCAAAAATACGCCTGAGCTAGTTGGCACAACCGTTTATGTTCCAAACGAAGTGAGGGGCCTTATGTTTCCCGATCTCGTCTTTCGTATGAAACCGAAGGATGTCAACGCGCTGTATTTACTTGCGTACATGAGAAGTGACCGTGGCCTCGATTTAATTCAAGGCATGGCCCACGGATCGGCAAAATCCATGGTCAACATCCCTAAAACTCAGCTGGCAAGGCTGCCGGTTCCGGTTCCTCCGCTCGAGCTCCAACAGGAGTTCGCCGACTTCGTCGCCCAGGTCGACAAATCGAAATTTGCCGTACAAAAGGCCCTCGATGAGCTAAACGCCACGACGAAGAAAATCTTGAACCAGGAGTTAGGGCTCGGAAATGTTTAACGAGGACAACACCATCGAGCAAATGAGCGTCGAGGCGCTTGCCAGCCTTGGCTGGAGATACGTGGCTGCCGAAGACCTCCCGCGCCGCCATGCCGACGTCATGGTCGAGCCCATGGTCAAGGACGCCCTCATCAGGCTTAACCCGGAGATTGCAGAAGACCCCGATCGCGCCGACGAGATCATCTACCGACTCAGGGCCCTCATTCAGTCCACAAGTCCGCAGAACCTGGTCTCCACCAACGAGCGGTTCAAAAAGCTCGTCATCGAGGAGAACTCATTCCCCTACGGCAAAGACGGCCGCATGGTCCCCATCCGCTTCTTTGGCACGGCGGCGGACGGCGATCTTGACAAAAACGAGTACATCGTCACCAACCAGTGGGTCTACCCCCAGGAACAGGGCGGCAAGCGCCTCGACCTCGTCCTTCTTGTCAATGGATTTCCGCTCGTCATCGGCGAGCTCAAGACGCCGGTGCGCGATTCGATAACCTGGCTCGACGGCGCTGGCGACATCGCTAAATATGAGAAGAGCATCCCGCAGATGTTCGTCTGTAGCGCCATCAACTTCGCCAGCGAAGGAAAATGCTATCGCTACGGGTCGGTGAACATGCCTCCCGAGATGTGGGGACCCTGGCATGAGGGCGACAAGAAGAGCGAGGGCACACTTGCCGACGTCAAGAGAAGCATGGCATCCATGCTCACCCCCTCGAACGTCATGGACATCTTCCAGTTCTTCACGCTCTTCGCCACCGACAAGAAGCATCGACGCATCAAGCTGATCTGTCGCTACCAACAGTTCGAGGGCGCGAACCTCATCGTGGACCGCGTCCGCGCAGGATACCCGAAGTGTGGCCTCATTTGGCATTTCCAGGGCTCAGGAAAGTCACTGCTCATGGTATTCGCCGCCCAGAAGCTGCGCATGGTCCCCGAACTCAAGAACCCGACCGTCGTCATCGTGGATGACCGAATCGACCTCGAGACCCAGATCACAGGGACCTTCAACGCATCCGATATCCCCAACCTCGCAAGCGCCGGCAGCAAGGAGGAGCTTGAGTCCTTCTTCAAGCAGGACATGAGAAAGGTCCTCATCACCACCATCTTCAAATTCGGCGAGGTTGCGGGGACGCTCAACGAGCGCGAGAACATCATCCTCATGGTCGACGAGGCGCACCGCACCCAAGAGGGCGACCTCGGCGAGAAGATGCGACTCGCCTTGCCAAACGCCTTCTTCTTCGGCTTGACCGGCACGCCCATCAACCGAACCGACAAGAACACGTTCCACACCTTCGGTGCCAAAGAGGACAAGTCCGGCTACATGAGCCGCTATTCCTTCGCCGACTCCATCCGCGACCACGCCACATTGCCGCTCCATTTTGAAACCGTTCCCGTCGAGCTCCACGTCAACCAAGAGGTCGTGAACGCCGCCTTTGACGAAATGACCCGAGACCTCAGCAAAGAGGACAAGGCGGAACTCACCAGGCGCGTCAAGATCGAAGCCGTCATGAAGGCCCCCGACCGCATTCACAAGGTGTGTGAACACATTGCCAAACACTTCAAATCGAAGGTTGAGCCCGACGGCTTCAAGGCGCAGGTAGTCTGCTACGACCGAGAGTGCTGCCTGCTGTATAAGGAGGAGCTCGACAAGCTCTTGGGCGCTGATGCAGTCACCATCGTCATGGACACGAACAGCGACAAGGAGGACCGGTACAAGGCATATCGTCGCGATCGCGATGCCGAAGAAAAGCTCCTTGACCGTTTCCGCGACCCGGACGATCCACTCAAGATTCTCATCGTCACTGCAAAGCTGCTCACGGGGTTCGATGCGCCCATCCTGCAAACTCAGTACCTTGACAAGCCCTTGCGCGACCACACGCTGTTGCAGGCAATCTGTCGAACCAACCGCGTCTACAACGACAAGAAGACATTCGGTCTCATTGTCGACTATATCGGCCTCTTCGACAACGTCGCCAAGTCTCTGCACTTCGACGAGGCCGAGGTGCAGAAGGTTATAACCAACATCGACGAGGTAAAGGCCGAGCTACCCGGGCTTATGCATTGCTGTCTTGAGTACTTCTCAACGGTCAGAGACCGCCGCAGCGCGGATTGGGAGTCCCTTCTCGAAGCTCAACAATGCCTGCCAACGACAAAGGTGAAAGACCAGTTTGGGGCCGACTTCTCGGTCTTGAACAGAGCGTGGGAAGCCCTTTCGCCCGACGCATGTCTCAATCCCTACAAGCCCGATTTCATCTGGCTCTCGCAGGTCTACGATTCCGTGAGACCGGTAGACAATCGCGGGAAGCTCATCTGGGCAGCGCTCGGGCCCAAGACAATCGAGCTCGTGCACGAGAACATCACCGTCGAGAGAGTCCGAGACGATGACGACATCCTTGAGCTCGACGAGGACATGATCGAGCACTTCATCAACGACAAGAGCAATACCGAGAAGATCACGCGTAAGCTGGAGATAGATCTCGTCGCCCGAATCCGCAGGCACGATAAGAATGGCAAGTTCCAGAAGCTCGGCGAGCGCCTGGAGGACCTGAGGGAACGTCACGAGCAAGGTCTCATCAACAGCGTCGAGTTCCTCAAGATGCTCATCGACCTCGCCAAAGAAGCACGAGCCGCCGAAAGGGAAGTCGTGCCCGAGGAAGAGGAGGACAAGGGAAAGGCTGCTCTCACTGAGCTTTTTAACGGCATCAAGAACGGCGACACGCCTATCATCGTCGAGAACATCGTCAATGACATTGACGAGATCGTTAAGATAACTCGCTTCGACGGCTGGCAAGCTACCACGGCTGGCGTGAAAGAGGTTAAAAAACAGCTCCGTGCCATTCTGTGGATGCGCTATAAGCTCAAAGACCAGGCTCTTTTTGATAAGGCGTATTCGTATATCGAACTCTACTATTAGGTAACAGAAGACAGAGTTCTAGGGACGCTCCGCATTAACCATTTCATAGGATGTGGAGCGTCCCAATTTGAACGAGTAACGTCTTGCGATGGGCGAATGCTGCAGTCCCAATGGCTCGATAACCTTTTCTTAGTCTGGTGTTTAAGTCTTCACTAGAAGCCATCCACACTTTGTAGTTAATTGGTTCCTTCTTCACAGGCGAAACGACAATATTGTCTGCCCCGCCTACCTCCCCTCCGCCTTCAGCCTCAGCAGCAGGTCTCTCAGCTCGGGGCACTTGCTGGAAAGGCGCGTCTGGGGTCGCTCGCCCATCCCCCAACGCTGGCGGACTTCCTGGGCGTGCGGACTCACGCGGTAGTCCCCATCCATCATCTGCTTGAGCAGCTTGGCGGTCACGCGCGCATCGGCTAGGGCGCTGTGGGCGTGGCCCGTCGACTCGTCGAACTCGATACCAAACCACGTCGCCGCGTCACTCAAAGAGACGCACCCGTGGCTGCCCACGTCCATGATCGAGGTGTAAAACGCCTGCAGGTCGGCCCAGTCCGTAGGAAATGCGGCAAGGTCGATGTGTTTTGCCTGGCACTCGGTCAAAAGCTGTCGACGATCCGCCCCGCTCCAACGACCACCTGGGCGGAGTAGCGACCGATCCAATCGCTGAGCCTTTTGATCACCGCATAGAGCGGGTCGGCCATCGCGGTGTCCACGGCCGATATCCCCGTGAGCTCGCGGACGGGAAACGCAACGCCTTCGGTAAATTCTGTCTGCACAAACTGCGAGAACTCGCCTATAACGTTGCCGCGGTTATCGAGCTTGACGGCGCCGACCTCGATAATCTCATTGCGCAGTCTACGGCGCTGGCGCTGCTTTGGCACCGGCGCAAACTCAAAGTCCAGCACAATCTGGCGCGCAAAGTTCGTCGTATCGATAGCCGAGATACGCGGCGTCTTTTCAGCTGACACGGTTATGGCCTTTCTCCGTCAAATGCCGCTTACTACATAGGCGGCTACATTGCCGTAAGGACAGGCGCCCGTGCGGACATGAAATCGCACAGCATGGCTTTCCGGCATCCTTGCGTAAAGCCACACTTTGAGAGAATCACGTCACTGTTATTATCGAACATATATTCGTATTTATAGCAGTACTTTGATAGAGTTGCAGTTGTTGACGGCAGTTCCATGTGCCGGGCAGCGCCCTCCATGCGACGGGAGGTGATGCCCATGACCGATCTGACTGATTTCGTGAAGCTCCTGACCGCTTTGGTCTCGCTCCTCACGGCGCTTATCGGACTTACCGAGGCACTCGAGCAGCGTACGAAGCAGAAAAAGAGGGGTCGACGCCACTAAGGCGATGACCCCTTAATCGAAGTAACGGCGCTGCCCAGCATTCCACCACTTGAGCTGCCGTCGACCTTATTCTACCCACGAGCGCCAGGTTTAACAAATGGAATTTCGGTTACGAAGTCCGGGGCTCGCCCCTCTACTCCAGCCACCATTCCACATCCACGGAGCACTCGACCTCGGTAGGCTCTGGCTCCAGCACCGTCACCTTGGAATCAGCCGATCCCGCAGGAGCTCCGAGCGCAAAATCGGCCGCACTTGCATAGCAAAGCCGATCCATGCTGCCAAGCTGACTGTTGTAGGAGATATGCTTGACGCCATCCAGCTTAGAACCCGATGCCGCCGCAAGCGCCTGCGCATTGTTGCGGGCTCGCTCGACGACGCGGGCGATGAGGGCATCCTCGGCAGCACGCCGGTCGACTAGATCAAAACCTACGCTCATGTCGGCGCGCGAACCGCAGGTGTTAAGAGCCGTCCATATAGCGGCGACATCGACGGCGTCAATCAACGCGGCGACTGTGCCGTAGGCATGGTAGCTATAGCCAGTGATCGTCGCCTTTCTGCGTGTCGTTCGCGCGTAGCAGGCGTAACCGCGACACGTTAGCTCGCCATCCAAACCAAAGGGCGCCAATGCCGTAGCGACCTTAACGCGATCGGCGTTGTAGTCGTCCAGGCACGCCTCCTTGGTATCGAAGCTTCCTCCAAAGCAGATGCTAAACACGACGCGATCGGGCATCACCTCGTCCTCGATCTCGGCGCCAACGCTCACGAACCCAGCTTTATCCATCGACATGACATCCGTCCTTTCCACGAATGGCTACGTTGCGGTAAGCGTAGCCGCCCGTGCGGACACAAAAATGGGATGCTGTGCCACGCGCGCCAGGCACGCGCCATGCAGACGGCCCCAAGAGAGTCGCCCGCCTATTCGAATGTGTGAAAAAGATTGAGGCCCGGTGACTTGAATCAGAGGTCATCCCGGGCCCATCAGAGCTCACAGAGCTCTTGGTTGCTTTGGTCTCGCTTTTCACGGCGTTTGTCGGGCTTTCCGAGGCACTCAAGCAGCGTTCGAAGCATAACAAGTCACTACAATTAAGGCTTTGACCCCTTGACCAAGCAACGGCGCTGCCCAGCTATCACCCTTGGGCTGCCGTCAACTTTATTCTATCCGCGAGCATCTGGTTTACCAAATGGATTTTCGGTAAAGGAAGCACGGCACGCCCGCAAAACCACTACGCCCCAAGTGCCGCCATGGGAATCACCGCCACGCCGTCGTCGCGTGTGTAGGCAATGCTCCCCTTTCCAACCACGACCGCCAAAAACGCCGGCGCGGCATTCTGGGCGGCAGGATTGGAGAGCACTTTCCTCTCCAGCGCCTTGAGATTTCTCGCTCCATCGTCTGCTTTCGCATCACTCAGCTTGACCTCGATGGCTCCCCAGCGCCCGTCGTGCTCAACGATCAGATCGACCTCAAGGCCCTTCTCATCTCGGAAATAATGGACACTGTTGTCGACACCGCCGTAGGTGGAAAGGAACACGCGCACGTCGCGCAGGACGAGATTCTCAAAGAGCATCCCCAGCGTTTGCATATCGCCAAGCAGCCGCTCAGGGGTAGCCCCCAGCAACGCCGCCGCAAGTGACGGGTCACAGAAGTAGCGCTTGGGGCGCACGCGAACGCGGGCCTTCGAGCGCATGGGCGGCTCCCATCCGCACAGGTCCTCGGTCAGCTTGAGCCTGTTGAAGAGGTCCAAGTACGCAGCGATGGTCCTCTCGTCGGGGCCCGCCTCACCGTACGAGGCGTCCTTTACGAGCGTCTTGTACGTGACAGCCTGGCTCTCGTTCATGGCAAGAGCTCGCAAAAGGCCGTGTGCAAGCTCGGGCGACATGCCCTCGTCCAGCACGTTGACGTCGAGCACCGAGTGCACGTACTGGCTTGCCGTCTCTCGCGCAAGATCTTCCGAAAGCCCAAGATTTGCAGGCCAACCGCCCCTGCAGCACCAGCGGGCGACGTCATCCACCGTGCTCTCGCGACGCTGAGGGGCAAAATCCTCGCCCTTAAAGAGACTTGCCAGTGACACGAGCGGCTCGCCGTCGCCCGACTCACACAGGGCCATGGGGCGCATTGACAGACGGGCGATCCTACCCGTGCCGGAATGACGAACATGGCTGCGCTCCTCGCTTTTGAGCGCGGTCGAGCCCGTGAGCAAAAGTGTCCCCCGTTCGTTGCCGCTCGCGTCCACGAAACGCCGGGCGGCATCCCAAACCTCGGGCACCTCCTGCCATTCATCGACCAGGTGTGGCGCATCGCCGATGAGCGCCAGGCTTGGGTCGACCTCTGCCGCCGCACGCTGCGCAGGCTCATCGAGCCTGGAGACGCTCGCCGAGCGAGAGAGCGCCGTCCAGGTCTTGCCGCACCATTTGGGGCCGTTGATCTCCACACAGCCAAACGCCCGCATAAGGGTGTCGAGGCGCTCCTCTATGAGCCGGGGCCTATATCCCTTTTGGGTCAATCTCTTTGGTGCATCCATAGACGGCCGTCCCTCTCTATCACGCGATATGCGAAATTACGCCATTCTCAATGCTGATTTTACGCTACTTTCAATGTAGTTTTTACGCCATGACAGATGTAGTTTTTACGCCATTTTCATTGAAGGTTTTACGCTTGGCATCCTTAGCGCGACCCATTCCGAGCATCACATCAGAGCGTGCTTGGTTATCTCCGCTCGCACATCTCGGCAAACGAAATCAGCTTGGCATCTCCCCTGCTCGCCGCAGCTTCCTGACATCCTTGCGTAAAGCCTCGCTTCGAGAAGATCGCATAGCTTTTGTGCTGCCGCCTAAAGAGCTCGCTTCGATGCACGAGCTTTTGCAGCACGTCTTCGCCCACCGGTTCATTGCGCCATTTGCATTCCGCAAACAGCGCAGTGCCCTCGCCATCGTCAACAATCAAGTCGATTTCTTCCTGCGTATGCGTGCGATTATCCGTCCCCCACCAGCGCCCAACGCTTGCCGGAACCACATCAAGCTGGCCCGCCCGCGCGAGTTCGTACACGTATTGTCTGCATATAAGCTCAAAGACCGTACCCATGTAATCCGATACGTGCGGCTCAATGCGCTCATACGCCATCTCGGCCATATCGTTTTGAATCAGCCCGATGTGCTGCGGAACAAACTTGTACCAGAACCTAAACATCTGATCGCTCAGCAGATACACGGCTCGCTTATTGCTCGTCTCGTTTAGGGGCAGCTCGCGCTCGACAATCCCAAGCGACGCCAGCTTATCCACATAGCTCTTTACGTTGCTCGCAGGGATTCCCGTAGAGCTCGCAATCTCCGAGATCTTCGAGCGCCCCTGGGCAATTGCTTGCACGATCGCATCATATTGCTCGGGATTGCGGCACTCCTGCAATAGCAGGTTACTCGGCTCCTCAAAGAGATAGCCCGTAGGAGTTAGAAGAAGACGTTTGATGTTGTCCTTGAGCGGTGCGGCAGGATCGACTTTCTCGATATATGCAGGAATGCCACCTGTCATGCCATAGCAAACTGCAGCGTCTTCGCGACCCATGCTCTGCCACAACCCGAGGGTCGTCGTAAAATCGAGCGGCATGATCTTAAACTGGGCCGTACGCCTACCGTATAGTGGGCTCTCGTAGCCCAACACCTGTTCCTCCATAAACGAAAGAGACGAGCCGCATAGGATCAGCATTAGCCTGGTCTCTTTGTATAAGTGGTCGATCTTGTCTTGCAGCAACGAGCTGATCTCGGGATTCGATTGGGCGAGATAGGGATACTCGTCAATCACGACAATCAAACGCTCCGTTCGAGCCATGGTGACCAATGCATCGAACGCCTCGTCAAAACTACGAAACGACACGCCTGCAGCACCAACCGAGCCTGCAAGTATCGCCTGGCTAAAGCCGTGCAGGTTTGCCTCCGCATTGGTACGACGAGCTTGAAAGTAAATAGCCTTCTTGCCTTGGATGAACTCTGTGATAAGGCGCGTTTTACCCACACGGCGGCGGCCGTAAATCACAGGCATCTCAAAGGAGTCCGTGCCATACAGTCGATTGAGCTCGGACATTTCCGCTGTTCTTCCGACAAACATAGACCATCCTTCCTTTACGTTATAGCTAGCTATATTATACCTTCCTATAATATAGCTAGCTATAACGTAATTCGACAAGCGGCGCACACGAAAGGGGCGGTACACCACCGCACGTGGACCGTTCCGGAAAATGCATCCCGTTCTGGAGCCAAAAACTGGGCCGTAGTTTCCGCCAAGCATCCCATCCGGAAAGCGTGTCCCGTTCTGAGCGCCAAATCCGGGACGCAGTTTCCGCTCCAAACAAAAGGCCCCGGCTCGCGATGGAGCTGGGGCCAAAGGTACAGCATATGCAGTTGATGTTGAGCGCGAACAGCCCGTCGGCAATGGCCGTCCGCGCCCTACCCTACCCGCGGTTGCGGACGCGGCTGTAGGGCGTATCCACCATGGGCAGATCTGGACGCAGCTTGCCGTCGAATGCGCGATAGGCGTTCTGCACGGCGGGCGCCGTGGGGATCGTTGCGATCTCGCCGATGCCCTTGCCGCCGTATGCCACAGGCAGCAGCTCATCCTTCTCCACGTAGATGGCGTGGATATCCGGAATCTCGGGCGCACGGAACAGCCCGAGCGTACCGTACCTTGCCTGGGGTACGCAGTCCTTGAGCGGCCAGTCCTCGGTAAGCGCATAACCCATACCCATGAGCACGCCGCCTTCGATCTGACCCTGGATGGAGATGGGATTGACCACCTTGCCGGAATCGTGCGCGGCATAGACCTCGCTCACGCGGCCGTCATCGTCCAGAATGACCACATGCGTGGCAAAGCCGTAGCAGATGTGGCTTTTGGGGTTGGGAACGTCGGCACCCAGCTTGTCGGTCGGCTCCAGATACACGTAGCCAAACTCGCATCCCTCGAGCGCCTTGATGGCGACCGCGGGATCTTGAGGATGCATACCCTGGCCGGCGACGAGCTCCTGAGTGCGCAGCTGATAGGCGCGGCCGTCGTCATACTCGATCTTGACGCCGTCACCATGCGCGCTCACGGGGGTATCGGGTGCAGGCTTTCCGGCCTCGATGCCAAGCATGGCATCGCGCAGCAGGAAGGCGGCACCGCGCACGGCCTCGCCGGTCACGACCGTCTGACGCGAGCCAGACGTAGTGCCGGAGTCGGGAGCGTTCTCGGTGGAGCACTCGCCGTTGGCGATGCAGCGAAGCGGCAGGCCGCATGCCTCGGCAACGTCCTGCAAAAAGACGGTGTTACAGCCCTGGCCGATGTCGGACGTGGCGGCATAGACCACGGCCACGCCGTTCTCGACGCGGATCTTGCAGCGGCCGGCATCGGGCAGGCCCACGCCCACGCCGGCGTTCTTCATGGCGCAGGCAATGCCGGCATGTCCGGGATGCGCGTAGTAGGCATCCTTGACCTCGAGCAGCGTCTCCTTAAGTGCCGTGGAGCAGTCGGCAATCTGGCCGTTGGGCAAAACCTCGCCCGGCTCGATGGCATTACGGTAGCGGATCTCCCACGGATCCAGGCCGACCTTCTCTGCCAGCAGGTCGATCAGGCTCTCGAGCGCAAACTCGGACTGGCAAACGCCAAAGCCGCGGTACGCACCGGCGGGCGGGTTGTTGGTGTAGTAGCCAAAGCCGCGAATGTCGGTGTTCTGGTACTTGTAGGGGCCGACGGCATGCGTGCAGGCGCGCTCGAGCACCGGGCCGCACAGCGACGCGTAGGCGCCAGTATCAAAGTTGATCTCGCAGTCCAGGCCGGTAAAGTTGCCCTCGGCGTCGCAACCCAGCGTAAAGGTACCGTCCATGGCATGGCGCTTGGGATGGAACGCAAGCGACTCAGCGCGCGTGAGCTTGCACTTCACAGGACGCTGGAACTTATATGCGGCGAGCGCGGCCAGGTGTTGGATGGACACGTCCTCCTTGCCGCCAAAGCCGCCACCCACGAGCATGGTCTCGACGACCACACGCTCGGGCTCGTTATCCCAGCCAAACATATGGGCGCACTCTTTGCGCGTATCGTAGGCACCTTGGTCGGTCGACTGCACCTTGACGCCGTTCTTGTACGGGAAGGCGACGGCGCACTCGGGCTCCAAGAAGGCATGCTCGGTAAAGGGCGTGGTAAAGCGCTGCGTCACGGTGAACGCGCTCTCTGCCAGCGCCTTGGCGGCGTCGCCGCGCGTCACGTGACGGCTCTGGCACACGTTGTCCTTGAGCTCCACCGTGTTGCCAAAGGCAAAGAAGCTGTCGTGCAGGCGCGGGGCGTCGGCAGCCTTGGCCTCGGCGATATTGCGCACGGGCTCCAGCGGCTCGTAATCAATCTTTACGAGCTTCTTGGCCTTCTCGAGCGTCGCCTCGTCCTCGGCAACCACCAGCACGATGGCGTCACCCACGCAGCGGGTGATATCGCCCGCCGCGATCATGACGTCCCAGTCCTGGATAAGGTGGCCGACCTGGTTGACCGGCACGTCCTCGGCGCGCAGGATACCCACCACGCCGGGCAGGGCCTCGGCCTTGGAGGTATCGATGGAGAGTACGCGGGCGCGCGGATATTTGGAGCGCACGGCGCTGGCGTAGGTCAGACCCGGCTGATCGAGCTCGTCGATGTCGTCGGGATACTTGCCCTCGCCGAGCACCTTCTTGCGCACGTCGATACGGAAGGCGCGCTTGCCCACGCCGTAGTCATCGCCGCGCTCCAGATCCTCGTCGATCTGCTTTTCGCCGCGGAGCACCGCAGCTGCCAGCGCAATGCCCTCGATAATCTTTTTGTAGCCGGTGCAACGGCAGACATTGCCGCGAATGGCGTACTTGATCTGTTCCTCGGTGGGCTCGGGGTCCTCGGCGATGAGCGCCGCACCCGCCATGACCATGCCTGGGATACAAAAACCGCACTGCACGGCGCCCACGGCGCCAAAGGCGTACACAAAGGCCTCGCGCACGTCCTCGGGCAGGCCCTCGACGGTCACGATATTGCGGCCGGCGGCAAGAGCGGTGGTCAGCACGCACGCCTTGACGGCCGCACCGTCCACCTGGATGGTGCAGGTACCGCAGGCGCCCTCGGAGCAGCCGTCCTTGGCGGAATGGATGTGCAGGTCGTCGCGCAGGTAGCGCAGCAGCGGCTTGTTCTGCGTCGTCGTGCGCTCGACGCCGTTAACGGTAAAAGTGAATTCCTGTGCCATGGTGATTCCCTTCTACACGCCGGCGGCGATGCCGGTGCGGTCGTGGATGGCGCCATGAGGACAGACGACGGCGCACATGCCGCACGACAGGCAGTCCGCGCCATCGATATGGGCGCAGTTGTCCTCGATGCGGATAGCGCCGGCAGGGCACTTTTTGGCGCACATGCCGCAACCGATGCAGCTCGTGTCGCAGATCTTGCGCGCAATGGCGCCCTTATCGGTGTTGTTGCAGCGCACCAGGATGTTCTGGTAGCCGGGGACGAAGGCAATCACGCGCTGCGGGCACGCCATGCCGCACAGGCCACAGCCCGTGCACTTTGAGCGATCCACGCGGGCGATGCCATCGACCAGCGCAATGGCACCGTGGGGGCAGGCCGTGACACAGGCGCCACAGCCAATGCAGCCTTCGCTGCAGCGGGCGTCGCCGCCTGCAGAGGCGCAACCGCTTCCGCAGGCAACGTAGGCCACGTTATGTTGAATGGATTTGGCCATAAGAGACTCGCCTATTTCTTAAGAAGGTACGAATAGTTGTCGCGCACAGCCCTGATGGTCAGGCGGACGGCCTCGGGAAGACCGGTGTTGACGGCATCGACCGAGACGGTGCGGACCGTGCCGGCGACGCGGACCTTAAAGTGATCCTCGTCCACGGCCAGGAAGCCCTCGTTCTCGGAGTTCTCCATGTCCTGCTCGCTCCAGAACAGGGTGAGCTTGTCCTTGTAGGGACGACCTTCCTGGTAGGGGCAGAACACGGCGCAGTTGCCGCACTCATTGCACATGCCATCGACGTGGACGACCTGATGCTTGGCCAGGCCCGGCACCTTAATGGCAACGTTGGCGCGGTTGGGGCAGACGTCGCAGCAGACCTCGCACACCGAGCCGCAGCCCAGGCAGCGAGTCTTGGTGCAGTTGCGCTTGTCGCGGCACAGCGACCCCTTGCGCTCGTAGCAGGTGTCCTCGCGACCGGTTTGCTCGTTGCAGTCGACGTACTTGTTAAAGTCCGCGCCGGCGATGGCACGGGCGACCTCGGCGGCATCGGCGATAGCCTCAACCACGGTGGCCGGACCGCGACGGCAATCGCCTGCAGCCCAGACGCCCTCGACGCCGGTGGAGGTGGCGGCAAGGCGACCGCGACGGTCGTGTTCGACGCCCGCGGCATCGTACAGGCTGGCATCGATGCCCTCGCCCACGGCGCAAATCACCGTGGTGGCGGAAAGCTCGACAGTCTCGCCCGTGGCGACGGGGCTACGACGGCCGCTTGCATCCGGCTCGCCAAGCTCCATAACATCGCAGGTCAGCACAGCGCCGTTGAGCGCCTTAGGCGCCAGCAGCTCGCAGAACTCAACGCCGTCGGCAAGGGCAAAATCGAGCTCTTCCTCGTCGGCGGGCATCTGCTTCTTGGTGCGGCGATACACCAGGCGCACGTTCTTCACGCCGGCCAGGCGCTTGGCCACGCGAGCCGCGTCCATGGCGGTGTTGCCGGCGCCGATGACCACGACATCCTCGCCCAGCTCGAGCTTCTCGCCCTTCTTGGCGGCCTCGAGGAACTCCAGCACGTCAAGCTCGGCACCCTCGCCCAGGCCCGCAGAGCCGGGCATCCAGGCACCGGTGGCCACGACCACGTCGGTAAAGCCCTGGGCCTTGAGCTCGTCAATGGAATCCACGCGAGCATTGAGCTGCACCTTGGCGCCAAAGGCCAGGCAGAGCTCGGCATCGTGGGAGATATCGTCGCTCGCAATGCGGAACTCAGGAATCACGTGACGGACCACGCCGCCGAGCGAATCGCGGGCCTCAAAGATGGTGACGGGCACGCCGGCGCGCGTCAGGAAGAACGCCGTCGCCAGACCGGCCGGGCCGCCGCCGATAACGGCAACGTTGCGCTCGCCGTCGTTGGCGATGGCCTGGGCGCGCAGCTTGGGCAGCACGGCGGTCATGGCCTCGCGGGCGGCCTTGAGCTTGCTGGCGCGGATCTGGGCGCCCTCGGGCTCGTAGAACGCACGCTCGCAGGCACGGCCGCAGGGATGCGGGCAGATGGTGCCGGTAATGAACGGCAGGGCGTTGCGCTCGATGATAATGTTGAGTGCGTCCTCGTAGCGGCCCTCGTCAACAGCCGCCAGGTAGGCGGGAATGTCCTGCTGGATGGGGCAGCTCGTGCGGCACGGCGTGGTAAAGCAGTCGGAAAGCGGGCTCTTGCCGGCAACCTTGCGGTCGGGCAGCGGGCGCAGCGGCTTCTTGTAGAGCGGGTTGGTGAGCGAATCAGTCTGGATCGCGGTCACGGCGTCGAGAGAGACGCCCGCGAACGGCTTGCCGTCCAGGTCGGCAAACTCGCCGGCCATCTGGCTAAAGCGCTCGTAGCCACCGGGCTTGAGCACGTCGGTCGCCAGGGTAACGGGCCAAATGCCGGCATCGTACAGGGCACGGATGTTGTAGACCGTGGCGCCGCCGGAGTAGCTGATGCGCAGCTTGCCATCGAACTGCTCGGTAATGCGGCGAGCAGCCTCGATGGTCAGCGAGAACAGCGAACGGCCGGACATGTACATCTCGGTGGAAGGCAGCTCGTTCCTCGTCACGTCGACGGGGAACGTGTTGGTCAGCTTGACGCCAAACTCCAGGCCGCGCTCGGCGCACAGGGCAATCAGGCGCTCGAACATAGGCACGGCATCAGCCCACTGCAGGTCCTCGCGGAAGTGCGTATCGTCGAAGACGATGTAGTCAAAGCCCAGCTCGTTGAGGCGCTGGCGGGCAAACTCATAGCCCAGCAGCGTGGGGTTGCACTTGATGTAGGTGTTGAGGCCCTTCTCGGTGATCAGATAGGTCGCGATGCGCTCGATCTCGGCGGGCGGGCAGCCGTGCAGGGTAGACTCGGTGATGGAGTTGGAGACGCGTGCCGGGATGGATTCGACAAACGCGGCGTCGACATGCTCAAACTTGTCCAGGTTGGCAAGCGCCCATGCGCGGCACTCATTCCAGACGTCAGAGCCGCTGGCGTCCTTCATGCCCTCGATGTAGGCGTCGACCTTGGGGCTCTTAATACCCTCCAGGTCATAGCCCACGGACATGTTAAAGACAAAACCGTCCGGGCTGCCCAGGCCGTACTCGCGAGCGATCAGGTGGCAGGCAAACCATGCCTTCACGTACTCGGCAAAGGCCTGCGGAACCTCGAGCTCGGTCGACCACTCGCAGTTGTAGCACTCGTCCTGCGCCACAATGCAGGGCTTGTTCACACACTTGGAGAGCTCCTCGCCGTCCATAACCTGGACGGTCTTGAGCTCAAAGAAGCGGGAACCGGCCACGTAGGATGCCACGATGTTCTGGGCAAGCTGCGTATTGGGGCCGGCGGCCGGGCCAAACGGAGTCTCGATGCGCTCGTCAAAAATGGGAAGCGCGCCCTCCTGATTGGTCGTGACCATCTTACGCACGCCAAAGATGGCGTCCTGAGTCTTGTGCTCCTCGATGATCCAGTTCATCAGCTGCGAAAACGGGATCGGCCTCATGATGTCGCTCATAGTGAGCTCCTCTCTGTAACGCCCGGCGAGACCGCGCGGCGGGCGCAAATACGGTGTAGCGCTAGCACAGCGCCGGCGACCCCGCGGAGGTCGCCTATACGCGCGTCGGATGCGGCGAAACATCCGGCGCGCGTGAATCTACTTGTAATTAGTAGGTGCGATCGTTGAGCGTGCTCCAGAGCTTCTTGGACTCAGCCATGGTCCACGCGTTGATCTTGTCCTCATCAATGCCAACGAACTCGCGATCCTTGTACAGGACGCGGCCGTTGATGATGGTGGTGCGGCAGTTTTTGCCCATCATGCCAAAGAGCATGTGGCCGTCGATGTTCTCCTCGCTCAGCGGCGTAAAGGGCTTGTAGTCCATAACGATGACGTCGGCGGCAGCGCCGGCCTCGAGCACGCCGAGCTTGCGATCGAAGTACTTGCTCGCCATCTTGGCGTTGTTCTCGAACAGCATCGTCATGGCCTCGCACCAGCCCACGTTGGGCATGGCGGCGTTGTGGCGCTGAATGATCAGGAAGACCTTAAGGCTCTCGAGCATGTCGTGGGTGTAGGCGTCGGTGCCCATGCACACGGGGATGCCGCGGCGGAAGAACTCGAGCACGGGGGCGCAGCCCACGGCGTTGCCCATATTGGATTCGGGGTTGTTGACGAGCCAGGTGCCGGACTCCTTGACGATATCCATCTCGGCAGGCGTCACGTGGATGCAGTGACCCAGCATGGTGTCGGGACCCAGCAGGTTGTGCTGCAGCAGGCGCTCGACGGGGCTGATGCCGCCGCGGTTGAGGCGGGAGTCCCAAACGTCATTCATGCCCTCGCACACATGGATGTGGAAGCCGGTCAGGCCGTTGTTGGCCTCGGCCATCTTGTCCATGGTCTCGTCCGACAGCGTAAAGGTGGCGTGACCGCCAAACATGGCGGCGATCATGTGGTTGTCGTTATCGCGACGCTCCTTGGCGGCCCACTGGGCAAATTCGGCGTTCTCGGCAATGGCCTGGTCGCATTTTTCCTGGCCGCGGCGATCCGAGACCTCGTAGCACAGGCACGAACGCATGCCCAGCTCCTGAGCTGCATCCTTAATGGTAAAGAGGCTTCCCGGGATCTCGCAGAAGCTCGCATGGTGATCGAAGATCGTGGTGACGCCATCGCGGATGGAGTCAAGAATCGTGGCATAGGCGCTGGCCTTGGTGCCGTCGAGCGTCAGGTTGTCGTCGATCTTCCACCACTGCTGCTCAAGATTCTCCAGGAAGTTGGTGGGGTTGCAGCCCTTAATGGCAAGGCCGCGGGCCAGACCCGAGTAGATGTGGGTGTGGCAGTTGATGAGTCCGGGCATGATGAGGTTGCCCTGGGCGTCGACGTACTCGGCATCCGGGTACTTGGCCTTGAGCTCGCACTCGGGGCCCACTTCGACGATCGTATCTCCGTCAATGGCGACCGCACCGTTTGGAATGAACGGGGCCTGCGCGTTGCGGGTAAAGACAGAACCGTTAGCGACCAGAAGCATGGATGCTCCCTTCGACATCAGAGGCGGGGTTTGACACCTCTGACATGGCGGAGTGCGAAGCGCCGGCCTACACCGGAAACGGGCCCTCTCCCGTCAACGCTTCACCAAAGGGACAAACCCTTTGAAGTGCGGCTTGGCGCCGCATGACGTCGGCGGACGAGGCGATGCGTCCGCCGACGAATAGCACCGAATTCGTTACTTCTTGCTCTCGGGCAAAACCAGATCCACGGCAGCGTCCTTGGCAGCATCGATGTGCTGAGCCACGACCGGCGTCTGCGGAAGGATCAGGTTAAGGACAATGGCCATGATGGCGGTGGGGGTCACGGCGTTGGAGCCGATGACGGTGGACACCCAGGTGGGCATGCCCTCGCCGGCAAGGCAACCGCTGGCCATCCAGATACCCAGGCCAAAGACAACAGAGGTGCCGACGATGGTGGTGGTGCGCTGCGTGAGACCCTCGCGGGTGAACATGCGCACACCGTTCATGGTGATGGTGCCAAAGACGCCGACGGTCGCGCCGCCGATGACAGGCTGCGGGATGGCGGAAAGGACGGCAGAGAGCTGCGGGAACAGGCCGGCGATGGCAAAGACGGCCGCGATGATCACAAAGACCCACTTGTTGACGACCTTGTTGGAGCAGATGATGCCCACGTTCTGGCCAAGGGCGCTGGTGGGAAGACCGCCCAGCAGGCCGCCGACCATAGAGGTGAGACCCTGGGACACGATAGCGCCGGAGAGCTCGCGCTCGGTGGGCATACGGTCGATGGAGCCCAGGCAGGCGGCGGAGACGTCACCGATAACCTGGATGGCAACCATGGGGAACACGACGGCGAGGGTAATGCAGACCTCGGGATCAAACTCGAGCGCATAGGGCATGAGCTTGGGAAGGGCGAAGACCTGAGCGGTGGCAACGCTGGAGAAGTCGATCATGCCAAAGGGAATCGAAACGATCATGCCAACGATCATGCCAAAGAACACGGATCCCAGCTTGAGCGTGCCCTTGCCAAAGTTGGCGAGCGCAAAGACCACGGCGAAGGTGATAAGAGCGACGCACCAGGCCTGCGGAGTGCCCCACAGCGGCGTGCCCATGCCACCGGCCATGTACTTGACGGCCGTGGGATAGAGAGAGACGCCAATGGAGAAGATGACCGTACCGGTCACGACAGGCGGGAACAGCCACTTGATCTTGCTGTAGGCCAGACCAAAGAGGACCGCGACGGCGCCGCCGACGATCTCGCCGCCCAGCAGTGCACCAAAGCTAAAGCCCGAGGCACCCATGGCCTGCAGGGCCGGCAGGAACGCGAACGAAACGCCCATGACGATGGGCAGGCCGCCGCCGATGCGACGGAAGGGAGCGAAGGCCTGAAGGGCCGTATCGATCGCCGAAAGAATGAGCGCGACCTGGATGATGTCGGTGCTCTGCTGGCTATTAAAGCCGTAGACGCCGGCCATGATGACCGCCGGGGTAATGATGCCGGCAAACGATGCCAGTACGTGCTGAAGGGCACACGGGATCATTTCCTTAACGGGAGGCATGCCTTCGCGAGTGAACAGGGCTTCAGTGCCGTTCGTAACCGTCTCCTGGGTCATTTGACCACCAATCCTCGAAGTAGTTGTTTTCGCATCTAACGCTCTATTGTGACGCAGTGCGGGGTTGAGGTTGTGCCTTCATTGCATATCGTATTAAAGATGATTCTCATTCTCAATAATAATTTTTTGTTATCAGACTATTCTTCAGCTGAAATTACGCATTTCCGCAGGTCAGGAAAGTGTCTGGTCAAAATAACATCTAACATTTCTTTTGGTCAACCGTTTACCGCTAAATTCCTACCGTTCGTCTGCATTACGCAATGTACCTGCGGATATACGAGATGATGGGCAGCGTGTTACCATGAGAAAAAATTGTTATGAACATTTCCGATTTCACCCAAAGGAGTTGCCCGTGAACGAGACCGTACGTCGCTTTTTGCCGATGGTCGATTTTCTGGAGCAGATACTCGGCAAAAACAGCGAAATCGTGCTGCACGATTTCTCGGATCCCGACCACGCCATCGTCGATATTCGCAACGGCATCGTGAGCGGCCGCAAGGTCGGCGGTCCCGCCACCGATCTGGCACTCAAGATCATGCACGACGCCAAGTATCGCGACCTGCCGTTTATTACGGGCTACGAGGGCCGCGGCGCCGGAGGCAAGACGTTGGAGTCAGCGACGTACTTTATCCGCGAGAATGACGAGATCGTCGGTATGCTCTGCGTCAACACCGACCTCTCGACCGTACGCTCCATCAACGCCATGGCGCAGCAGCTCATGGCGTGCTTCGACGCGGCGCCAACGCGCACGGAGCCCGCCCCTATCGAGGTCGAAAGCCTTTCGGAGTCCACACAGGAGCTCATCGACCGCAGCATTGCCGAGTTGCTGAGCGCGCGTGGGCTGGATGTAGCGTCGCTTGGTCAGAGCGACCGCGTGGACGTCATTCGCCACCTCAACGGCAACGGGGTGTTCATGCTCAAGGGCGCCGTGGCCTGCGCCGCCACCGCGTTGGGCATCTCGGAGCCCAGCGTCTACCGCTACCTGCAAAAAGTTCGCAAGGAGGGCTAACGAGCAAAATGGAGCGCGGCTCCACAAGCGATTCGTCACTTAACAAAAGACCCTGCAGCTCGCACGCGCTGCAGGGTCTTTTTGCATGTCATGTTTAGTTGTTGCCAACACCTTAGAGGGCGGCGACGACCTCGATCTCGACCAGACCGCCAGCCGGAAGGGCGGCAACCTGGAAGGCGCTGCGCGCGGGAAACGGGGCCTCGAACTTGGAGGCGTAGATCTCGTTCACGGCGGCGAAGTCGGCGATGTCGGCCAGGTAGACCGTGGTCTTGACGACATCGGCAAAGGTGGCGCCGGCAGCGGTCAGCAGGGCCTCGACATTGGCGAGGGACTGCTTGGCCTGGGCCTCGACGCCCTCGGGCATCTTGCCGGTCGCGGGGTCGATGCCCAGCTGGCCGGACAGGAACACCATGTTGCCGGCCTGGATACCGGGGGAATACGGGCCGATGGCGGCCGGTGCGTTATCGGAAGACACGACGGTCTTGCTCATGTTTTTCTCCTTACGATCAGATAGAGAGCGTGAGCGCGGCGTTCGCACCGGGAGGCACAATTCGGTCTGAACACCGCGCTTGATTGGGATAGTACTCAAGGTTTCCGTGCGATGCAAGAATATTATCAGCTTGCGAGAATATTTTATCGCCCAACGGTTTCTCCGAACCGCTGAACGGTTCTCATGTGGAGCAGCCAGTCCAAGCTGCTGAAGACTTTGTCCTGCTTAGGCTGCGGGCGTCGCCCACCGCAGCGACGCCACTATACTTTTGAATATCTGAGCATTTTGAAAGGCAGGATATGACCGCAACCGCCAGCCGAACCACTAACCGCAGGCCCGAGCTTTTGGCCCCCGCCGGAGGGCCCGAGCCTTTTGCCGCCGCACTCGCCGCCGGGGCAGACGCCATCTACTGCGGCATGGGCAGCTTTAACGCCCGCCGCAAGGCCACCAACTTTACCGACGAGGCCTTTGAGCAAGCCTGCCGCGCCGCGCATCTAGCCGGGTCGCGCGTCTACGTCACGGTCAACATCGTCATCAAGCAGTCCGAGATGGGCGATGCACTGCAGCTCATCCATCGCTGCTCCACGCTGGGCGCCGACGCCTTTATCATCCAGGACTGGGGCCTGTTCTTTGAAGTCAAGCGCACCATGCCCGGCATCGAGACGCATATCTCGACCCAGGCGAACATCCACGACGACCGCGGAACTATCTGGTGCCGCGAGCAGGGCGCCGACCGCGTGACTCTCTCGCGCGAGCTCTCCATCGACGAGATCGCCGCCATTCACAACGCCGCGCCCGATGTGGACCTCGAGGTCTTTAGCCACGGCGCCATCTGCTTTTGCTACTCGGGTCTGTGCCTGCTGTCGAGCTTTGCCATGGCGGGCCGCTCGGCCAACCGCGGCATGTGCGCTCAGCCCTGTCGCCTGCCTTACGAGCTGATCGACGAGAACGGCCGCTCGCTCTCCCCTGCCGGTCGCGAGCGCGCGCTGTGCCCGCGCGACACCAACACTTCGCAGCTTGTTCGCCGTCTGTATGACGCCGGCGCCGCATCGCTCAAGCTCGAGGGCCGCATGAAGGCGCCCGATTACGTGTACTCCATCGTCGATGTGTACCGTCACGAAATTGACGATATGCTGGCCGGAGCCACCGTGGCCAAGGACGAGGAGGCCGCCCGCCAGCGCCAGCTCAAGCGTTGCTTTAACCGCGACTTTACGCACGCCTATCAGGACGGCACCTCGGGCGACGAGATGATGAGTTACGAGCGATCCAACAACCGCGGCCAGATCGTAGGCACGGTGCTGGGCAGCCGTCTGGCCAACCGCGATGTGCGCGGGCTCAAACCCGACGACCGCCGTCGCCGCGCTGCCATCGCCCGCATTGAGCTGTTTGAGCCCGTGGGCAAGGGCGACCTGCTGGAGCTTCGCCACGATAACGAATTTGACCAGTTCCTGACCACCATTGCCGCTGATGATGCCGCCGCCGGCGACATCATCGAATGCCGCGTGCCCCGCAGCATGCCCGAGGGCTGCCGCGTGCGCGTGATTCGAAGCCAGCGCGCCATTGACGCTGCCGGCGCTGCGCTCAAACGCGATGTGCTGCGCCGCCGCTCTGTAGACGTGTCCGTTGTGGCGCGTCTAGGCGAGCCGTTTACCGTTACGCTCACCTGCTGTGACGATCCTTCGCTTACGGCCACGGCCACGGGCTTTACCGTCGAGGCTGCCAAGACCCGCGCCGTCGAGGCATCCGATCTGGTTGAGCACGTCGGGCGCATGGGCTCCTCTCCCTTTGAGGCCGCAAGCTTTGACGTTTCGCTCGACGCCGGCTGCGGTATGGGCTTTTCTGCCGTACACAAGGTGCGCGCCGCCGCTTGTAAGGCGCTGGAAGAGGCCATTCTGGCACCGTACGAGGAGCGCGCGAAAACGCTCGAGCTGCCGGCGATTGTAACCAGTGATTCCCGCCCCGCGCCCGAGCACTACCGCGATGAGCCGCAGATCTGCGCCACCGTCACCTCGCTCGAGGCCGCCGAGGCCGCTCGCGCCGAGGGTGCAACGCGCATCTACATGACCACCGACACGCTCGATGCGGCCGAGCTCTCCCCCGCCGATGCATTTGAGCAGGGCATCGTACCCGTGCTCGACGAGGTCTGCCGCGCCGTTGACCACGTACGCGTCGACCCGTGGGTTGTTGCCGGCGCCACGGTCGCTATTGGCAACATCTCTGAGCTTGCCCTGGCCGCCCAGGTTGGCGCCACGGCCGAGATTCGCTCTTGTCTGCCGGTGCACAACACGCCCTGCATGGAGGCGCTTGCCGAGCGCGGAGCCGGTGCGTTTTGGCTCTCGCCCGAGATCACGCTCGACGAGATTGTCTCGCTCGGCGCCGCCGCGCCCGCGGCTCTGGGCATCACCGTCTTTGGCCGCCCGCGCGTTATGACGAGCGAGCACTGCATCCTGCAGGTGGCCAATGGCTGCATCCACGATTGTGCCAGCTGCCGTCTGCGCGCCCGCAAGCTCTCGCTCAAGAATATCGACGGCAAGGTCATGCCCGTACGCACCGACATCCATGGCCGCTCTCGCTTGTACGACGCCTACCCCATCGACCTCACGCCTCAGGTTCCACAGTTACTCGATGCCGGCGTGCGCCGTCTTATGGTCGACGGAACCCTGCTCGAGGCCGATGAGATCGCCCGTGCCGTCGCTCGCGTCCGTCGCGCCGTCGAGGCGGCTCAAGCCAGCCGCAAGCCCGCCGCCCGCCTGCGCGGCGCCACCTCGGGCTGCATGTTTGTGGGAATCAGCTAACCGAAAGGCTTACACGTGAACGAAGAACCTCAAGTCCTCTACTGCGATGCCTGGCTCATGGCCATCGACAAGCCCGCCGGCATGATCGTCCACGGCGACGGCACCGGTGAACGCACACTTACCGACTACGCCAGCGACCTGCTGCTGGCGATGGGCGACGGCTTTGCCGCGACCGACATGCAGCCGCTCAACCGCCTGGACCGCAACACCACCGGCGTTGTGCTGTTCTCGCTCGACAAGCAGACGCAGCCCGCCTTTGACCAGATGATTATCGACCACGCTTTCGAAAAGCACTACCTGGCGCTCGCCGAGGGCAAAATCGACTGGAACGAGAAGCTCATCGACAAGCCGATCGCCCGCGATCGCCACGATAGCCGCAAGATGCGCGTTGGCGCCAGCGGCAAGCCGTCGCAGACGCGCGTGAAGGTGCTCAAGCGCCTTAAGAGCCGCCGTGGCCTGCCCACGCGCTCGTATATCGATGTCGAGCTGCTCACCGGCCGTAAGCATCAAATCCGCGTGCACCTGGCAAGCGAGCGCCATCCCCTGGTTGGCGACGACCTGTACGGCACACCGCGTCCTTGCGGCCTCATGCTCCATGCCCACAGCGTGTCCTTCACGCATCCCGTAACCGGCGAGCATATCTATATCGAAGCCCCCTGCCCCTGGGAGCCCTAAACCACCATAATGGGGACAGTGAACTGCCTCCCATTTCTTGGACATCGGGAAATGGGAGGCAGTTCACAGGCGCCTTCGCGGTGGTTTTGGCCTTAGCCCGTCCCCTGCTGTTAGACCGTGATGACGTTGTCCATTGCCCGGTACTTGGCGGGGACCTCGCCTGCGGTAATAATCGTTGCATCGCGGAAGTCCGCGAACTTGACGGGCGCCACCATGCCAAATTTACTGGCGTCCGAGATTACGAAGCGTTTGGCGGTATGGCGCATCGAGATACGCTTTACTTGCGCCTCCTCGATATCGGGCGCCGTGAAGCCCTGCTCGGCGGCAATGCCGTTAGAGCCCCAAAAGCCACAGTTGAAGTTGTAGCGGTCTAAGGTTGCCAAGGCATCGGGGCCAACGAGCGCCTCGGTCTCGGGTTTGAGCTCGCCGCCCAGCACCACGGTACGCATGCCGCGCAAAGCAAGGTGCTGAGCATGGAGCACGGAATCGGTCACATAGGTGACATCTTCAAGGTGTGGAAGATGCTCGATGAGCCTGAGCGTCGTCGAGCCCGAGTCGATGTATACAAAGCTCTCAGGCTCCACAAGCGCCGCCGCACGGGCGCAGATACGCTCCTTGTCGTCGTTATGGAGATCACTGCGTTCGCTGATCGTCAAGTCGCGCGTCACGTGCGCGCGCTCCAGACTCGTCGCACCTCCGTGCACCTTGGCGATACGGTGCGCGCGGTCGAGCGTTTGCAAGTCACGGCGAATGGTGGACGGTGTCACGCCCAGGGCCTCGGCAAGTTCCGGCACGGTAACCGAGCCGGCCTGCTGCACCATCGACACGATCGCATTGAGCCTATCTTCCGCAAGCATCGCTTACTCCTCCTCGGGGTACACGACTCCCCAATCGGCGCGGAGCTTGGTCATAAGCTCCATAACATCAGAAGCATAATCCAGCAGCTCGCGCTTGGAGTCGTCGCCGGCAACGGCCTTCTCAAGATCGGCCATCTCATAGCAAAGGGCGTAAGCTTCGGTGCCGGCGTGGACCTCCTCGCGGTGGCCGTCCACAGTCCACACGATGGTCGCGTGATCGGCGCGCGGATACTCGTTGACCTCGATATAGCACTTGTCGAAGCTGATGACCGAGCGCTTGGGCTGCTTGGAGTGGAGCGTGAGGCTCACAACACCCAGCTGCTGCTCGGCGTTACGGCAGACAATGCCGCCCGCAACGTCGACACCGGTCTCACAGGTGTTGCCCAGCGAGACAACCTCAGCGGGCTGGCTCGCCATAAAGAGGCGCATAACGGAGAGCGCATACACGCCAATGTCGAGCATGGCGCCACCGGCAAGGCTACGGTTGTAGAAGCGGTTGGTCAGGTCGCCGTACTCCTTATAGCTGCCAAAGTTGAGCTGAGCGAGATTCATGCGGCCGAACTCGCCGACATCCATGCGACGACGCAGCTCCTGATACAAGGGCATGTGAAGCACCGTGGTGGCGTCCATAAGGACCACGTTGTGCTCGTCGGCAATGGCGCGGGCCTCGTCAAGCTCGGCGGAATTGAGGGTAATGGCCTTCTCGCAGAGCACGTGCTTGCCAGCTGCCAGAGCGGCTCGCAGATAGGTGATATGCGTGTTGTGCGGCGTGGTGATATAGACTGCGTCAATGTCCGGATCGGCGTAGAGATCCTCGACCGTGCCATAGACCTTCTCAACGCCATACTGCTCTGCAAAAGCCTGAGCCTTGGACAGCGTGCGGTTGGCAACGCCCGCGAGCTTTCGGCCGGCAAGGGCGAGAGACTGAGCCATCTGGTTGGCGATAACGCCACACCCAATTACAGCCCAACGAAGCTCGGGAGCCGTAAAGATGTCGTTTGGGAACGGCTGATTCTGGACCGAGGCAAACGCCGCCTTTGCGGCTGCCTCGGCGTCGAGCGGAGCCTGTTTGGAATCTGCCATGATGTGCCTCCTGAGTCATCGGAAGTCCTTCATTTCTAACAAACCTATAGTCGCACAATTGCGCGCGTATCTGCTCGTGTTTGCGTATTTATTTGCTTATCGGTCATTATTTAGCCATAGTTGGCAGATGTTTGCGCGGCTATGCGCATTGTCGCGCAAGGCTATGCGCGTAAATGCGCATGCGACGATCCTTGTGAAACATAAAGGGGCGGAACACCAAAGCCCTAAAAGACAGACCCAGCTGTATTACTTCACCCCTCTGGGGGCATCAGACATCAAAGGATCGTCCCAAACTGCCGGCACATAGAGACTGTCCCCCCAACGACTGGTCATTTAAGTCTGTCCCCAATGAATGGTCGTCCCCAGCTGCCGACAGAAAATGAACGCCCCCAGGTGCCGGCATTTCAACGGCCACTCATTTAAGTCTGTCCCCAATGAGTAGGGATAGAAAAAGGCCCGGGTGCCGTGGGGCATCCGGGCCTTTGCTAGCAACTTGATGTTGCGGGCAGCTTAGAACTTGTGGCCGCACTTCTTGCAGACGCGCAGCTTGTTCTTGCCGTCCTTCTCGTGAGCGACGCGGGTAACCTTACCGCACTCGGGGCAAACGAGATTGACGTTGGAGGCGTCGATAGGAGCCTCCTGCGAAACGATGCCGCCCTGCTGGTTGGCAGCGTTGGGCTTGACGGCCTTCTTGACGACCGAAACGCCCTCGACAACGACCTTGTTCTCGGCGGGGAGAGCACGCAGGACAACGCCCTGCTTGCCGCGATCCTTACCAGAGAGAACCTGGACCTTATCGCCCTTCTTGATATACATATATCTCCCCTAACTACAGGGTCTCGGGAGCGAGCGAGACGATCTTCATGTACTTCTTGTCACGAAGCTCGCGAGCGACGGGCCCGAAGATACGGGTGCCGACGGGCGAACCATCGTTGTTGATGACAACGCAGGCGTTCTCATCAAAGCGAATGTAGGAGCCATCCTTGCGGCGGATCTCCTTAACGGTGCGAACGACGACGCAACGGACAACGTCCTTCTTCTTGACGTTGGCGCCAGGGGTAGCCTCCTGGACAGCACCGATGAACACATCGCCGATGCCTGCATAACGACGCTTGGAACCGCCAAGCACCTTGATGCAGCGAATCTTGCGAGCGCCGGAGTTGTCGGCGACGTTCAGCATGGTTTGCATCTGAATCATGGTAGATGTTCCTCCGAACTAAGAACCGAAGAGAGGTGCGCTGCCTTTATACGGCCTGTGGTATGCAAGCCAGGCATACGCACATCTTCGGAAACGTACAAGTCGTAAGAGCGACTGCTTATTTAGCGCGCTCGACGACCTCGATGAGGCGCCAACGCTTCATCTTGGACATAGGACGGGTCTCCATAACGCGGACGGTGTCGCCCACGCCAGCCGTGCACTCCTCGTCGTGAGCGTGCAGCTTCTTGGAGCTGGTCATCATCTTGCCGTACTTGGGGTGACGCTTGCGCTCGGTGATGGTGACAACGATGGTCTTGGCACCGGAGACGGAGGTAACGACACCCGTACGGACCTTACGCGAGTTACGCGAATCAGTCATGTTCTCTCCTTAGGTCCTACTCGGCGACAGCGGACTTCTCCGCTGCGATCTCGCGGGCGCGCTGCTCCGTGAGGACGCGAGCGATGTCCTTCTTCACGGTGTTGACGCGAGCGGTGTTGTCCAGCTGGCTGGTGGCCATCTGGAAACGAAGGTTAAAGAGCTCGGCGCGCATTTCCTTCAGCTTCTCAACGAGCTGAGCGTCCGAGAGCTCACGAATCTCTGCGGGCTTCATTAGTTCTCCTCCTTGGCGGCGGCGGCGTCCTCAGCAGCCCACTTGGCCTCGAGAGCGGCCTCCTCAGCCATCTCCTTCTGGATGCGCTGCTCAGCGTTCTTGGCAGCAACAATCTTGGTCTTGATGGGAAGCTTGTGCTGTGCAAGACGCAGAGCCTCGCGAGCGACCTCCTCGGGCACGCCCTTGACCTCGAACATGATGCGGCCGGGCTTGACGACGGCCACCCACTCCTCGGGGTTACCCTTACCAGAACCCATGCGAGTCTCGGCAGGCTTCTTGGTGATGGGCTTATCGGGGAAGATCGTGATGTAGACACGACCGCCACGCTTCATGTAGCGGGTCATGGCAATACGAGCGGCCTCGATCTGACGGTTGGTGATCCAATGGGCCTCGAGAGCCTGGATACCAAACTCGCCGAAATGCAGCTCGGTATTACCCTTGGCCTGGCCCTTCATGGAGCCACGCTGCACCTTGCGGTGAAGAATACGCTTAGGGGCAAGCACTACTGACCCCTCCTCTCGGAGTTACGACGACGAGGACGGGAAGAGCCCTCGAGTGCAGGGTTGGGAACAGGCTGGCCCGGGAGCTTCTCGCCCAGGTAGATCCAGACCTTCACGCCGCAGGCACCCATGGTGGTGCTGGCGACAGCCGTGCCGTAGTCGATCTTGGCGCGGAGGGTGTGCAGAGGCACGCGACCCTCACGGTACCACTCACGACGGCCCATCTCGGCACCGCCGAGACGACCGGAGCACTGGATACGGATGCCCTTGGCGCCGGCCTTGCGGGCGGACTGGACAGCCTTGCGCATAGCGCGACGGAAGGCAACGCGGCCCTCGAGCTGCTCAGCGATGGACTGAGCAACGAGGTTGGCGTCGAGCTCGGGGCGCTTGATCTCGACAACGTCGACGGAGAGCTGGCCCTTGGAGACGCCAGCGACCTTCTCGAGCTCGGTGCGGAGGGTATCGATCTCGGCACCCTTCTTACCGATGACAACGCCGGGGCGAGCGGTGAGGATGATGACCTTCACCTTGTCGCCAGCGCGCTCGATCTCGACGCGGGAGACAGCTGCGCGGGAAAGACGCTTCTCGAGGTACTTGCGGATCTCGAGATCGTTACCGAGGGTCTTAGCGTAATCCTTCTCTGCGAACCAGCGGGAGCGCCAGTTCTCGGTGATGCCAAGACGGAAGCCGGTGGGGTAGACTTTCTGACCCATACAGCTTTACGCCTCCTTTCGAGGAGCAACGACGACGGTGATGTGGGAAGTACGCTTCAGAATGCGAGAAGCGGAACCCTTGGCGCGGGGACGGATGCGCTTAAGCGTCGGACCCTCGTCAACATAGGCAGCGGCGACAACCAGGTTGTCGGCACGCAGACCATTGTTGTTCTCGGCGTTCGCAACGGCGGAACGGAGAACCTTCTCGACATCCACGGCGACGGCGCGGTCGCAGAAGTGGAGGATGTCGAAGGCCTGAGCGACAGGCTTGCGGCGGATCAGATCGACCACCAGGCGGGCCTTGCTGGGGGAAACACGCACGTACTTAGCGACGGCGCGAACCTCGGTGGCCTCAGTTTCAATAGACTTAGTTGCCATTTACGGTTAACCCCCTATTTGGCCTTGTGGCCACGGAACGTACGAGTCGGCGCGAACTCGCCGAGCTTGTGACCAACCATGGACTCGGTAACATACACGGGCACATGCTTGCGGCCGTCGTGGACGGCGATGGTGTGACCAACCATCTCGGGGAAGATGGTGGACGCGCGGGACCAGGTCTTCACGACGTCCTTCTTGCCAGCCTCGTTCATCGCGGTGATACGCGAGAGAAGGCGAGTCTCCACGAACGGGCCCTTTTTGAGACTTCTGCTCATAAGTGCTTTCTCCTAAAACTCGGTATCCGAAATTACTTCTTACGGCGACGAATGATGTGCTGGTTCGAGACCTTCTTCTTCTTGCGCGTACGAAGGCCCTTCGTCGGCTTACCCCAGGGGGTAACAGAGGGACGACCAGAGGTGTGGTTCTTGCCCTCGCCACCGCCGTGCGGGTGGTCGACAGGGTTCATGACGGTACCGCGGACGGTCGGGCGCACGTTCATGTGACGCTTACGGCCGGCCTTGCCGATGACGATGTTGGAGTGATCGGCGTTGCCGACCTCACCGACGGTGGCGCGGCAGGTAACGAGGATGCGGCGCATCTCGGAGGAAGGCATACGGACGATAGCGTACTTGCCCTCCTTACCCATCAGCTGGCAGGAGTTACCGGCGGAACGGGCGATAGCAGCGCCCTTGCCCGGCTGGAACTCGACGGCGTGGATGAGCGTACCGACGGGGATGTCGGCGAGGGGCAGAGCGTTGCCCGGCTTGATGTCGGCGTCAGAACCGGACATGACGGTCTGACCGACCTCGAGGCCCTTGGGGGCCAGGATGTAGCGCTTCTCACCGTCAGCGTAGTGCAGCAGAGCGATGCGAGCGGAACGGTTCGGATCGTACTCGATCGTGGCAACCTTGGCGGGCACGCCGTCCTTGTTGCGCTTGAAGTCGATCACGCGGTAACGACGCTTCACGCCGCCGCCCTGGTGGCGGGTGGTGATGCGGCCGTTGTTGTTACGACCGGCCTTCTTGGGCAGGGGCTCGAGAAGAGACTTCTCGGGCTTGGTGCAGGTGATCTCGGAGAAGTCGGAGATCGTCTGCCAACGCCTACCAGCGGAGGTCGGCTTAAGGTGCTTTACAGCCATTACAATCCCTTTCAATAGGAATCCGTTAGCCATCGCAGACAGGGATTCGAGGTTCTGCCTCGGGTGCGATGACACCGGACGTATACACGGCTCCGGGCGTGTCCATTTTATACGCCCAAAACCTTGAGCTCTCGCCTCCCCTATTTGGGAGGCATGAGCTCACTCAACAGCAGCGAGTCTTAGGCCTGGTTGCCAAAGACCTCGATGGTGTCGCCCTCGGCCAGCGTGACGATGGCCTTCTTCCAAGAACGGGTCTTGCCGGCGACATAGCGCACGCGCTTGGTCTTGGGCTTGACCGTCAGGGTGTTCACGCGAACGACCTTGACGCCGAAGATCTCCTCGACAGCGTCCTTGATCTGATACTTGTTAGCATCCTTGGCGACCTCGAACGTGTACTTGTTCTGCTCCATGCCGGAGAAGGAACGCTCGGACACGATCGGACGGATGATGATCTCGTGGGCGGTCATTTAAGCAAGCACCTCCCCGAAGTGAGCGGCGATGTCGGCGGGCATCAGCACGGCGTTGTTGTTGACGAGATCGTAGGTGTTGGCCTCGTCGGCAGTGATGATGAACGTCTTGGGAATGTTGCGGAACGACAGGTAGGCGTTGACGTCCTCATCGCGAACGATGATGGTCAGACGCTTGCCCTCAAGGCCGAGAGCCTTGAGCATGGCAACGGCAGCCTTGGTGGAAGGCTTCTCGAAGCCGTAGTCGTCGACGAGCACGAGCTCGCCATCGGCCAGCTTGGCGGACAGCGCGGAGCGCATAGCCAGCTTGACCTCCTTGTTGTTCATACGCTTAGCGTAGGAACGGGGCTTGGGGGCGAAGACAACGCCACCGTGACGCCACTGGGCAGCACGGATGGAACCCTGGCGGGCACGGCCGGTGCCCTTCTGACGCCAAGGCTTCTTGCCGCCACCGGAAACCTCAGAGCGGCCCTTAGCGGACTGGGTGCCCTGACGCCAAGAGGCCATCTGGCACTTGACGATGTGGTGCATAACGTGGATGTTCGGCTCGATGCCGTACACCTCAGCGGCGAGCTCGGCCTCGGCGACCTTCTTGCCCTCGCTGTTCTTTACTTCAAACTTTGCCATTTAAGTGTTCTCCTTGGTATGACGCTGGGCTAAATGGGCTGGGCCCTTAGGCCATACGGATGGCGACGAGACCATTCTTGGCACCCGGGACAGCGCCCTTGACCAAGATGAGGTTCTGCTCGGCATCGATGCGGACAACGGAAAGGTTCTTGACGGTAACGCGCTCGTTACCCATGTGACCGGCCATCTTGACGCCCTTGAGGACGCGCGCAGGATAGGCGCACTGACCGATAGAACCGGGGTGACGCTGGAAGTGAGAACCATGCGTCATAGGACCGCGGCGCTGACCCCAGCGCTTGATGCGACCCTGGAAGCCCTTACCCTTGGAGGTACCGATGACGTCGACCTTCTCGACATCAGCGAAATCAGCGACGGTGACGACCTCGCCGACCTTGTGCTCCTCGCCGTTCTCGACGCGGACCTCACGAAGGAAACGGACAGGCTCGACGCCAGCCTTAGCGAAGTGACCAGCCATGGGCTTGTTCACGTTCTTGGCCTTGATGTCGCCGAAACCGATCTGGACGGCGTCATAGCCGTCGGTTGCCTGAGTTTTAACCTGCGAGACAGCGCAGGGGCCAGCCTGGATGACCGTGACGGGAACGACGTTGTCGTCCTCGTCCCAAACCTGGGTCATGCCAATCTTGCGGCCGAGAATCATGCTGATCAAGATATGATCCCAACTCTCGCGTGGTCTTGGGACAATGCGTACACCACCGAGCGTACGCCCCTAGAGGACCACTACTTACACGACGTGCTCCCCAGTCTTGTATTGCGCCCAGACTACCTGACAACCCTATTAAGCAGGCATTTTGTCCAGCCAGAATACTCCCCTGGTTTCACACAGCTGTTTAGTATACACGGCTGCGGGCGTATCCATCGAGATTCATATTTCACTCACATTGTTTACGCAGGTAAAGTGCGTGGAGTCGCCTGGGCTTGGCAGAGGGGCGGCGAAATATATTAAGTTTGCTGCTCTACAGTCCTGCGCAAGACGGAAAGCACATTAAGTGCTTTCCTTTGCGTGCGGAACTCGCGACAAACTTAATATAT
>DBGFTB010000053.1:0-22472 GCA_048532905.1 Collinsella aerofaciens
CTTTTTAACCTCAGAAAAATCGAGGGTAACGGACTCGCCACCCTCGAGCTCAAGGGTCACGTTCGTCTCGGTGGCGGCGGCAATCTTGCCGGCGTACTTGCGACGACCCTCGGTGGCGGTGGAGGTGAGCTCGCAGTTCTCGCCCACAAAGCGGGCAAAGTCACTCGGGCGGCGCAGCGGGCGCGCCATACCCGGGCTCGACACCTCGAGCGTATAGCTCGAAGAGATGGGGTCGAGCTCCTCAATCACATCGCCGACCCACTTGGTGTTGGCCGTGACGTCGTTGAGCGACAGGCTCTGACCCTCGGCACCCTCGATACGCACGCGCACGCAGGGGGCCTTGGTGGCACCCACGAGCTCGACGTCGACGATGTCGACATCGTGCTGGGGAGCGACGGCCTCGAGCGCGTCGATGATCGCCTGCTCGGTCTTGGTCTTGACCATTGCGGCACCTCCATCCATACAAAAAAGAAGCGGGGCCGAAACCCCACTTCTTTCAATTACAACTTCATTTGCAAGCAAACTATATCAATACCTGCGAAAACGCGCAAGCACAACCCAAAGTCGCAGGTCAGCGCGAGCACAGGTTCTCCACAAGAATAAGACAATTTGCCGCAGACGCCCGGCCCGCACAAGCAAAACGAGGGGCGACCCTTGTGGTTCCGCCCCTCGTTTTGTACATGTTGGCTCAGGATGCCGAGCTTACTTGACCACCAGGTTCACGAGCTTGCCGGGCACGCAGATGGCCTTGACGACCGTCTTGCCCTCGAGCCACTTGGCGACGGCGGCCTCGGCGGCAGCCTGCATCTCCTCGTTGGAGGCGTCGCGGGCGACGTCGATGCGGCCACGGACCTTGCCGAGCACCTGGACGACGATCTGTACCGTGTCCTCGATGGACTCGGCCAGGTCAAACTCGGGCCAGGCGGCGGTGTAGGCGTTGCCCTCGCAACCGAGTGCCTCGTGCCACAGTTCGTCGGCCCAGAACGGGCAGATGGGGGCAAGGACGCTCACGATGTCCTTGGCCACGCCATAGCACAGTGCCTTGTCGCGGGCGGCACCCTCGGTGGCGTTGAGGTAGGCGCTCGCGGCGTTGACAAACTCCATAACGGCCGAGATCGCGGTGTTGAACTGGCCGCGGTCAAAGTCCTCGGTGCACTTGGCGATGGTGCGGTGACGCTCGCGATAAAGCTTCATCGCGGTCTCGTCGAGCACGGACTTGTCGAAGGCCACGTTGGCGTCGCCGGACTGGACGAGCTGCCACACGATACGCCAGGCGCGCTTGATGAAGCGATTGGCGCCCTCGACGGCCTTGGGATCCCAGTCGAAGTCCTTCTCGGGCGGAGCGATAAACAGGATCGCCAGACGCATGGTGTCGGCGCCGTAGGGCTCGATGACCGAGCTCGGGGGCACGACGTTGCCCTTGGACTTGGACATGGTGTCGCCGTTCTCGTCCTTGACCATGCCCTGGCACAGCAGGTTGGTAAAGGGCTCGTCCACGCTCAGCAGGCCCAGGTCGCGAAGCGCCTTGGTAAAGAAGCGGCTGTAGAGCAGGTGCAGAATGGCGTGTTCGATGCCGCCGATGTAGTTATCGACGGGCATCCAACGATCGGCGGCCTCACGGGAGAAGGGCAGCTCGGTGTTGTGCGGGTCGGTATAGCGCAGGTAATACCAGCTGGAGCAAGTAAAGGTGTCCATGGTATCGGTCTCGCGCTTGGCGGGACGACCGCAGACCGGGCAGGTGGTCTCGTAGAACTCCTTACACTCGGCGAGGGTCTCGCCGGCGCCCAGGTCCAGATTCTCGGGCAGCGTCACCGGCAGCTGATCCTCGGGCACGGGCACAATGCCGCAGTGCTCGCAGTGGATGGCCGGGATGGGGTTGCCCCAATAACGCTGGCGGGAGATGAGCCAGTCGCGCAGGCGGAACTCGACCTTGCGACGGCCGCAGCCCATAGCCTCGAGGTCCGCAACAATGGCGGCCTCGCCCTCGGAGTGCTTGCCGCCGCGCATGCCGGTGTACTTGCCGGACTGGACGAGCGTGCCCTCGGCAGCGTGGGCGCAATCCCAGTCGACGGGCTCGGCATGGAAGGTATCGATGGTCTCGCCGCTGGCCTCGACGGCAGCGCGGTCATCGTCGTCCAGGATGATCGGCACGATGGGCAGATCATACTTGCGGGCAAACTCAAAGTCGCGCTGGTCGCCGCAGGGAACGGCCATGACGGCGCCGGTGCCGTAGTCGGCCACGACGTAGTCGGCAACCCACACGGGGACCTTCTCGCCGTTGACGGGATTCACCACGTAGCGACCCGTAAAGGCACCGTGCTTCTCGAGGGTGCCCTGTGCGCGCTCGACGGCAGAGATATGCTTGGAGTCCTCGACGATCTTGGTCACGGCCTCCTCGTACTCCGTGCCCTCGACGAGCTCGTGCAGACGAGCATACTCGGGAGCCAGGACAAAGAAGGAGACGCCAAAGAGCGTGTCGGCACGCGTGGTGAAGACGGTGATCTTGCCCTCATCGCCCTCGATGGGCTCGCCATCCTTATCGCACAGGGTAAAGTCGACCTCGGCGCCCTCGGAGCGGCCGATCCAGTTGGCCTGCATCTGCTTGACGCGCTCGGGCCAGCCGGGGAGCTTCTCCAGGTCGTCGAGCAGTTCCTGGGAGTACTCGGTGATCTTGAAGTACCACTGCTCAAGGTCGCGCTTCTCGGGCTCGGTGCCACAACGCCAGCACTTGCCCTCGGTCACCTGCTCGTTGGCCAGAACGGTCTTGCAGGTGGGGCACCAGTTGACCGGGTTCTTCTTGCGGTAGACCAGGCCCTTTTCCCACAGTTTCTCAAAGATCCACTGGCCCCAGCGGTAGTAGTCGGGACTGCAGGTCTTGACCATGCGATCCAGATCGTAGGAGAAACCCATGCGCTTCATCGTGGCGAGCGCCTGGTCCATGTTCTTATACGTCCAGGCGGCAGCCTGCGTATTGTGCTTGATAGCGGCGTTCTCGGCAGGCAGGCCAAAGGCGTCAAAGCCGATGGGGTGCAGCACGTCGTAGCCGCGCATGCGGGCCTGACGGGCCATGGCATCGCCGATGGTGTAGTTGCGCGCGTGGCCCATGTGCAGGTCGCCCGACGGATACGGGAACATCTCGAGCACGTACTTCTTGGGCTTGCTCTCGTCGGTGTCGACGGCAAAGAGGTTGGAGTCCTCCCAGGCCTTCATCCACCTGGACTCAATGGCCTGTGCGTCGTAGGCAGGGATCTCGTCCTTATGATCTGTGCAATCGCACATATCAGCTCCTTTTAACTTGATTGGGGCCGGTCGGCTAGGCTTTACTCGCTGCTGCGGACAGTCCTGCTCGCACGAAGGCCACATTAAGTGGCCTTCGGCTCGTGCGGAACTTGCAGCGAGCAAAGCCTAGCCGCCCGACCCTAGGGTTAACTTGGATGATTCTAGCAAATACAACAAGCGAGATGCCTGCGACTTGCAGGCATCTCGCTTTATCTAAATAACGTGGTTGTGAATCAACCGCTAATTGTTACCCGCCCAAGCATGGTCGGGTTTTCCAAGTGCCGCAGATTGCCGTGAAAGAGGAGCGACGCGTACTTTGGTACGCGAGCGACGGTTTGAACGGCAAGGTGCGGTGCTTGGGAAAGCCGCTTAGCGGTAGCTGACGCTTTGCTGGGAGTCTTTCACGACAACGTCGTGGGCGCCGCCTTCGACGATGGAGGTGGAGCTCACCAGGGTCAGGCGTGCCTTTTCCTGGAGCTCGGGGATCGAGAGGGCACCGCAGTTGCACATCGTGGACTTGACCTTGTAGAGCGTTCCGCCCACACCGTCCTTGAGGGAACCGGCGTAGGGAACGTAGGAGTCGACGCCCTCGACGAAGCTGAGCTTCGCGGCGCCACCCAGATCGTAGCGCTGCCAGTTGCGGGCACGCGCGGAACCCTCGCCCCAGTACTCCTTCATGTACTGGCCGTTGACGTTGACGCGCTCGGTCGGGCTCTCGTCGAAGCGGGCGAAGTAGCGACCCAGCATCATAAAGTCAGCACCCATGGCCAGGGCGAGCGTCATGTGGTAATCGTAAACGATACCGCCGTCGGAGCACACGGGCACGTAGACGCCGGTCTCCTCGTAGTACTCGTCGCGAGCGCGGCAGACGTCGATCAACGCAGTGGCCTGGCCACGGCCGATACCCTTGGTCTCACGGGTGATGCAGATGGAACCGCCGCCGATACCGACCTTAATGAAATCGGCACCACAGTCAGCCAGGAAGCGGAAGCCCTCGGCGTCGACGACGTTACCGGCACCGACCTTGACGTCCTCGCCATAGTTGGCGCGGATCCACTCGATGGTGCGCTTCTGCCACTCGCTGAAGCCCTCGGAAGAGTCGATGCACAGGACATCGGCGCCGGCCTCGATGAGCAGCGGCACGCGCTCGGCATAGTCGCGGGTGTTGATACCGGCGCCGACCATGTAGCGCTTGTCGTTATCGAGCAGCTCGTTGGGGTTGGTCTTGTGGCTGTCGTAGTCCTTGCGGAAGACGATGCCCATGAGGTGATCGTTGTCGTCGACGATCGGCAGGGCGTTAAGCTTGTTGTCCCAGATGACGTCGTTGGCAACCTTGAGGCTGATGTTCTTGTCGCCCACGATGAGCTGCTCACGCGGGGTCATGAACTCGGAGACCTTCGTCTGGTGGTCATCGCGACTGGGGCGATAGTCACGGCTGGTGACGATGCCCAGGAGCTTACCCTTGGGAGTGCCGTCGTCGGTGACCGGCATAGTGGAGTGACCGGTCTTCTCCTTGAGCTCGATGACCTGCTCCATGGTCATGTCGGGGGTCAGGGTGGAATCGGACTGAACGAAGCCGGCCTTGTGATCCTTGACGGCCTTGACCATAGCGGCCTCGGACTCGGCGCTCTGGGAACCGTAAATGAAGGACAGGCCACCCTCGGTAGCGAGCGCGACACCCATGTCGACGCCCGAGACGGACTGCATGATGGCGGAAACCATGGGGATGTTCAGGGTGATTGCCGGCTTCTCACCGCGCTTAAAGCGGGTTAGCGGCGTCTTAAGAGAGACGTTGTTGGGGATGCACTGCGAGGACGAGTAACCAGGGACCAGCAGATACTCCGAAAACGTGTGGGACTCACCGGGAAAGAACGTAGCCATGTTTCTCCTTTTTCCATGCGACCGGTCGGCTGCAGGCCTCGTAGGACCCAGCCCAACCTTGGGCGCCCAATACTGGGGAAGTATCTTAACGCACTTTGACTGCTACAATGCATGTTTTAAGAAGAGCACATGAGGGTTTGACGCAGGCTTTGCGTTTGCCCAGCAAACACTTTAGCGGGGAGACGTGGAGCACATGGAGTACAAGACGACGGCAAAGTTGGTCATTCAAGCGTGCGACAAGGATCTGCCGGGTGTGTTCGGCCACGGCTGCGTCTTGCTGCTGCAGGGTATCGCCCGCGAGCACTCGCTCAACCGCGCCGCCAAGAGCATGGGAATGGCGTATTCCAAGGCCTGGCGCATTGTGAACGAGGCGGAAGGTCAGCTGGGCTGCAAGCTCATCGAGCGCGACGGCGCCCGCGGATCCACCCTCACCCCCGCCGGAGAGCGAGCCATAGCAGTCTACGAGGAGCTGCAGGCCGACATTAACAAGGTCATTGCCACCAAAGCCGACGCCCTCATCGCAAGTATCAAAGAGTAGCCAATTTGGGACGGGGCCTTATAGCCACACAACCCCATCTCATAAGTTGCGGTGAAATAGGGACTGTTTATGCCGATAAAGCCGTAAATCAATCCCTATTTCACCGCAACTTATGGAGTTGAGGATGATTTAGCTAGTTGCGAAGGACGTTGTCAAGGGTTGACGCTACAACCAGTGGGTTGTCGGTGCCGGCGAAGAGGCGAATGGTGCTCCCCTGCTTGCCACGTGGAGCTGAAAGGCGCGTCGTTGCGCCGCCGGCGGGCGATGTACGAAACTCCCCCGGCAAAGCGTCGAACAGCTCTCCCGCGCTACGCTCGATAAGGTCGAATTCAACTGCCGGGCCAAAGCCGTGCTCGAGGATTCCCGTTGCAACCGCATGGTCGGGATGCGAGCTCAGCCCGGGATAGCGCACGTTGCGCACCATCTCGTTGGCGGCCAAATACTCGGCAAGCGCACGGGCACGGTCGAAATGCGCCTGCATGCGGGCGTTAAGCGAGGAAAGCCCACGCTCCAGCACGTCGGTCTCCTCGGCAGAAAGGTCGAGCGCCGACGCACCGCAGCCTGCAAACAATACGTGCGCGCACTCGGCAGCAGCATCCACACGATGGCGCTTGAGCTGCGAGCGCGCGACCGAAGCGGCAACCAACTTGCGCGGCGCCTTACCAGCACACACGCGGTCGAGCGCCTCGAGCGACAGCGCGGCACCCAGCCGCAGCGGATCGCAGCCAAAGACGCCAGCCACGGTGTTGTCCACAACCAGCAGCACATGGGCCTCACGCGCCGCCCGACCCAGCGCACGCAGATCGGGCACACGCAGGCCAAAGCCACCGATTGAGTTCACAAACCACCACAGATGCGGTCCCTCGGCATCAAACGAAGTATCAAAGTCCTCGGACGCAGCAGCAAACGCTGCAACCGACGGCTCACCCACCATAGCCACGTCGCAGCCATCAAAGCCGTGCGCAAACGCATCGGCAAAGTCATCGACATACGCAACCAGGCGGTCACCAGGGCGCACAATCCCCAATTGCGAAAGCGCTGCCGGTACATGCGAGGCCGCAAGCAACCGCGCCTCACGCGCGCCGGCCCTTGCAGCCCAGGCCTCTTCTAGCTTCTGCACGTCCACGCGGCACCGTCCCTTCATAAACAAAAACCCACGATGCGGGTGTTCCCCGCATCGTGGGCAACGGCTGCAGTATAGCGCCGATATGCGACGAATCGCCTAGATGCTGAGCGCATGATAGTTCACGCTCGCACCCGGAGCGTCAACGGACACGCCATAGGCCTCGGGATAGATGCGCGTCGAAAACACGAGTGCGCCATCGTTCACAAACACCTCGACCGACGAAACATCGCCAACAATGCGCACGTTACGAACCTCGTCGACGGGCTCCCAACGCACGGTGCGACCGCAGCCGGCAGAAGCGCGGCTCTCATCGGTAAATCGCATCTCAAAGCGCGCGGGCAGTTCGCCCTCGGCAGGCATAAACGACAGCCTTAGCTCGCCATCAACGGTTGTGGTAAACGCGCCGTCGACACCGTCGACAACAACGTCAAAGCAGGTATCGCCGGCAACCTCCAACGAGCCCTCCCCCACACGCACCGAGGCATAATGGCGCTCGATCTCGCGCGTCGGCTGCTGCAGCACCACGCCGCCGTCACCGGCTGTAAGCTCACGCGGCACCGTCATGCAGTGCTGCCAGCCGCACACCACAGTGGGGTCGTTGCCATAGGTCGGCTCATCGGGCATGCCCATCCAGCCGATCAGGATGTGGCGACCGTCCTCGGCCGTGAACTCCTGCGGAGCATAGAAGTCAAAACCGGCGTCCCACAGGCGGAACTCGCCCAGCTCATAAGCGTCATTGCCACTGGTAATGTCGCCCGTTACAGGCATGTAGCCAGCAGCGTATACGTTGCCGCGGTCCCAACGACCGCCCTCGAGCCCCTGGGGAGAGAAGGACAGGAACATCGCCGGTATACCGCCATCCGTCTCAAGCTCAAGGTATCCCGGGCACTCCCACATAAAGCCAAAACGCTTGGGCGTAGACACACGGCTCTCGAGCTCCCAGTTCAGCATATCGGCCGAGCCATACACCAAAATCTCGCCCACATCGCGCCCGGCGCCCTCGCCGTGCATGGCGCAAAATCGACTATCGACATGCGGCCCATCCACGCGTCGACGCGCACCCAGCACCATGTGATAACGCCCGTCCGCGTCACGCCACACCTTGGGATCGCGCACATGACAGGTCAAATCCTCGGGATAATCCTCGGAAGCCAGCACCACACGCTTTTGGCTGAACTCCCGACCGGCAAGGCCATCAACGCTCTCGACATAAACAGTATCGGCGCGGCGGCCGGTATTGACGTAGTCGTACGTACCGCCCGCATCGGAAAGCTTAACGTTGCCTGTGTATAGCACGCGAATGCGACCGTCCTCGGCAAGCGCGGAGCCCGAATACACACCGTGGCAATCGAACGGCTCGTCGGGCAGCAGCGGGGCGCCAACGTAGTCCCACGCCATAAGGTCACGGCTCGTCGCATGGCCCCACATCTTGACGCCGCCGTTCACATCAAACGGGGCATACTGAAAGTACGCGTGAAATACGCCATCTGCCTGGCAAAGACCGTTGGGGTCGTTGAGCCAGCCCACCGGCGGCATAATATGAAAGCGCTGAGCATACGCGCCATGACCGCACTCAGAGGCGGCGGCGTCAACAGCGGCGACCAGCTGTGCAAGATCGCGCCCAAGGGCAATAGACATATCAAAGTCCTAACGGATCGAAAGTTACAAGGCGCCAGAGATCGGCACCAGATTCGGGAAACACCCGCGAGCATACAGCCCGCGGGCATTCCCTCAATCAAAAGCTCTTAGGCCTGCTCGGAAGCCTTGGGCTCGTCCTTGTACAGGACAAACGAGACGCCAAAGGAAACCAGCGCGGCAACCGCAAACATGATCGCGTACTGCACGGGCTGGGCCAGGCACAGCAGGATACCGAAGATACCGGTAACGCCCGTGCCGGAGGCAGCCAGCGAAGTGAGCGCGCAGACCAGGGCGCCGCAACCGCCGCCGATGCAGCCGGCGATGAAGGGCTTAAAGAAGCGCAGGTTCACACCGAAGATGGCAGGCTCGGTAATGCCCATGAAGGCGGACAGAGCCGAAGGAAGCGCCAAGCCCTTGATCTTGGCATCGCGGGTCTTAAAGGCAACGGCAAGCGCTGCGCCACCCTGGGCGATATTGGCAGCGCTGGCGATGGGCAACCAGTAGGTCACGCCATACTGGGCGAGCTGGCCCAGGTCGATGGCGGTGTACATCTGGTGGATACCGGTAACGACCGTGGGAGCATAGAACAGGCCGACGATAAAGGAACCGATGCCGAAGGGCAGAGTCAGCAGGGTCTGGATCAGACCGAGGATGGCGTTCTCGGCCCAGACAAAGATGGGGCCTACGGCAACGAGCGTCACGAGCACGGTCACGAACACCGAGACGAGCGGGGTCACAAAGAGGTCGAACATCTCGGGAACGATCTTGTGCAGGCGCTTCTCGAGGAAGGCCAGAATGGCGCAGGCGATAACGATGGGGATCACATGGCCCTGATAGCCGACCCACTCAAAGCTGTACACACCGGGAATAACGGTGACCATGGTCTGCACGCCCTCGGAGGCAACCGTGTAGGCGCTCTGCAGCGAGGAGTTGATAAACGCACCGCCGACGACGGCACCCAGGTACGGATTGGCGCCAAAGGCCTTAGCCGCGGAGTAGCCGATCAGAATCTGCAGAATGCCAAAGGACGTGCCCGAGACCAGGTCGGCGATCTTGTAGATAAAGTTATTGGTGTCGAGCGCGATAAAGCCGTTGGAGGCCATAAAGTTGAGGGCGCTCATAATGCCCAGCAGCAGGCCCGAAGCCACGATGGCGGGGATGATGGGGACAAAGACGTCGCCGAGTACCTTAATGGCGCGCATAAAGATGTTCTGCTGCTGCGCCGCGGCCTCCTTGACCTCGGCCTTGGTGGCAGCCTCGACGCCACTGAGCGCGATGAACTCTTCGTAGACCTTGTTGACGGTGCCGGTGCCAAAAATAATCTGGAGCTGGCCCTGAGCCTCAAAGACGCCCTTGGCGCCATCGACGTTCTCGATGGCCTCCTTGTTAACCTTGGTGTTATCGGCGATCACCAGACGCAGACGCGTGGCGCAGTGTGCGGCCGAAACAACGTTGTCGGCGCCACCGATGTTGTCGAGCACCCCTTGGGCTGATTTGCGGTAGTCCATGACTTCCCTTTCCTCCAACGGGCGCATTTGCACCCGGCCATCTTTGACACTTACACTGTAATCGTTTTCATAGTAGGGTGAACGGTAGGAAATAGTCGGCGAAAGGTAGTTTTAAGGCAAAAACAGGGGTCCCAGAGGCAGACAGACGTGCCCGAAACCTAGACATTCATAAGCTGATGGCCAAGCTTGAGCGTCTTGAGACCGCTCTTCCCCTCCACGCCATCGAGCGTGTTGAGCAACATATTGGTCGCCTCGACGCCACTGGTCAGGTAACCATAATGCACGGTGGGAATACCTCCCGTCAGCGCGCGCAAAAACGCGTTGTCGCCAAAACCGCTCACGCGGTGTATGCCCTCGCCCATGCCGCGAACCTCATCGATGGCACGCAGTGCGCCCGCCGCCATGGTGTCGGTTGCGCATGCGATAAACGAAACATCGGGGGCATCGGCAAGCAGCTCGCGCGCAGCGCGATAGCCCGAGTCAAGCGTAAAGGATCCCTGGCGAATCAAGCTCGAATCAAGCGCCACGCCCGCAGCAAGAAGCCCCGCCTCAAAACCGCGACGGCGGTCATAACCGGCCGCGCGGTCCTCTTCGGCAACTCCGATGTAGGCGATCTTGCCATCCACCCGAACCGCAAGCGCACGGCCGAGCTCAAAGGCAGCCTCGTAATCGTCGTGATAGACGCACGCCGCGCCCTCGACATGTTGGCCGATCAACACAATGGGCACACGGCACGACTCAATCGCGCGGCGGTGCTCGTCGGTAATCATGGTTGCCACCAACACAATGCCATCAACTGGGTGGTTTTGGAATAAATCGAGGTACTCGAGCTCGCGATCGGCCGCGTTGTCGGTATTGGCAAGCAGCATCTGGTAGCCACGGCGACCGAGCACCTGGCCAATGCCGGCGGTAATGCGGCTCACGGATTCCGAGTTGATCTTGGGCACGATGACGCCGATGAGCTTGGTGGAGCCTGTGCGCAGCGCGCGAGCCTGGCTGGACCGCACGTATCCGGTCAGCTCAATCGCCTGCTTAATGCGATCGGCCTTGTCCGCCGAGATATACCCACCGTTGAGGTAGCGCGAGACGGCGGCGCTCGAAACACCCGCCAGCTCGGCCACATCTTTCATCTTTACCACGAGCACCCCTGTCATTGAAATCGCTTTCACCATAATACCTGTTCGTTCCGGCGTTCTAACGAACGCCGGACTGCTTGACGCTGCGCGGGAATCTGCCGGGCGATCTGCCGCTCAAACCGTCGCTCGCGTACATGAAGTACGCGTCGCTCCTCTTTCGCGGCACCTCGCCACGGCAGCTGCCCGCTCGCTGGCGTATGCTCGACCAGGAGCGCCCCTCTTTGTGCAATCTGCTCGCTAGGGTTCTACCCGTGGTATTCGCCGTTGTACTGGATGAGTGTGAGGTCCTCCACGCCGTCGAGCGCACGGATAGCGTCGGCATAGGGCATGTCCACGCCGTCCGAGAATACCTCCACGGCCATCTCGACTTTGTCGCCGTGCATCGTCTTGGACTTGACGGTGAATTTGGTGCGCCCAAATGCACGCACGATATCGTCGCCGGTGGTCTGGCCCGTGTAGTGAATGACCATCATGTACACACGCGACTTGTCCTGGTGGCTCGCAAAGCTGGCGATCATCACCACGATCACCACCGCAGTGAGCCCCACGAGCGCATACATGCCGGCGCCGGCCGTAATACCCGTGGTAATGGCCCAAAACAGATACAGCAGGTCGAGCGGGTCCTTGACCGCCGTACGATAGCGGACGATTGACAGAGCACCGACCATACCGAGCGAGATGACCACGTTGGTCGAGATCGCGAGCGTGACCATGCAGGTGAGCACGCACATGCCTACAAGCGTCACGGCAAAGCTACGCGAATACACCACGCCGGTAAAAAAGCGCTTGTACACGTAATAGATCAGGATGCCCATGGCGAGCGCCACGAGCAGCGAAAGGCCAATCTTGGCAGGGTCGACCTGACCAAACGCCTCCAAGACGGAGTTCTTAAAAAAGTCTCTGGTGCTCATGGTCTAAATATCCCCTCGGTTCTCAAAATCCGAATCCCAGTAATTAAATCCGCGCAGGTAGGCGGTCTTTTCGTAAGACAGGCAGTACTTGGAGACCGCTGTAAGCTCGGCCGCGCCCGGCGGCACCATATCGCGCACCAGCTGCGGACAAAACTCGGTAAACTTGACCTCCATCACCAGCTTGCCGGGCTCCAGGACCGGCAGCGCGGGCAGCGTCGCGTCAAAGATATCGAAGCTTCCCACCGCGGCACGCACGTTCATGTCAAACGTAATGCGCACGGTGCCCTCATCCATCACCCACGGCTCGCGCTCGTAGTCCACAATAGTCCGCGGGCGCATCATGTTGCAGATACACTCGATGTAGAACTCGCGGCAGAGTTGGTGCGGGCTCCTCAGCAAAAAGTCATAGTCGCCGGCCAGGATCTGCTCAAACTCGTCGCGCGTGAGTGGCGCGTCCTCCTTGTAGATCCAGCTGCCGTACTTCTTTTTGCGCTCGAGCTTAATCACCTTGTCGCTGCCGTTATAGATGCGAACGCGATACTTTTTGCGCATGAGAATGCCGGCGTCTTTTTCCTCGTAGGCCGAGTTGCAGTAGTCGTCAAAGTACAGGCTGCGAATGGTGTATCCGCCCGCCTGCGCATGTTTATCCAGCTTAAACACCGGCGCCATGCGACAGGCAAGCGCGGCGTGCTCGCCCTCGTTAATGAGATATTTGAGCTCGTGGCGGTAACGCTCCTGCGTGGTACGCACAGGCGGGGCCGCCAAGCGCTCAAGCAGCGCGCTAGCCCTCCTCATACGTGTCCTCCACGACCCTACCGCCGTCTTGCACGTAAAAACACTTCATGCCGTAGTGCTTGCCGTCGTCGGTCACATAGTAGTCAAACGCATCTTGCGTATAACCGTCGGAGTTGGTAGCACGCACGCGCACAAAATACTGGCCGGTATCGGGCGCATCGCAGGTCACCTCGGGAAGCAGCACGTCCTCAGCCTTAAAGATCACATCGCTTATGGCATAGTCGCGCGCAAGCTCTACGGTGTAGCGAATGTCGCGCGCTTTAAAGTCGTAGGACGCATCCCAGTTAATGCGCAGCTTACCGTTATCGATCTGCGGCACGCCGATGTAGAACGGCATAGGCTTTTTAAAACTCTCGCGAAAGCTCTTGTAGTTCTCCTCGATCTCGGAGGGAATCGCCGCGGCGATCTGCTCGTATTGGTCCTTGGTGACAGGCAGATTGTCGATATCGGGCGAAGCAAAGACCAGGGATTCAGTCACCTCGCGGTAGTGCTTGATCATCTTGGTCAGGCGAGTCTCGGTCAAATACGAGCGCAAGTCCTTGACGGCACGGTCGAGTTCGCTGCGGAACGACTTGCTGCGCAACGCGCGGTTAAACAGCACGTAACCCCAGTAGTTGCTTGCGCCGCGCTCCCAGCTCGCGTAGTCCGAAAACCCGGTAAGAGAAAGCTCAAGCTTACGCAGCATGCCGTCGTTATCCCAATCTAAAAAGTACCAGGTATTAGAGTTGAGCGGGCTGTACAGATAGCAGTTGCGTTTCTGCGTATCGCAGTTGCCCGTCAGGATCTGAAACGCCAGCCAATAGACCAGGTTCTCGGTATCAAAGTAGGCGTCGAGCACGTCGTCGATCTTTTGCGAATCGTCGTTGAGCGCGTCGAGCATCTCGATGAGCTTGGTGTGGTCCGAATCGCCCTTAATCTCGAGCATGCCCTCAAATTTAGCCTGGTTGTAGTCGGGATCGTCGGCGAGCTTAATGATGTCCTCGTAGCGATGGAAATCGAAGCTGTTCACCTTATACAGATGCCCGTTCTTATCCAAGCCGTGCGCCTTAAGCGCCGTCTTGTTGAGCTGCTCCACCTGTGTAAACAGCCCGTAGTCCTCAAAGGTGTCGTTGGACTTTTCGGTCTGGTCGCACACCCACAGATGCACAAACTGCGTACGTAGGCCCATCATCTGGGGAATCCCACGGATAAGGTCGTAGGCCATCTTGTTGCGAAAACGCATACCCTCGCCCATGTGCTTGTTGAGCGCAATCGCGCGCTGTTGGCGCCAGGTACCCTTGCCCTTTTTGAGCTCCACCTTGTAATTCTTTTGCGAGTTCATGCTCGACGTCTGGCCGCGCACCTGCACGGTAGCATTGGGCGCTTCCTCGCCATAGCCAACCTCGCCGGCCTCCGGGCCCTCTTCGTCGCCCGGCTGCAACAGGCCCATAACCTGATAGCGCGTCACGCCCATGTCGGCATAGTCATACACCGAGTACGTGTTGATCTCGGCCCAGCTGTGGTCGGTGTTCTCGGAGCTGTTGCCGCGCGAGACCGTCAGGTACATGGTCACAATGCCCGAGTCGTCGTAGACCTCGTAGAGCTCGTCCTTGTCGCGCAGGTGTTTGGCCTTATTCGAGGCCTCAGCCTTTATAATCTTGTCCTGCTTTTTGACCTTTTTAGTCGAGGATTCGTCCTGAGACGAACAGCCCGAAAGCAACAGCGCGCCGGCAGCCGCCTCGATCAGGCAGCGGCGAGACATCAACTTATCGGTCATCAGAACCTCCCCAATGCTTGCGATACACGTGAACTACTGCGCGCTCAAACGCGCCATGTGGCTCACCCTTATGGCGACCTTCCTCATAGCGCTGCTCGGCACGATCGAGCAAACGGCCCAGCTGTGTAAAGCGACCCGTCTTGTCGGTCGCCACAATGGGCTGCTGGCTCAGGATACGATACGGCAAGTTGGCGGTATAGGTATCGAGCCGCAGCAGCGCCACGATAAAAAACACCGCTGCACCCAACAAAAAGCCAAAGCCGTAAAACTGCTGCGGCAAAAGCAACGACACGGCAGTCGCCAGCCCGGCCACACCGGCAAACAACCCCGAGGCCAGCACGGCCCCCTTGTAGTCGGTAAAGTACAGCAAGATAAGCATCACCGTATTGCCCACGGCATACAGGCCATAGCCCACGCACAGCGTGCGAAAATACCCGTGCATAAGGTTGTTAAAGCCCAACGGTAAGGCCGACAGTACCGTGGTCTCGAGCGAGATGACCGCCGCGGTCACAAACAACTGTTTGATCGCGCAAAAGCGCAGTTCGCTGTTAAGCGTGGAGAGCATCTCCTCCTCGACCACCACAATATCGCCTACCACGCCGCCGTCATTGAACAGGCTGTAATAGTCGCGGTAGCGCGGATAAAAGTTGACCTCGACCGAGACCACAAAGTTGACGGACGTGACCAGGATCGTCAAAAACGCGATGAGCGCCGGCACATCGTAGTAGGGCGCACCATAAAACAAGCCCTTGACCTGCACGCCAATGGGACCGGCCCAAATTATCACCAAGTGCGCAAAGAGGCCCAGGTTGGTAAACAAGCCCGTGAGCGCCAACGGCATAAACTGATCGAGCCACCGTAAAAAGAGCCAGGGGCTGCGGTCGCTCTGAGGAAAATACCGGTATAGCAGAACCACGTCCCAGGCGAGCATGACGCCGTAGCCCAGAGCAATTGATGCCAAAAGACCCTCGACCGGCGGCAGTCCCAGCGCCAGCGCGGCCAGGGCGCACAGGCACGCCACGCCAATGGCGGCCGCAAAGCTGCAAAGGATGCCGCGGTAATCCTTGATGGCCGTGAGGTAATTCATGCCGTTCCAGTTGACGATCATAATGTTGAACAGCCACAGGCACAGCAGCCCCTGCAGCAGCGTGGCGCCCGAGAACAGCAAAAAGACGCCGTAGAGCACGGTGCCCGCAACGAGCATGATGGCGTTGGAGCCCCAAAACGAAGGCAGTATCTCATCCTCGAGCTCGGCAAAAAGCATGTCGGCCAAAAAGCGCGTGACCGGCATGGAGAAAAAGCTCGTGAGCGTAAGCGAGGCCAGCAGCGTATAGGTCACCATGCACACCAGCAGATCCTGGTTGGCACGGCCCACACCCCACAGACCGCACAGCACCAAGATACCCACCTGGAGCAGCACGCCCAACAGCATGGGACCCGTGCACACAATGCCGGCGTAGCCATAGGCACGCATCGTGGCAAACAGACCCTTGCGTCTAAACAGGCGCTTGAGTTCAAAACCAATTCCGGCCACCGGCTACTCCCCCTCTCTGGGCAGGTTAAACGCACACGCCGTCTCGTCGTACAGCGCGCGATAGTTGGCGAGCATCTGCTCGTGCAAAAAGTACGTGGCAACGCGACGCTGGCCGCGCTCCCCCATCTCCATACGACGGGCGCGGCTCACGCACATGCGCTCCATGGCATCGGCCAAGCCCTTGCGATACATGGGCGGCGTCACAAAACCTGCCACGCCAAAGTCATCGCCCGGAGCGCCTTCGAGCAGTTCGCGGCAGCAGCCCACCTCGGTCGTCACGCAGGGACGACGCGCTGCAAGCGACTCAAGCACGCTAAGCGGCTGGCCCTCGGAGATGCTCGTCAAAATGGTAAAGTCGAGCTTTTCCATGTACTCGACCACGTTGACGCGGCCGGTAAAGATCAAGTCGCGCACGCCCAGGGTGTCGACGAGCGCATGGCACTCGGCGCCGTACTCCTCGTCGTCCACGCCGCCCATGATGTGCAGGCGCACCTTGGGCAGGCGCTCGTGCAACTCAAAGAAGGCATAGATCATGGTCTTGACGTCCTTGATGGGCGCCAAGCGCACCACTGCGCCAATATCCACCCAGCCATCATCGGGCTTTAAGGGAATATCCTTAAAGCGATCGAACTGGATGCCGTTGGGGATAACCAGGCATTTGTCCGCATCGCAGCCCATATCGATCTGCGTCTTGCGGGCGTTATGGAACAAACTCGTCACGCGGAAGGCGCGGCGGTAGATCTCCTCCGAAAGCAGGTAGAAAAAGCGGATCCAGCGGTCCTTAAACGACGGCACCACCCAATCGGCGCGAATGATCTCTTCCTCGCGCTCGCGGGTATAGATGCCATGTTCGGTCAGCAGCACCGGCGCATGGTGAACGCTTGAGCCCAAGCAGGCGAGCAGGCCACCGTAGCCGGTCGAGATGGCATGGTACACATCGGCCATCGGCACCTCGCTGCCCAACAGGTAGAGCACGGGCAGCAGCATGGAGCGCATGGTGTGGAATGCATCGGCAAAGGGCGTATAGGGATACTCGGCCAGGCACACGTCGCGAAAGATATCCATAAACGTGCGGCTCTGCAAAAACGAGAGCGGATGCACGCGACGGCGGTGGAAGATATCAAATAACACGTCCCAGTCCGGATTGGAGAGCGACACCAGACGGCGTAGCGCCTCGCGCTCACGGTCGTTAAAACTGGCTTCGTGCTGCTCGCCCGAAAGCCGCAGGGCATCGTCCAGGAACACCTCGTGCACCTCGACCACGTTGCCGGGCAGCTCGTAGACAAACTTACCGCGGTCGGCAGCATGCGCGCCGATCACCCACAGCACAAACTCATGCTCGGGCATGGCCTGGATATAGCCATGCATCCAGGTAGATACGCCGCCGTGCACATAGGGGTAGCAACCCTCGAGTACCAAGCAGATTCTCATTTATCGCCACCCTCCTTGCGCTCGATCGTCACGGTCTTATCATTTGCCTTGAGCAGATACAGATTGCCCGTAAGGTGCGTCAGTTCGCCACCCGTGACTGCACCCGGCTCGCCATTGTTGGCGCGGAACATGAGCCACGCCTCGTCGTGGAAATTGCCCAGGCTAAGCGTCCAGGCATCTGTACTTGTATCCACGCTCACCGTAACCGACGAAAAGCGCTGGATAGCACCGGAGCACTCCGACGCCGTCTGGTGCCGCAGATCGGGCGCAGACTTGGTAAGCCACTCCAGGTAGTCGGTCAGGCCGCCCTTGTAGACCTCCCAGCCCTCCGTAGCGCCGCGATCGGGATCGAGCAGGTCGTCCGGGTGCATAAAGTGCGTGCTCACATAGTGCATGTTGAGCTCGGACACGGCTGCCAGGCGCATAAAGGAATCGTCGACCATGCCGCCCGAGACAATGCGCGGCTGCTCCACAATGCCGTCGCTCGCCACGCCAAACTCCTGCACGTACGGCAGGTCGGTGCCGTCCTCAAAATACGTACTGGCGATGGTCATAATGCGCGGAACGTCGGTGCCGATAAGCTTGCGCGCACGGGCCGAAAGGATATTCGACGGCGGCACGTAGACCGAGCCGTGCGCGTTGGGCAGCACCTCGTCCTGGAAAGCGATAAGCTCGTTGAGCGATGCGACAAGCGTTTCCTTGTTCTTCCACGTCTTGTAGTCGTACAACGTGCCGTAATCGGTGTCCCAGAGTGCCAGAGGCTGATGGTTGTAGCCGTGAAAGCCCAGCTCTCCGCCCATCTGCAGCAGCATGCCGCCAAAATAGCGGAACTGCGTGGTATCGGGTTGGCGCGCGGGCTCGGTCTGGTTGACCGCGTCCTCGTAGTTTTCGATCATCACGCCGGTATAGCGAATGCCATATTTTTGCGCGAGCTTTTGCAGATCGGGCCACCAGACCTTGGTGTAAAAATCCGCAATGGAAAGGCCGTAGTCACGCTTGATATAAGTACCATCGCCCGAGGGCACGGGGCTAGGAAAGTCGTCCAAATAGAACACGGCGCTGTTGATGACCGGATAGGCCGTGGCATCACCCAGCAGGCTGATCGCCGCGGCGTAAAAACCACGCATGACCTTGTCGTAGATGCCAATGTTGCACACCACGGTGTGACCGCTGCCGCAATCGTTAGACCAAATGATCGGCGTGCCCGCATCGCCGGTCTTAGCCCACACGTGCGCCGTCTCGCGCAGCGAAACAGAGAGCGAAGAATCGAAGGGATCCGAGAGCTCGTAGCGCTCTCCCCCGCCCAGCATAAAGTCCTCGCTCGGCACAATGCTTTCGGCTTTCGCATAGTCATATCCGGCCGATTCGATCCCAAGCTTGGAAGCCATAGCCTGCAGGCAGTTCGAGTTATCTGGCGTCATGCCCAGCATGAGTGAGCCGCCCACACTCACCCAACTCATCAGATCGGTCAGATGCGTACCCAGTCCGTCAAGCGAGGGCATAAGCACAATCACGCGATCAAACGACGTGAGCGATGGGATCGCGTCCGCACCGTCGGTGGCAATATCAACATCGCGATGGGCGATCTTCATGTCGAGCAGGATCTGGTCGAACTGTTCCTTTACGTCCTCGACGCCAGCTTGATCGGAATCGGTAATGACCAGGCACGTGGGCTTTTGGCCAAAGATTGCCGAGGAGGCCGGCACCGCATCGTTGGCGGCCAGCATCCCCAGCTTATGCTGGCCCGCACTGTACTGCACGCCGGCACGCTCCACCAGCAGCACAGCGGCCATGACAATAAAGACCGCCCACACCACGAGGAGTCCCATCCAACGAAAGCGCCCTGCACGGTCACGGATATGTTGCGCCACGCTCATCTGGCCTCCTCCCCGTCGCGCCAAAACGCCAACTTTTCGCGGTTGTCGGCGCTCAAATACACATGTTGCTTGTCAATCGCATCGATCACACGGTGGACCTCGTCACCGTCGCGGCGCATCACGGCCAGGCGCAGGCAAAGCATCCAAACCTCCTGCTCCTCGGGCACGTCTATCACCAGCTGGTCGGTCACGGCCTGCGCCTCGTCGATCTGTCCGACATCGGCCAGCGTCGTCGCGTATCGAATGCGCAGCTCAAGGGTATCCTCGCGCTCGCAGCGACGCGCAAGCAGGCGCGCGTACTGTTGGCGCTGAATCTGAGCCACGCGCCCCTCAGCCAAGCCCGAGCACAAGTATTCACCAAGAAAATCGCAGTATTCGTTGAGGTTTTGCGCGCTCGGGTCCGTCTTAAAGGCACGCTCCAGCTGCTGCAGTTTAAGGTCGGACTCCTTGGAGATCTGCGCCACCGCCGTCGCGGCATAGTGCGCCACCTCAACGTCATCGTTAAGCTTAGCCGCCTGCAGCTGCGCCAGGTACGCGTCAGGCTCCTCGGTGAGCATGGAGAGCATTAGGCGGCGCCGGTATGCCGGGTCGTTGACGATGAGCGCCTCCTCGAGCGGCACTACGCCTGAATCGTCCTCACCACTCGGTACCGACATACTGCGATGCAGGTCATCGTTGAAGCGCAGCGACTCCAGCGCAGACTCTTTCAGCCCCTCGCCAAACACCGCGCTGCGGACCGATAGCAGAACCACCAGCAACGGGCCCCACAGCGGCACCAGCACTATCACAGCCAGCATGTGCCCGCGCACCGGCAGCAGGCCCAGCTTCATGAGCGTCCACAGCATCAGGCAAACCAGCGCATGAATCAGCAGCAAGACGGCAGCAACGACAAGCGAGATCAAGCGGCACCCCCCTCACCGTCACCGATGTAAGCGATGTGCTGCAGCAGCGCCACGATGTCCTCGCCGTCGACGGGCTCCACCGCAATATGCTTTGCGCTCAGGCGCTCGCGGATAATGGGCAGATCGCACGCCTTTGCCTGACGCATAAGCAGGTAGAGCACGTCGCCGTCGACCAAGCCCGCCGCGTCGCTCTCGCGGATTGCCGACCCAATTACGCCCACCAGCTCGCCGACAGGCTCCATGCCCGGTACCACGCGCAGGAGCAAAAAACTCCCCATCCTGCTATCTGCCAGCGCCTGTTCCGCCGCGAGCTCTTGGCCAAAGGCAGCCTGCTTGAGCACGCAAGTGCCGTCAACGCAGTGTTTATCCTGCGCCACCGCCTCATAGTCAAAGGCACGGCCCAGCGCACTTTCGACCAGGCCGCACAAGATGCGGAACAGGTTTTGATAATAGAGGGTCATTTGGTTTTCGGCCGCACTACGCACAAAGATCAACACGGCGGGTGCCCCGTCGCGCTCGATCGTGTATCCAAACATGGGAAGCCCCGGCGTCAACTCGCGGTTCACCCACAGGTTCGAACGACCCCCGTCGCCCAAAAGAGGTGCAAGCTGCTCAAGCGTGAGCGAACGTGCGGCATCTTCGGCAATCGCGGGACTTGCTGCCACCAGGCGTGCAAATGCCCCGCCCGAAACATGGTAGATCGCCACCGAATCGTTCTCGAGGATCTCGCCCAGAAGCTCGCAGCACTTGCGATAGATGTCGCGCGGGTTGAGCACATCGAGCTCCTGCGTCACGGCAAAGATCTTGCCAAAGCTGTCGTGGCGACCCACGATCTGGCGCCTGTACGCGCGCTTGTCCTCGATCGCGTCGTGGTAGAGCTGCGTAAGGAACGTATTGCGGTTGCGCACGAGATCGTTTTGGTCGCGCTCCGCCCTAATGGCTTCGCTGTTGCGCAGCTGCACATAGCCGCACACGGCACCCACCACAAAGTACGCAATAAACGGTAGCCAGTTGGACGGCTCGTAGAACAGACCCTGGAAGGTATAGCCGTACTGAGTAAAGTAGCTGGCTGCCAAACCCACCGACGCCAGCAGCGCCGCAACCAGGCCAAAATCGAGCCCATACAGCGTGCCGATCAGTACCACGTACAGCAGGCGGTAGTCGAGCACGTTAAGCTGAGCAGACTGCGAAAACACCAGCTCCAGGCCCTCAAAGAGCACCCAGGCCAGCGCGGTCTCCAGGCATTTGATGGGCAGTGTCCGCCCGCGCATGCGGTCGATGGCGGCACGCAGCGGATGGCGCTTGCCCGCGAGGGTCTGCTCCCAGCGGGCGTGTATGGTCGAAAGATCGCGCAGCACGTCATAGCGCTGGAACCATCCGTAGCGTGTGCGGACGGTATCGCTCGGAGCAATGGAGACGACGGCGTCCCCGTCGTAGGTAATGTCGAGCCCCGGGAACAAGCCCTTGAGCGCCTCGCCCAGGTCTCCCACGGTGTGGGCAAAGCTATCCGGAACCTCGAGTTCCTCGAATGTGGCATCCCAGCTGTCGAAGATGCGACGCACCAGAACGGCCAGCTCCTCGGCGCAGAGGGCACCGAGCGGTGAGTCCGCCCCAGCCCTCATGACAGCAGAGCCTTGCGAGCACGCCTCGAACAGCGGGGTCAAAATCGGGTCTTCCAGCGTGGGCGAGGCGGTGTACAGATACGGCACGCGCAAGATCTTGGCCTGAATGCCGTCGCGGACCGCATAGTAGCGGCACAGGTCGTTGGCCGCACGGGCAATGATGCCCTTGCCGTTTTGCCCCGCAGCGTCCACCGCACCGTCCGCTCCCATGGGACCAGTCACAAACAGCAGCTGAATCTGGCGACCCATGCAAGCTCGAAAGACGGAGCGCAGCAGCTCGATGTCGCCAACGGCCTCGGTATGCGGCGTGAGATAGGTAGAGAGGTAGACCACACGGTCGAATTCGTAAGCCTGGTCCAGGTGCTGCAGCAGCTCTTTCCAAGACGCATGGAGCGACGACCCGTCGCGGCGCGCCTCGTTGGCCGCCACGACCTGAACATGGTCACTGGGAAACGCCTTGGCACAAAAGTCGTCATCGACATACACGGTATTGCCAACAACCAGCACGTCCACCGTGCGCTCCCCCTCCCCAAATTTA
>DBGFTB010000054.1:0-17458 GCA_048532905.1 Collinsella aerofaciens
GCCGGGCGTATCCCAAAATAGCCATATTTCCGCAAAGCCTACACAAAAGGAATCCCCTCCTGTGCGCGGGGGCGGATTCCCGGCCCGGGCGGCCCGCTGTTTAAGTTTGCTGCTCTACAGTCCTGCGAAAGACGGAAAGCACATTAAGTGGTTTCCTTTGCGTGCGGAACTCGCTACAAACTTAAACAGCGGGCCGCCCGGGCCGGGAATCCGCCCCCGCGCACAGGAGGGGATTCCTTTTGTGTAGGCTTTGCGGAAATATGGCTATTTTGGGATACGCCCGGCGGCGTGGTCTGTTGACGGCACAGCTAACGCCACGTATCCTATCGAACTGCGTGTTTCGTAGGGGGATGCTGACCCCTCGATTCAAGCCGTTGCACTTTACAGAAAGCTGGAATCATTCGAGAAGGAGTACGCTTTGCCTACTATTAACCAGCTGGTTCGCCAGGGCCGTCGTTCCGTGCCCAAGAAGTCCAAGAACGCTGCTCTGCAGCACAACTCCCAGAAGCGCGGCGTGTGCACCCGCGTCTTCACCACGAGCCCCAAGAAGCCGAACTCGGCTCTTCGTAAGGTTGCCCGTGTTCGCCTCGTCAACGGCATCGAAGTTACTGCTTACATCCCGGGTGAGGGCCACAACCTGCAGGAGCACTCCATCGTGCTCGTCCGCGGCGGTCGTGTCCGTGACCTCCCTGGTGTCCGTTATCACGTCATCCGTGGCGCCTACGACGCTGCTCCGGTCCAGAACCGTATGCAGGCCCGTTCCAAGTACGGTGCTAAGCGCCCCAAGGCTAAATAAGCCAGATAACGTTTTGATACTTTCGCCGTGTGCCGCCTAAGGGCCGCACGGTAGACACTTAAGGAGATTTCACATGCCGCGTCGTGCAGCAGCTAATCGTCGTGAGGTTCAGCCTGACGCCGTTTACAACAACCGCCTGGTGACTCAGCTCATCAACAAGGTCCTTCTTGACGGCAAGAAGGCCACCGCTGAGCGCATCGTTTACACCGCTTTCGAGATCGTTGCCGAGAAGTCCGAGGGTGGCGACGCTCTCGCTACCTTCAAGAAGGCTATGGACAACGTCAAGCCCACGCTCGAGGTTAAGCCCAAGCGTGTCGGTGGCGCTACCTATCAGGTCCCGATGGAGGTCAACTCCCGTCGTTCCACCGCTCTGGGCATCCGCTGGATCGTCAACTTCTCCCGCGCTCGCAAGGAGAAGACCATGGCCGAGCGTCTCGCCAACGAGATCCTCGACGCTTCCAACGGCCTGGGCGCTTCCGTCAAGAAGCGTGAGGACGTCTTCAAGATGGCCGAGGCCAACCGCGCGTTCTCTCACTATCGTTGGTAAGTTAAGGTAAGGAACTAACATGGCTAAGCCTAAGTACAAGCTTTCCGATACCCGTAACATCGGCATCATGGCTCACATCGATGCCGGTAAGACCACCACGACCGAGCGTATTCTTTACTACACCGGTAAGACCCACAAGATCGGTGAGGTCCATGAGGGCGCTGCCACCATGGACTGGATGGTTCAGGAGCAGGAGCGCGGCGTAACCATTACCTCCGCTGCTACCACCTGCTTCTGGAACAAGGACGGTAAGGACTACCGCATCCAGATCATCGACACCCCGGGCCACGTTGACTTCACCGCCGAGGTCGAGCGCTGCCTGCGCGTCCTCGATGGCGCTGTCGCCGTCTTCGACGCTGTTGCCGGCGTTCAGCCCCAGTCTGAGACCGTTTGGCGTCAGGCTTCTACCTTCAACGTCCCCCGCATCGCCTTCATCAACAAGTATGACCGCGTGGGCGCTGACTTCTTCAACGCTATCGAGACCATGAAGGATCGTCTCGACGCCAACGCCGTGGCCGCTCAGGTCCCGATGGGCGCCGAGGACAACTTCTGGGGCGTCATCGACCTGGTCACCATGACTGCATGGGACTTCAAGGCCGACGAGAAGGGTATGACCTACCCCGAGCCGATGGACGAGATCCCGGCTGAGTTTGCCGACATCGCTGCCACCAAGCGCGAGGAGCTCCTCGACGCTGCTGCCAGCTTTGACGACGAGCTCATGGAGAAGATCCTCATGGAGGAGGACTTCACCGTCGAGGAGCTCAAGGCTGCTCTGCGCAAGGGTGTTCTGGCCAACGAGCTCAACCTCGTCTTCGTGGGCTCCGCCTACAAGAACAAGGGCGTTCAGGAGCTGCTCGACGCTGTCGTCGACTACCTGCCCAGCCCGCTCGACGTCGAGGCCGTCACCGGTACCGATCCGGACACCGGCGAGGAGATTCAGCGTCATCCTTCCTTCGACGAGCCCTTCTCCGGCCTGGTCTTTAAGATCATGACCGACCCGTTCGTCGGTAAGCTCACCTATGTCCGCGTTTACTCCGGCCGCGCTGAGTCCGGCTCCTACGTGGTCAACGCTTCCAACGGTCAGCGCGAGCGTCTCGGCCGCATCCTCGAGATGAACGCCGCCGAGCGTATCGACCGTGACGACGCTGCCGCCGGCGACATCGTCGCTTGCGTCGGCTTCAAGAACTCCACCACCGGTGACACCCTGTGCGCCGAGGGCAAGGAGATCGTCCTCGAGAAGATCGAGTTCGCTAAGCCCGTTATCGACGTTGCCATCGAGCCCAAGACCAAGGCCGAGCAGGACAAGATGTCCCTGGCTCTGACCAAGCTCGCCGAGGAGGACCCGACCTTCCAGGTGTCCACCAACCACGAGACCGGCCAGACCATCATCGCCGGCATGGGCGAGCTGCACCTCGAGATCATCGTCGACCGTCTGCTCCGCGAGTTCAAGGTTGACGCTAACGTTGGTAAGCCCCAGGTTGCCTACCGCGAGACCGCTGGTCACGACGTCGAGAAGGCTGAGGGCAAGTTCGTCCGCCAGTCCGGCGGTCGCGGTCAGTACGGCCACGCCGTCATCAAGCTCGAGAAGATGGAGGAGGGCTTCGGCTACGAGTTCGTCAACGCTATCGTCGGCGGTGTCGTGCCCAAGGAGTACATCCCGTCCATCGACAAGGGCATCCAGGAGGCCCTGAACACCGGTGTTATCGCCGGCTTCCCGGTCCTCGACGTTAAGGTTACCCTGTTCGATGGTTCTTACCACGAGGTCGACTCCTCCGAGGCCGCCTTCAAGATCGCCGGTTCCATGGCTATCAAGGACGCCCTCAAGAAGTCCGATCCGCAGCTGCTCGAGCCGATTATGGCTGTCGAGGTCGAGACCCCCGAGCAGTACATGGGCGACGTTATGGGCAACCTCTCCGGTCGCCGCGGCAAGATCGAGGGCATGGAGGATCGCAAGAACAGCAAGCTCATCCGTGCCAAGGTGCCGCTGGGCGAGATGTTCGGTTACGCTACCGACCTTCGCTCCCAGACCCAGGGCCGTGCATCCTACACGATGCAGTTCGACTCTTATGAGCCCGCGCCCAAGTCCATCGTGGACGAGGTCATGAGCAAGAACGCCTAAGTTCGAGCTCCCTGTTACGTAATCCGCGAGAACATCTCTCGCACTCTTTGGAGGTTTAAGTTGGCTACCCAGAAGATCCGCATTCGCCTCAAGGGCTATGATCACGAGGTCGTCGATCAGTCCGCGAAGCTCATCGTCGAGACCGCTCAGAAGACCGGCGCTCGCGTTTCCGGTCCTGTCCCCCTGCCCACCGAGCGCAACCTGTACACGGTTATCCGCTCGCCGCACGTGAACAAGGACTCCCGTGAGCAGTTCGAGATGCGCACCCACAAGCGCCTCATCGACATCCTCGACCCCACCTCGGGCACCGTTGATTCGCTCATGCGTCTCGACCTCCCCGCTGGCGTCGACATCGACATCAAGCTCTAAGCGATATCGCTCATAGCTTAAAGGGCCCCGCTGCCGTTACGGTAGCGGGGCCCTTTTGTTTTGAGTTTAGATTTTGGGATAGCGAATTCGTCTGCCGAGCCGGCGGCTGCGGCGCCCTATTCGCTCAGGGGGCGCAAGGATGCTTCTTCGAAGTGGAAGACGCACAAGCCGCTCTCGGTCTCAATGCATGCGCGGCCGCAATCGTCGACCGTTCTAAATATGCCTCGTGCCAGCTCGTCTCCAGCGGGGGAGCGGACGATAACGTGCTTCCCGATCCAATTGAGGTGAGCGATATATTCGTCGTGGACGGGCGCGAGCGGACCGGCGTCTTCTTCCTTGGCGTTGAGGCGCTCTGCCCAGGTATCTACAGCGTCTATAACTTCGTGATAGACCTCATCGAGGAGTATGTCGACGGCGGGAACGCTCTCGTTGAGGTCCGAGAGGCCAATTGCCGCCAGGCCGCCATCGGGTACCTCTTGGGGCGTGTAGTTTACGTTGACACCAATGCCGCAGACGGCGAAAGGTTTGCCTTCGTTATCGCGTGCGGCCTCGACCAGAATGCCGCCGAGCTTGCGTCCTCGCGCGACCAGGTCGTTGGGCCATTTGAGGCCAATCTCGCTTGCAAGACCCTGCTTTTCGAGTGCTTCGAGCACCGCTAGGCCGCTGACGGCGGCAAGACCAGAGTACTTTGCGGGATTAACGCATGGACGCAGGACAATCGAAAGCAATAGGTTCCCGGCGGTTGAATCCCACTTGTGGCCGCGCCGGCCGCGTCCTGCCGTTTGCGCGCGGGCGGCAAGTCCTGTGCCGTGCGGCGCACCCAGTTTTCCTGCCTCGAGCAGGTCATCGTTGGTCGATCCGGTTACGTCGACAATCGTTAATTGGGCATCCATAGCGGCTGCTACCTCCTTATTGAATAAGTGAATGACGCAATGGTGTCGAGAGATATACACAATGTGAAGCCTTTGTCGCATTTGGACAATTTAATGTTAACACGTCAACAAAGACTGAAATGCGTTATCCTCTCTTGGTCGATGTAAACACGTCAACAACTCAAAGGAGGTTAGTGATGGGTTTCACGATTCTTGGAACAGGTTCGGCACTTCCTGAGCGCAGTGTTTCCAATGACGAGCTGTCTGAGTTCCTCGATACCTCGGATGAGTGGATTTTTACTCGCACAGGTATCAAGAGCCGCCACGTCTGCACCACCGAGTCACTTGACGACCTTGCCGTAGCGGCGAGCGAGCGGGCACTCCAGGTGTCCGGACTCGATGCGAGCCAGCTGGATCTTATCGTCTGCTCGACGACGACGGGCGATCATCTCGTTCCTGCCGAAGCGTGCGCCGTTGCTGAGCGCCTGGGTGCCACATGTCCAGCCTTCGACGTTTCGGCGGCTTGTGCCGGCTTCGTATTTGCGCTCGATGTCGCCGAGGGCTATATCGCTCGAGGACGAGCCAAGCATGTGCTTGTCGTTGCCTCCGAGCAGATGACGCGCGCCCTTGACTGGTCAGACCGCGCCACGTGCGTGCTCTTTGGCGACGGCGCGGGCGCTGCAGTGATGGGGGCTGGGGGAGACAACCCCCTTGCCGTTGAGCTTTCGACGGCGCCCGACGTCGAGACGTTGCGCGTTCCCGGTCTGGTCGGCACCTCGCCGTTTAAGGACTCCGCAGATAGCGCGAGCGTGCTGTCCATGAATGGTCGCCGCGTGTTCAAGTTCGGCGTCAACGCCATCTGCGACACGGTCCATAAGCTTGCGAGCGATGCGGGCATTTCGGTCGAAGACATCGATCATTTTGTATTCCATCAGGCTAACGAACGAATCCTGAGTCAGGCGGTCAAGCGTCTCGGCGTGCCAGACGAGCGCGTGGTTCGAACGCTACGCGAGACCGGCAACATTTCGAGCGCCTGCATTCCCTTTGCGCTTGACCGGCTGGCACGTACCGACGCACTGAATGAGGACGACACCATCGCCCTCGTTGGATTTGGCGCCGGCCTGGATATAGGTGGCTATCTGCTTCGTTGGAAGTAGTCGCACATAGGAAATAAAAACGCCCCTAGGGCACAAACAAAGGAGAACTACCATGGCAGATCAGAAGACCTTCGAGCGCGTTTGCGACGTTATCCGCGAGACCGCCGGCCTTGACGATGTCGAGATGAAGCCCGAGTCCACGCTCGAGGAGATTGGCCTCGACAGCCTGGGTACCGTCGAGATCCTCGTTGCCGTCGAGGACGAGTTTGGCATTGAGCTCGATACCGAGGAGAACCCCAAGACGGTCGGCGAGTTCGTCGATACGGTCGAGGCGGCATTGGAGAAGTAGTGATGCTCAAGTCTCCTCTCTGCGATTTGCTCGGAATCGAAAAGCCCGTGTTCCAGGGTGGCATGGCCTGGATTGCCGACGCCTCGTTGGCATCTGCCGTGTCCGAGGCAGGCGGCTTAGGCATTATCGCGGCCATGAATGCCGACGCAAACTGGCTGCGCGATCAGATTCACGAGCTGCGCGTCAAGACGGATAAGCCCTTTGGCGTCAACGTTATGCTCATGAGCCCGTTTGTCGACGAGGTCGCACAAGTGGTGATTGATGAGGAGGTGCCCGTTGTGGTGACCGGTGCCGGCAATCCCACCAAGTACATGAAGGCCTGGAACGATGCAAGCATCAAGGTTATTCCCGTCGTGGCTTCGGTGGCGCTGGCGCGTCTCGTGGCGCGTCGCGGAGCCACTGCCGTGGTTGCCGAGGGCACCGAATCAGGCGGCCATATTGGCGAGACCTCGACGATGGCACTGGTGCCGCAGGTTGTCGATGCAGTCGATATTCCCGTCGTGGCTGCCGGCGGTATCGCCGACGGCCGCGGCGTGGCGGCCGCCTTTATGCTCGGCGCTGCCGGCGTCCAGGTGGGCACGCGTTTTCTCGTCGCCGATGAGTGCACCGTATCCGAACAGTACAAAGAGCTGGTGCTCAAGGCGGGCGACACGTCGACGCGTGCGACCGGTCGCTCGACGGGACATCCGGTTCGCGCCCTCAAGAGCCCCTTCACCAACGCGTATGCCAAGAACGAGGCGGCGGGCGCAAGCCCCGAGGAGCTCGGGGCCATGGGCACGGGCGCGCTTCGTAAAGCCGCAAAGGACGGTAATTACGAAGAGGGTTCGTATTTGTGCGGACAGATTGCTGGCATGGTCAACGAGCGCCAGAGCGCACGCGAAATCGTCGACGATCTGGTCGATGGCGCCGAGCGTGTCCTGAAGGGTGCGACCGCATGGGTAGCGTAGCGTTTCTGTTTGCCGGTCAGGGTGCCCAGCATCCCGCGATGGGCGTCGACCTCATCGAAGCATCGCCGGCGGCTGCCGAGGTGTTCGCCATTGCTGACGAGGTGCGCCCGGGGACGAGCGAACAGTGCCGGAGCGCCTCCAAGGAGGAGCTGTCGCAGACCGTGAACACGCAGCCGTGCGTGTTCGTGCACGACTTGGCTGTTGCCGTCGCCCTGCGCGAGCGCGGCGTGGTGCCTGCCGCTTGTGCGGGATTCTCGCTGGGCGAGGTCGCTGCACTCACCTTTGCGGGGGCGTTCGATACGCGAGCGGGCTTTGAGCTTGTGTGCGAGCGCGCGGCGCTTATGGCCACGGCGGCTGAGCGTCACCCCGGCGAAATGCGCGCCGTCATCAAACTCGATGCGGCGCAGGTCGAGGGCTTGGCAAAACAGGCCGGCGAGGACTGCTGGCCGGTCAACTACAACAGCCCCCAGCAGACGGTTGTGGCCGGAGCGCCCGATGCGTTGCAAACCCTCGACGTCCTGGTAAAAGAGGCTGGTGGCCGGGCCATGAAGGTCGCGGTGTCGGGTGCATTCCATAGCCCCTATATGGCCGAGGCGACCTGTGGCCTTGCTGCATATATCGAGGCCGGTCACGCGCCGTCCCCGTTGCTCATTCCTGTTATGGCAAATATGACGGCGGCGCCCTATCCGGTCGACCCACAGGCGGCATCGGAGGTGCTGGCCAACCAGTTGAGTCATGCCGTGCGCTGGGTCGACACGCTGCATGCTCTGCAGAATCAAGGCATCGACACGTTTATTGAGGTCGGTCCCGGCAAAACGCTGTCCGGCTTGGTCAAGCGTACGCTGAGCGACGTTCGTGTGCATTCGTGCGAAACGGCTGAGCAGGTCGCAGCTATTGCCGACGAGCTCGCATAGTCCACAGGGCTGTAACCCGAAAGGAATGACATGGGCAACTTGAACAACGGCGCGATCGAGCGCAACGACTCACGTCGCGTGGCACTGGTCACGGGCGGCTCGCGGGGTATCGGCCGCGCCTGCGCTGTCGGTCTGGCGAAGGACGGCTTTGATATCGCCGTCGTCTATGCCGGTAGCGTCGATGCGGCGCGCGAGACGTGCGAAGCCTGCGAGGCGGCTGGCGCTACGGCACGCGCATATCAATGCGACGTGGCCGATCCCGCTGCCGTCAACGCGTGCGTGGAAACGGTCCTCAACGACTTTGGCTCCATTTGGGCGCTCGTCAACAACGCCGGCATCACCCGCGATGGCCTGCTCATGCGCATGGGCGATGACGCCTTCGACCGCGTGCTCGATGTCAATCTCAAGGGCACGTTCAATACGACGCGCGCGCTCACCAAGACCTTTATGCGCCAGCGCGGCGGTTGCGTCATCAACATGAGCTCGGTTGTGGGCCTGATGGGCAATGCCGGGCAGGCCAACTACGCTGCCTCCAAGGCGGGCGTGATAGGGCTTACCAAGGCGGTGGCGCGCGAGCTTGCGCCCCGCGGCGTACGAGTGAACGCGGTCGCCCCCGGGTTTGTCGAGACGGATATGACGGCAAAGCTCTCGGAGAAGGTTCGCGCGGCAACCGAGGAGCAGATTCCCCTAAAGCGCATGGCGCGCCCCGAGGAAGTGGCCGGCGTGGTGCGCTTTTTGGTGAGCGATGCGGCTGCCTACATTACGGGTGAGGTCGTACGCGTCGACGGCGGAATGGCGATGTAGAAACCAGGGCCGAAGAACGGCTTGGATGAGGAGACCATGATGGAACAGAGAGTTGCAATCACCGGTATCGGTGCCGTATCGCCGCTCGGTAACACGGCGCTTGCCACCTGGGCGGCAATGTGTGCTGGCACGTGCGGCATCGGTCCGATCACGCACTTCGATACCGATGCGTTTGCCGTCAAGGTGGCAGCCGAGGTCAAGGGTTTTGACGGCAACGAGTACTTTGGCAAGCGTGACGCCAAGCACCTGGACCCCTGCGTTCAGTTTGCCCTGGCAGCGTCGGACGAGGCCATGCACGATGCGGGCTTTGATGTCGAGGGCGCCATCGATCGCGAGCGTCTGGGCGTCTACGTAGGCTCGGGTGTGGGCGGCATGCAGACACTTGTCGACAACGTCCATACGATTGCCGATCGGGGGCCCCGCCGCGCATCGCCCTATATGATCGCGATGATGATCCCCAACATGGCATCGGGCAATATCGCGATCCGCCACAAGGCAAAGGGCCCGACCCTGCCCGTGGTGACCGCGTGCGCAACCTCGGCCCATGCGGTGGGCGAGGCGTTCCGCGCCATCAAGCACGGCTATGCCGACGCAATCCTCGCGGGCGGCGCCGAGGCGGCCATTATCCCCGATGCCGTTGCGGGCTTTACGTCCTGCCGCGCATTGACCACAAACCCCGATCCCGCGACGGCTTGCCGCCCGTTCGATGCAGACCGCGACGGCTTTGTGATGGGCGAGGGCGCCTGCGTGCTGGTACTCGAGAGTATGGAACATGCACAGGCCCGCGGTGCGCACATTTATGCCGAGGTCGTGGGCTACGGCAACACCGATGATGCCTATCACATCACGAGCCCCGATCCCGAGGCTGCCGGCATTGCCCGCGCGATATCGCTGGCGGTGGCCGAAGGCGACGTCAAGCCTTCCGAGGGCCTCTACATCAACGCTCACGGCACCTCGACCAAACTCAACGATTCGTCCGAGACGGCGGGCATCAAGCGAGCGCTCGGCGAGGACGCGGCGCGCGCCGCACATGTCTCGTCGACCAAGTCGATGACGGGGCACATGATCGGTGCCACGGGCGCCATCGAGGTCATGGCCTGCGCCATGGCGCTCGAGCAGGGCGTGGTGCCGCCGACCATTAACTACCACACACCCGATCCCGCCTGCGATCTTGACTACACGCCCAATCGCGCGGTTCGCGCCGACCTTACCTGGGCGCTTTCGGCCAACCTGGGCTTTGGCGGGCACAACGCCGCCATCGCGCTGCGTAGATATACGAGGAGCTAGAGCATGGATTCCAAAAGACTTGCCGAGATAGCCGATGTTATGGAGGACCGCGGCCTCACGCGCGTGCGCGTTGAGGAACCCGATGGCACCGCGGTCGAGCTCGAGCGCGCGAGCGCCGCACAGCCGGTTGCCGTGCCCATGCCTATGCCGAGCGCCATGGCCGCTCCGGTTGCGGCTCCCGCAGTCGCGCCTGCAGCACCGGAGCCCGCCGCGCAGACACCTGCCGCCGCACCGGAGCCTAAGAGCACCGAGGTGACCGCTCCCATGGTCGGCGTGTTCTATGCTGCCCCGGCGCCGGGCGACGAACCGTTTGTACACGTGGGTTCCAAGGTCAAGGCCGGCGAGACCCTCTGCATCATCGAGGCCATGAAGGTTCTCAACGAGGTGACGGCAGAGGCAGACGGCGAGGTGCTCGAGATCTGCGTGGCCGACGGCGACCTCGTGGAGTTTGGCAGCTGCCTCATGAGGATCGGATAGGTGATATCCATGAACAAAGAAGAGCTCAAGAAGCTGTTGCCGCATCGCGAGCCGATGCTTTTGCTCGACGAAGCCGAGCTGGTGGGCGACGAGGCCCACGGCAAGATCACGATTACGGGCGACGAATACTTTTTGCAGGGGCATTTTCCGGGAAATCCGGTCGTCCCCGGCGTGATTCAGTGCGAGATGCTCGCTCAGAACTGCTGCGTGCTGCTAATGGACGATGAGGAGGCGCGCGGCGCGACGCCGTTCTACACGAGTCTGGACAAGGTTCGCTTTAAGCGTCCGGTGCGCCCGGGCGACACGGTGGATCTGGTGTGCTCCATCACGCGTGCGCGCGGGCCGTTCCGCTTTGCGACGGGTACCGCGAGCGTCAACGGTGAGGTTTGCTGCCGCGCCGATATGTCTTTTGCACTCATGCACGAAAGTTAAGGAAGGCTTCATGTTCGACAAAGTGCTCATCGCCAACCGCGGCGAAGTCGCGGTCCGTGTTATCCGCGCGTGCCGCGATATGGGCATCAAGACCGTCGCCGTCTACTCCACGGCCGATGCGGACGCGTTGCACGTGCAACTTGCCGACGAGGCGTATTGCATCGGCGGCCCGCGTCTTGCCGAGAGCTACCTCAACGACGATGCCGTGCTCACCTGTGCCGTAAAGTCGGGGGCAAAGGCGATCCATCCTGGCTACGGTTTCTTTTCCGAGAAGGCGAGCTTCGTGCGCGACTGCGACAAGTACGGTCTGGCGTTTGTCGGTCCTTCGGCCGAGGTGATCGACAGCATGGGCGACAAGGACGCCGCACGTCGAACGGCCGCTGCCGCGGGCGTGCCCATCGTGCCGGGCTGCGATTTGCTCAAAAGCCCCGAGGAGGCAACGGCCGAGGCCGAGCGCATTGGCTGTCCCGTGCTCATTAAGGCGCGTGCAGGCGGTGGCGGTCGCGGCATTCGCAAAGTCGAGCGCGTGGAAGATGCGGCAAAGGCGTTCATCGAAGCGCGTGCCGAGGGCGAGGCCGTTTTTGGCGACGGCGAGTGCTACATGGAGAAGTTTGTCGCGCCGGCGCACCACGTTGAGGTGCAGATTATGGCCGATAAGCAGGGCCATGTGTTTTCGCTCGGCGAGCGCGAGTGCTCGGTGCAGCGTCGCAACCAAAAGCTGATCGAGGAGAGCCCCGCGCCGTGCCTCGACGGACACGACGACATTCGTGCTCGCATGCACAAGGCGGCGCGTGACCTGGCTCGTGCCGTCGGCTACGAAGGAGCCGGTACCATCGAGTTCCTGTATTCGGACGACGGCAATTTCTACTTTATGGAAATGAACACGCGCTTGCAGGTGGAGCATCCGGTTACAGAGTTTGTGACCGATACCGACTTGGTCAAGTGGCAACTGCGCGTGGCAGCCGGCCAGCCTCTGCCCTTTGAGCAGGAGGACATGCCGGTCCACAACCACGCCATGGAGTGCCGCATCAATGCCGAAACGCCGGACTTTCTGCCGTCATGCGGAACGGTCACCGCGTTGCGTGTGCCGGGTGGTCCGCGCGTGCGCTGGGATTCTGCCATGTTTACCGGTGCGAACGTTCCGCCGTACTACGACTCCATGCTCGGCAAGCTCATCGTGTGTGCGCCCACGCGTGACGGCGCCATTCGCAAGATGCGTTCGGCCCTGGGCGAGCTCGTGATTGAGGGCGTGAGCGAAAACAGCGAGCTTCAGCTCGACGTGCTGGCAAACGACGAGTTCTTGTCGGGCATGTATCACACCGATCTGATGGGGCATCTCTATGCTGATGAATAGAAAAGCGAAGACGGTCAACGTCCTCGAGGGACCGATGACCGAGTCGTGCGCCGAGTTTCCCGCGCGCCACGTGTTTATCAAGTGCCCGGAGTGCCGCCGCGTGATCGATGAGGCACGTCTGCACGACAACCTCGAGGTCTGCCCTCGTTGCGGCAAACACTTTCGCGTGAGCGGTCGCGCGCGCATGCGCATGACGGTCGATGCGGGCACGTTTGAGGAATGGGATGCCAATCTGGCGTCGGAGGATTTCCTCTCGTTTCCTGGCTATGCCGACAAGCTCAAGAGCGTGAGCGAGCGTTCGGGCGAGCGCGATGCCGTTGTGTGCGGCAGGGGCAAAATCTGCGGTTGCGATACGGCGCTCTTCTTTATGGACGCCAACTTTATGATGGGCTCGATGGGCTCCGTGGTGGGCGAGAAGATCTGTCGCACATTTGAGCGTGCGACCGAGCTGGGATTGCCAGTTGTCGGCTTTACCGTTTCGGGCGGTGCGCGCATGCAAGAGGGCGTGACATCGCTTATGCAGATGGCCAAGATTTCTGCGGCGGTTAGGCGCCACAGCGAGGCGGGCGGCCTGTATATCACGGTGCTTACCGACCCTACGACCGGAGGCGTGACCGCGAGCTTTGCCATGGAGGGCGACATTATCCTGGCCGAGCCCGATGCCCTGACGGCATTTGCCGGCCCGCGCGTGATCGAGCAGAACATGCATAAGCGCCTACCCAAGGGATTCCAGCGCTCCGAGTTTTTGCTGGAGCACGGCTTTTGCGATGCCGTTGTTCCGCGTGGCGAGATTGCGCTCACGGTAGGTGAGCTGCTGGCGCTGCACGAAGGGCACGCGCCCGGCCTGGGGGCACCGCACGAGATCGTGCATACGGGTCGCCGCGGCAAAAAGCTGGGACACTTGTTTAAGCGCTCGACGGCACCAAAAACCGCGCTCGAGATTGTCAAGCAGACCCGCTCGGCAGATCGCGCCACGGCGGGTGAGATGATCTTACTGGGCCTGGATGGATTTGTGGAGCTGCACGGCGACCGTTACTTTGGCGACGACGCCGCTGTGGTGGCTGGCATTGGCTGGAAAGACGGACGCCCCGTAACGGTCATCGCCATTGAGCGCGGCACCACGACCAAAGAGCGTATGCGCCGCAACTTTGGCATGGCGCATCCCGAGGGCTACCGCAAAGCGCGTCGCCTGATGCGCCAGGCCGAAAAGTTTGGTCGACCGGTTCTGTGCCTGGTCGATACTTCGGGCGCGTTTTGCGGCATCGGTGCCGAGGAGCGCGGCCAGGGCGAGGCGATTGCCCAGAATCTCATGGAGATGAGCGGCCTTAAGACGCCGATTGTCTCGGTGGTGACGGGTGAGGGCGGCTCTGGTGGCGCGCTGGCGCTGTCCGTGGCCGACCGCATCCTGATGCTCTCGAGCTCGGCCTATTCGGTCGTGAGCCCCGAGGCCTGTGCGTCGATCCTGTGGAAGGATACCGAGCGCGCGAATGAGGCCGCCGAGGCGCTTAAGCTCACGGCCCCTGATCTGTTGGTGCTCGGCATCATCGACGGCATTGTCGACGATAGGGGGCTGTCGCATGAGGAGATCGCCGGTGCCGTCATGTCCTCGGCATTTGATGCCTTCGATACGCTTGGGCAGCTCGACGACGCGACCCGCACAAACCTCCGCTACGAAAAGTACCGTGCAATCGGTCGGTACCGCACGATGTGACAAAGGGACAGCCCGCATGTCACATTGGGAAAGGCGTTCCATGTCACAAGTTTCTAACACCACGTTTGCAACGACGGTTTCATCAAACGCCATGGCCGTGGTGGACTATCTGTCCAAAAGCATGATGTCGGCGCTGCCCTTTATTGTCTGCGCGGCGTTGTTCCGCACTGTCGCCGTTATTATGGGCGAAGGCATGCTGGGCCTGTGGTCTGCCGATTCCGAAATCTATCGCCTGTTCTACAGTTGGCTCTATAACGCCGGCTACTACTTTTTGCCCATTTATCTTGGTTGGGCGGCCGCCCGCCAGCTCGGTTGCTCGGAGCAGCTGGGCATGATGCTGGGCGGCGTGTTGATTGCGCCCGATCTGCTTAAGCTCGTCGATGCCGCATCGACGACGGGGGCGTCGATGACTTCCGTGTATGGTCTGCTTCCCGCGCCGGTTAACGATTACTCGACGACTGTTATTCCGGTTCTCATCTCGGTGCCCGTGCTATGGCGAGTGGAGTGTTTCTTTCGGCGCGTTATCCCTAAGGCCGTGGCGTTTTCGTTTGTTCCGTTTGCAACCATGCTCGTCATGGTTCCGGTTTCGCTGTGTATTACGGCGCCGGCGGGCAGCTATCTGGGCATGCTGTTGGGACAGCTTATGTTTATGCTTGGCAATTCCGGTGGCATCGTGTCGCTGCTCACGCTCATGGGGCTTGCCGCGGGCTGGGAGTTCCTTAAGATCGCGGGTGTCAGCAACGTTGTCCTATCGCTCGCCTATGCGCAGTTTATGAGTGTGGGAACGGATTCGTGCATCCTGATCGCTGCGACGATGGCGACGTTCGCCGTTTGGGGCATGCCCTTTGGCGCGTCGCTCCGCGTTGCGGATAAGGACGAGAAGGCGCTCATGCTGGGCTATTCAATCTCGGGCGTGCTTGGCGGCGTAAGCGAGCCGGCGCTGTACGGTTGCGGCTTTAAATATGGCAGGTGCCTGACGTGCATGGCCATTGGCGGCGCCGTCGGAGGCCTTGTTGCGGCCGTGGGCCACGTTACGGCCTATACCATCGGCATGACGAATGTCCTCATGGTCATTGGCTTTGCCACGGGCGGCATCTCGAACCTGCTGTGGTGCTGCGCTGCCGGCGGTGTGGCATTTGCGGTGTCTGCGGCTCTGAGCTACTGCTTTGGCGTGGTGCCGACGAAGGTGCAGGCGGCAGAAGACGAAGCCGATTCGCCCGAAACGATGGCGAGCGTTGTCGAGGCAGGCGCATAAACCTGTGCGACAAAGGACGATTTCTTTGTCACATTCCAAGGTCGTGGCCCGTGTGGGTTGCGGCCTTTTGTATCTGGGGGACAAAGTGGCTACACTACAATCCGTTTGAACAATAGATATATAAGTAGCACCGTGGGGGCGGATGTAGATGGTCGAGTGGATTGTTAAGCGTGCGCAGGGCGATCGTGCGCGTGTGGGCACGTTAGCGGGCATGGTGTGTATTGTCGCCAATGTCGCGCTTTGTGCTGCGAAGGGCGCAATTGGTGTGGTTTCGGGATCGGTTTCGATTGTGGCGGATGCCATGAACAACCTATCCGATGCCAGCTCGAACATCGTGAGTGTCCTTGGCTTTAAGCTGGCGAGCAAGCCGGCCGACCCCGAGCATCCTTACGGCCACGGTCGCTACGAGTATCTCTCGGGTCTGGTCGTGGCGGCGCTCGTGCTGCTGATTGGCGTTGAGCTGGTGAAGTCCTCAGTTGAGCGCGTCATCCACCCCGAACCTGTCGAGTTCTCGCTTGCCCTGGTGGCAGTTCTCGTGCTTTCGATGGTCGTAAAGCTCTGGATGGCGACCCTCAACCAAAAGCTCGGCGATCGCATTGAGTCCGAGACGCTGCATGCGACCGCCCAGGATTCCAAGAACGATGTCCTTGCTACGGGCGCCGTGCTGGCGTGCGCAATTGTTTCGCAGGTGACGCACATCAATCTTGACGCATGGGTCGGCCTTGCCGTTGGCGCCTATATTGGCTGGAGCGGTTTTGAACTCATCCAGGATACGGTGAGCCCGCTTTTGGGCCAGACGCCCGATCCTAAGCTGGTCAAGCACATTCGAGATAAGATCATGAGCTATCCCGGTGTTTTGGGCGTTCACGATCTGATGGTTCACGACTACGGCCCGGGCAGGAAGTTCGCAAGCGCTCACGCAGAGATGGCGGCCGAGGCCAGCCCGCTGGAAAGCCACGACACGCTCGACAATATTGAGCAGGCGTTTAGGAACGAAGACGGCATGATTGTCACGCTCCATTACGACCCCATCGTGACCGACGATCCAAAGGTGGCGAGCATGCGTTTACGCATTAACGCCATGGCCCAACAGATCGATAACCGCCTTTCGATTCACGACCTTCGCTGTGTGCCGGGTCCTACGCACACCAACGTGATCTTTGACTGCGTGCGTCCCTCGGATCTGCAGATGAGTGCCGAAGACGTAAAACACGCGCTGGCACAACGGGTCGAATCGGAATATCCCAAGTCGATTGCCAAGATTACGATCGACGAAGACTACGTAGGCCATACCCACGAGTAGGCCGCGCCGGCAAAGCAAGTTATGCAGAAGGGGAGAGCATGAAGCGCCTATACCTACTCCGCCACGGTCAGACGGAGTTCAACGTCAAAAAGCTGGTCCAGGGCCGCTGCGATTCACCGCTGACCGGCCTGGGCCGTCAGCAGGCACGGGTGGCAGCCGCGTGGCTCAAAGCCCACAACGTCGTTCCCGACAAAGTGGTCTCTTCGCCCTTGGGCCGAGCCATGGACACAGCTCAGCTCGTTGCTACCGAACTCCTCGGTCCGGACGCCGCTGTCGAGCCCTGCGAAGGCATCATCGAGCGCTGCTACGGCACCTTCGAAGAAGGCCCCCACGACGCCCTGCCCACCGACGTCTGGGACCCCGGCGAGGACCTGATTCCATTTGGCGGAGAAGGAAGCCATGCCCTGCAGGAGCGCATGGTAGACACCCTCACCAATATCATGGGCGCCGAGGATATCGAAACCCTCCTAGCAGTAAGCCACGGCAGCGCCAGCCGCCAATTCATCAAGGCTGCAGCCCCAGAGGGCTTCGAGCTCCCAGCAAAACTCCCCAACTGCGCCATCATGATCTTCGATTTTGACGAGGAAAAGCCGCAAGCAGAAGGCGAGCCAATGCAGTGTAAGTTCACCCTTCAGCAAATAGTGGACCCCCAACAAAGTAATTAGCTGAGCGAGCAGAGTTAAGCAGACATCAACGTGTCGTCTCCCGAGCTTGGCAGAGGGGCGGCGAAATATATTAAGTTTGTCGCGAGTTCCGCACGCAAAGGAAAGCACTTAATGTGCTTTCCGTCTTGCGCAGGACTGTAGAGCAGCAAACTTAATATAT
>DBGFTB010000055.1:0-28452 GCA_048532905.1 Collinsella aerofaciens
CCCTGCAGGCGGGGTAGTTAAAAAAGCCCCGTCCCAAATTAGCTACCCTTAGCGCAAAGAAGCGGCCCCGCGACTGACATCGGTCGCGGGGCCGCGTTGTTCCTAGTGGCTGTGTGGGCAGTTGGCGCAGCAGCCGCTCGTGGCGCTGGTGCTGGAGCCGCCGCTTCGCTGGTCGGTGTTGTAGAAACCGCTGCCCTCAAACTTAATGCCGCTGGCCGAGAACGTCTTGGCCGCCGGGGCACCGCAGCTCGGGCACACGACCTCGGGAGTCTCGGACATGGGATGCTCAACCTCAAACACGTTGCCGCAGCTCGAGCACTTGTAATCGTAGCGCGCCATAATACTTCCTTTTCAGCACAAAGCGGGCAGATTACTCTGCCCGCAAAAATTCAAACGTCTGTAACTGTACCCTATATCGGGGGTTTTATCACGCTTCGCCCCAGAATCTATGGTTGTTGCGCAGGAGCTGTGCGGTTTTGTTCTCGGCCGCTGCAATGTCCGCCTCGTCAGCCTGCCAGGTCCAGTTGCCCGTGGCAACGCCCGGAACGTTCATGCGCGCGTCGTCGCCAAGCCCCAGGACATCCTGCAGTGGCATCATCACCAGGGGAGCGTCGCTTGCCAGCGCGTCGCTCATCAGCTTGGCCGCCACCTCAACACCGCTCGGTTCATCGCCGCCCGCAAAGGTACGGGTGCACCAACCGGCCAGCGTCGACGTATCGTGCGTCGAGGTGTACAGAATCTTGCCGGGCGTGGGATGCACACCGCAGCGAACGTCGTAGTCGCTAAACTCCAGCACGTCCATGCCGGGGAAGCCGCAGGTCGAAGCCATCGCACGAACACCGGGCGTCAGATAGCCCAGATCCTCGGCGATAAAGTTGAGCGGACCCAGCTCGTCGTAGGCGGTCTGGAACAGGTCCTTGCCCGGGCCCGCCAGCCAGCGGCCGTCGGCGCATGCCTTGCCCGCGGGAATGCTGTAATAGCTGTGGAATCCCAGGAAGTGATCCAGGCGCACGCGGTCGTAGAGCGAAAACGCACGACGCAGGCGATCCATCCACCAGCTATAGCCGTTCTGCTTCATGTGGTCCCAGCGGAACGTCGGGTTGCCCCACACCTGGCCCTCGGGTGCAAAGATGTCGGGCGGCGCACCGGAAATCTCGATTGCCTTGCCGGTATCGGACAGCCAGAAGTTCTCGGGTTCGCTCCACGCGTCTGCCGAATCGTCGGACACGTACATAGGAATATCGCCGATGACCTCGATGCCCTTCTTGTGCGCATAGTTCATGAGCTCGCACCAAGCTAGGTCAAAGCGGTACTGCATGTACGCCTGAAGCTCGGCCTCGTTGTGGAAGCGCTTGTCGTCGATCAGATGCTCGTTGTAGCGCGCGACATCTGCCGGCCAATCATGGCGCGACTCGCCCTCAAAGTACTTCTTAACGGCCATGTAGACGCAGTATTTCTCGAGCCAATCGGCATTGCGATGTTTAAACGCGGTGTACAGCGGATCGGCATCCTCGCCGCCACGGGCCTTCCAGGTCTCAAAGTCGGCTGCCAGCTCCTCGTGGCTCTCGGGTAGCAGGTCGATATTGCCTGCAAAGGCCGAAGGACCGGCGTAAGGGGAGCGGAAGAAGTCCGTGGGGTTGACGGGGAGAACCTGCCAGTAGCGCATGCCCATGGCGGCCAGATGGTCGATAAAGCGACGCGTGGGTGCGCCGATCGTACCGGGCTTGCCGTCGTCGGTCGGCACCGATGTGATATGGCACACAACACCCGCACCGTGATCGAGCGGTTCCTGCAGGCGCTGCTCAGCGTGGTGATAGATGATCGACGAACCCAGCGGGTACAGGTCGAGCGTGACCGTGCCGTTGTGGATCTCGCACTCGTGACCGCTAATCACATCGCTCGCGCATTCGCCGAGCGCCGGAATCGTCACGCGGTGTGAATTGCGCAGGCTGCGGTTGATGATGACGGTCGCGGACTCGCCGTCTTTGCCCGTACGGTTGTAGGCCAGCACCTCGTCATTGAGCGCGAAGGCCTTGATTTCATCGTCGATCATAAACGGCAGCGCGCGACGCACAGCAGATGCGTTCTTGACGATCGCGAACGTATCGAAGTCGTGCAGGTCTTCCTTGGTCGGCATGGTGCGACGATTGCCCGGATCGGTGAGTCCCTCCAAGCCGTACTCGTCACCGTAATAGATTGAGGGAACGCCCGGGAACGTCATCTGCATGAGCGTCGCGAGCCAAAAACGGCTCTTGGCCAGGCCCATCGCGTTCTCGTCCAGACGCCATTTGCTGCGCTCGCACTCGGGCAGCTGCGACTCGTCAGGACCGCCGCCGAGCACCGAGATAATGCGAGGACGGTCGTGGCTCGAAAGCAGATTAAGCGCGCAAGACAGGGCCTCACGCGGATAGTTCTCGCGTAGGGTCTCGATATCCTCGGCAGCTTGATAGGCGTTTTTGTAGCCCATCAAAAAGCCGATGACCAAGTCGCGGAAGGGGTAATCCATGGCCGAGTCGAGCTCGGAACCTTGCAGATAGCGACGCAGATGGCCGTAGCTGATCTTGTTGGAGGCGTCTTCCCAGACCTCGCCGAGCAGCAGTGCATCGGGCTTCTCGGCGAGCACGGCCTTTTTGATCTCGGCTAGGAAATCGTCGGAAAGCTCGTCGGCCACATCCAGGCGCCAGCCGTGAGCGCCGGCGCGCAGCCATTTACGAATGACGCCGTCCTTGCCCAGGAGCCGCTCGCGTACCAGTTCGGAGCCCTCATTGATGGCGGGCATATTGCCCACGCCCCACCAACAGTCGTACGATCCGTCCTCGTGGAAATAAAACGCATCGCGCCACGGAGAATCCTCGCTCTGCCACGCGCCCACGCCGGGGTAGTTGCCGTAGCGGTTGAAGTAGATCGAATCGTCGCCCGTGTGGTTGAACACACCGTCCAGAATGATGGAAATGCCCAGCTTCTCGGCCGCCTCGCACAGCTCAGTAAAGTCCTGCTCGGTGCCCAGAATTGGATCGATCTTGGTGTAATCGGCGGTGTCGTAGCGGTGGTTGCTCGCGGCTTCAAAAATGGGGTTGAGGTAGATGGCTGTAAAGCCCAGCTCGGCGATGCGAGGCAGGTCTTCCTGGATACCCTTGAGCGATCCGCCGTAAAAGTCCCAGGTCTTGATGGAGCCGTCCTCGGCGCGCTCGTACACAGGCGGCTCGTTCCAGTCCTCGACCATGCGGCGCTGAATGCCCTTACGCGGTTTTTCGACCTCGGCCAGCGTGCGCTCGCGCCAATGCTCGTCGCGGGCATAGCGATCGGGGAAAATCTGGTAGACCATACCGCGCTCGTACCAGGTGGGACGGTTCTCACGGTGCTTGTAGACGGTGACCTGGAACGACGGCACCTCGGCGTAGTCGTAGGTTACGCCCTCGCCGCCGGTGCGGCCCTGCGGCGCGCCCAGACGAACCTCGGGTTGGCCCTCGATATTGCAGATAAAGCTGTACCAGATAAGACAGGGCTCGGTGCACTTAAGCTCTACGGTAAATATGCCGTCGCCCTCGTGCGTCATGGGATACCGAGACTCACCGATCTCATCGACCCAGGTGCGCAGCGTAAGCGTTGCCTGCGCGGGATCGGCATCCTCCAGAATCACGGAGAGCGAGAGGGTCGTTCCTGTGGTCGCAGCGCCAAACGGAGTGCGAAACTGCGGCAGACGGCTGTTGTGTATCAATCTCATAGTACGGTCCAGTTCAATAGAATCACGGCCTGCTGGCCATGGGCTTTACGCGCAGAATGTAAGTATATCTGTTGTACACAGGCTGTATAAACAACATCCGTTTACTATCGGCGAACGGTTGTCCTAGAAAATCGTTTTACCAATTACCTACAGAGAAGGGGCGCCCGGTTGGAGCGCCCCTTGCATAGGGTTTAATGAGGTTTTGGATCGTCTATGGGCTAGCGGCGTTTGCGGGTGGCCGTGGCCTTGCGGACGGACGTCTTCTTGGACGGGGCCTTTTTCTCTGCCGGAGTGGCGGGGGGGACCGGAGTCTCCTTGGTGGGTTCTGGCTTAGCCTCTGCCTTCGGGGCAGCCTTGACCTTTACCTCAGCCTTGGGCTCCACTTTGGCAGCAGCGGGCTTAGTTTCTGCCTTGGGAGTTGCGGTCTTTGCCGTGGCCTTCTTGCCTGTCGTCGTGGTGCGCTTGCGCGTGGTGGTCTTGGCGGCCGGCTTGGCCTCGACGGTTGCCTCGGCCTTGGACTCGGCGGGCGTATCCTCGACTTTGGCGGCCGGCTTTGCGGCTGCCTTGGTCGTGGCGGCCTTCGTGGTCGTCGACTTCGTTGCCGTTGCCTTCCTCGCGGTCGTGGTCGTCTTCTTGGCAGCGGTCTTTGCCGGAGCCTTGGCGGCCGGTTTGGCCTCAGCGACCTCGGCCTTTACCTCGGAAGCAACCTCGGCTTCGGCGGCTTTCTTGGCAGCGGCGGTCGTGCGCTTGCGCGTAGTCGTTGCCTTGGCAGCAGTCGTCTTTGCTGCGGCGGTCTTGGTGGCGGCAGACTTCGTCGTCGTAGCCTTCTTAGCGGTCGTCTTGCGGGTCGTGGTCTTCTTAGCTGCGGGCTTTGCAGCGGGCTTGACCACGGCCTCTGTCTCAGGAGCAACCTCAGCCTTCACCTTAGGCTCGGTCTTTGCAGGCTCAGCTTCAACCGGCTTCCCCTCGGCCTTGGGCTCGGGCTCAGCAACAGCCTCAGGCTCGTCGACAACAGCCACTGGCCTCTCGATCTCCGGATGCATAAAGAAATACAGGTCCAGATACTTATCGGCCGAACGCGTCCAGCTAAAGTCCTGGCTCATGGCCTGTGTGACCAGTTGGTTCCAGGCATCGCGGTTATCCCAGAACAGGCGTGCCGCGCGGAAGACCGCGTCGCCCATTTCGTCGCCGTTAAAGTTGCTAAACGAGAAGCCTGTGCCCTCGCCGGTAAACTCGTTGTACGGCTGCACGGTGTCCTTCAGGCCGCCGGTCTCGCGCACGATGGGCAGGGTTCCGTAGCGCATTGCGATGATCTGCGACAGGCCGCAGGGCTCAAACTTCGAAGGCATTAGGAACATGTCGGCGGCAGCATACATGCGCTGCGACAGCGCCGGATCGAACTCGATGCGTGCGGCCATGGTGCCGGGGTACTTGTCCTGGAAGTAGCGCAGGCCGTCCTCGTAGTCGCGGTCGCCGGTGCCCAGCACCGCCACCTGCACGCCGCCGGACAGAATGCGGTCGAGCGCGTACATGACCAGATCCATGCCCTTCTGGCGCGTCAGGCGCGTGACCATCACCATGAGCGGACGGTCGTCGCGAACCTCGAGGCCCAGTTCCTCCTGCAGCTTGGCCTTGCACACGGCCTTGCCGGAACGGTCCTCCACGGTGTAGTTGGCGGCAATTCGCTTGTCTGTTGCCGGGTCAAAGCCCGCAACGTCAATGCCGTTCAAAATGCCCTGCAGCGCGTAGGAACGCTCGCGCAGTACGCCGTCCAGGCCCTCGCCAAACTCGGGCGTCTGGATCTCGTTGGCATAGGTGGGGCTCACCGTGGTGATGGCGTCGGCATAGCGCAGGGCGCCCAGCATGTAGTTGATGCTGCAGGCGTCGCAACGCAGCTGCGAGGCGGCCGCCGGAATGTGCGCCACACCAAGGATGTCCTCCATCACGGTGTCGCTAAACTGGCCCTGGAACGCCACGTTGTGGATCGAGAACACGGTCTTGACGCGGTCATACAGCGGCAGGCCCTGGTAGAACTCGCGCAAAAACACGGGCGCCAGCGCCGTCTGCCAGTCGTTGCAGTGCAGGATGTCGCACTCAAAGCCGGCGGGCAGGTGCTGCAGGCTCTCGGTGATGGCCTTGGAGAAGAACGCAAAGCGCTCGCCGTCGTCAAAGAAGCCGTACGGATAGTCGCGCGCAAAGTAGCGCTCGTTGTCGATGAACATATAGGTGACGCCGTCGTGCTCGAGCTTCTCGAGTCCGCAGTACTCATTGCGCCAGCCCAGGCTCACGTAAAAGTCGGAGAAGTGCTCCATCTGCGACTTGTACTCGTCCTTGATGGTGGCGTACTTGGGCACCATCACGATTACTTCGGCGCCGGCGCGCACAAGCGCCGCAGGCAGCGAGCCCGCCACGTCGCCCAGGCCACCGGTCTTCACAAACGGTGCGCACTCGGCCGAGGCAAACACGATCTGCATCTTTTTGCTGGAATCAGCCATATTGTCTCCCTGTTGCAATTCGAGAATAGCCGCCTGGCGCAAACCGGGCGGCTATTCTACGTGTTACGAGCGATGTTGCGGTGCCAAAGCTAGCTCGCGTTGGTGATATCAGAAGTTAACGGGGCCTTTCCCAGCACCAGGATGTTCTCGGGCGTGCCGCGAAGCTCGGTGTTGGTGGGAACCACGTTGTTCTTGTCCAGGATTGCATTCTCAACGCGGGCGCCGCTCTTGATGACGCAGCTCTGGTTGATGATCGAATTGGTCACCGAGGCGCCTTCCTCAACCACAACGCCGCGCGACAGGATCGAGTTGCGCACGGTGCCCTTGATGATGCAGCCGGCCGAGATAATCGAGTTGCAGGCGTGGCTGCCGGTCGCATAGCGCGAAGGCGGCACGTCGTGGGCCTTGGTCAGAATCGGGCGCTCGGGGTCAAAGAGCTGGTCGGCCACGGTCTGGTCGAGCAGGTCCATGCTGCGGCGATACAGCGACTTCTCGCTAAACACGCCCACGACCTCGCCCTTGTACTCGTAGCTGCACACGTCGATGTTGCCAAAGTCGCCCTGTAGCGCCTCGAGCAGGTCCAGATAGTCGGCGGCCTGGTAGTGGTCGATGATCTCGAGCAACGTCTCGCGGTTGACGATGCAGCAGTCCATAGAGGCGTTGTCGCCGTACACGACGCCAGCGCTCACGCCCGTCAGGCGGCCGTTCTCGTTGATTTGCAGCTTGGTCTCGTCATCGACGTTGCGCGTGGCCTTGCAGTACACCACGGTCATCTGGGCACCGGAGTTCTCGTGCGCGTCGATGATGGTGTTGAGGTCCATGTTAAAGATAATGTTGGTGCCCATCATCACAACGTAGGGCTTGTCCGAGCGCTGGAACAGCGTCTTGTTGGAGATGATGTCGCGCAGCAAGAAGCGCATGCCGCCTTTGGTGGTGCCATACGCGTTGCCGGGCACCATGAACAGGCCGCCCTTCTTGCGGTCCAGGCCCCAGTCCTTGCCCGAGCCCACGTGGTCGATCAGCGAGCGGAAGTTGCCCGGCATGACGACACCGACGGTCTTAATGCCGGCATTCATCATGTTGGACAGCGGGAAGTCGATCAGGCGGTAGCGGCCCAAAAACGGGACGGACGCGATGGGGCGGTCCTTGAGCAGCACGCTGCCGTAGGTCGAAGAGTAGTTAGCGGTGATATAACCGATGGCCTTGCGATTGATCATCGGATCATTCCCCCTTCCCGATAACGACGTCATTTCCAACGACGGCCGTATCCTTGGTGGTATCGACAGAGCCGAGCTTCACGCCCTCTTCGACCGTGGAGTTCTCGCCCAAAATAGCGCGGCAGATGTGAGCGCCGCTCTTAACGTGCGCACCCGGCAGCAGCACGGAGTCCTCGACCACGGCGCGCTCCTCGATAATGACATCGGTCGAAAGGATCGAGTGGCGAGCGGTGCCGTAGATCTTGCAGCCGTTGGAGACCAGGCAGTCGTCCAGGCGGCCGTCCGGACCAATGTAGTGCGGCGGACGCGTGGTGATGTTGGACATGATGGGGAAGTGCTTGTCAAACAGATCGAACTCGGGGTTGTTGCCCAGCAGGTCCATCGAGGTCTCGTGGAAGCTGGCGATGGTGCCAACGTCCTTCCAAAAGCCGTGGAACTCGTAGCTGTACAGGCGCTTGTTCTCGCCGAGCAGCTTGGGGATGATGTCCTTGCCAAAGTCGTGGCTCGAGCGCTGATCCAGAGCGTCCTCCTCGAGTGCCTCGATCAGCACGTCGGCCGAGAAGATGTAGATGCCCATGGACGCGAGGTTCGAATCGGGCTTATCGGGCTTCTCGGTGAACTTGGTGATACGGCCGTCCTCGGGGTCGGTGGTCAGGATGCCAAAGCGGCTGGCCTCCTCCCACGGCACGGGCATAACGCTCACCGTGAGGTCGGCGTTGTTCTCAATGTGCGTCTTGAGCATCTTGCGGTAGTCCATGCGATACAGGTGATCGCCCGAAAGAATCAGGACGTACTTGGGGTCGTTGGCCTTGATGTAGTCCAGGTTCTGCGTAATGGCGTCGGCCGTGCCCGCATACCAGGCGCCGCCGGTCTGCGTCTCGTACGGCGGCAGGATCGACACGCCGCCGTCGCGGCTGTCCAGATCCCAAGCCTCGCCGGAGCCCACGTAGGCATGCAGCAGGTAGGGGCGATACTGCGTCAGAACGCCCACCGTGTCGATGCCCGAGTTGGAGCAGTTGGAGAGCGAAAAGTCGATAATGCGGAACTTGCCACCAAAGCTAACCGCCGGCTTAGCGATCTTTTGGGTGAGTGCCCCCAATCGGCTGCCCTGTCCTCCTGCGAGGAGCATCGCGATGCATTCTTTCTTACTCATCGATTTCTCCTTCTGTCATCGATGTTCCTAAACCCATTAGCGACGGGCGCGGCGCAATATCACGCCCGTCGAGTAATGCCGTGCTGGCATAGGGGAACTCGCGCGCCTTTACGCGTGCCAGATCTCGTCGCGGTACTCGCGAATGGTGCGGTCGCTCGAGAACCAGCCGCTCGAGGCGGTGTTGAGCAGCGCCTTGCGGTTCCAGGTCTCCTGGTCGCCGTAGCTGTTCGTGAGCTTCTCCCAGGCGTCGACGTAGCTGCGGAAGTCGGCCATGACCAGGTCGGGGTCGTTGTTGTTCATGAGCTCGTTGTAGATGCTCTCGAAGTTGCCCGAAAGACCCGCAAAGGTGTTGTCCTTGAGCTCGTCCATCACGCGGCCCAGGCGCTCACGGTCGCCGTTGAGGGTATCCCACGCAAAGTAGCTGTTGGATGACCAGAGCTGCTCGACCTCAGGAGCGGTCAGGCCAAAGATGGCCTCGTTCTCGCGGCCGGCCAGGTCTGCGATCTCAATGTTGGCGCCGTCGAGGGTGCCCAGCGTAATGGCGCCGTTCATCATGAGCTTCATGTTGGACGTGCCCGAGGCCTCCTTGCCGGCCGTGGAGATCTGCTCCGAGATCTCGGCGGCAGGGTAGATGAGCTGGGCGTTGCTCACACGGAAGTTGGGGATAAAGCAGACCTTCATGACCTCGTTGACGCGCGGGTCGTTGTTGATGACCTCGGCAACGGAGTTGATCAGGCGGATGGTCTCCTTGGCAAAGGTGTAGCTCGAGGCGGCCTTGCCGCTAAAGATGAACGTCGTCGGCGTCACGTGGAAGTTGGGATCGGCGATGCGACGGTTGTAGATGTCCATCACCTTCATGATGTTCATGAGCTGGCGCTTGTAGGCGTGGAAGCGCTTCACCTGGACATCGAAGACGGTGTTGGGGTCGATGACCAGACCGGTCTCGGCCTTAACGTAGGCGGCCAGGCGCTCCTTATTGGCGCGCTTGGAGGCACCCACGGCCTTCAGGAACTCGATGTCGTTCTGGAACTCCTTGAGTTTCTCCAGCTCAAAGGCGTCCTTCAACCAGCCGTCGCCAATAGCCTCGGTGACGAGCTTGGCGTAGGTGGGGTTGGCCTCGGCAAAGAAGCGACGGTGCGAGATGCCGTTGGTCTTGTTGTTGAACTTCTCGGGCGTCAGGGCATAGAAGTCCTTGAGCACGATGTTCTTGATGATGTCGGAGTGAATCTTTGCCACGCCGTTGACGCTGTGGCTGCAGATCACGGACAGGTTGGCCATGCGAATCTCGCCGTCCCACAGAATGGCGGTCTGGCGCAGACGCTCCTGCCAGCCCTCCTGCGTAGTGTCGAACGACTCGTGCCAACGACGGCTGATCTCGTCGATGATCTGGTACACGCGGGGGAGGAGCTTGGAGAACGTGCCGATGGGCCACTTCTCCAGAGCCTCGGGCAGGATGGTGTGGTTGGTGTAGCTCACGACCTGCGTCACGATGTTCCAGGCGTCGTCCCACTCGAGCTTCTTCTCGTCGATGAGGATACGCATGAGCTCGGGGCCGCACATGGCAGGGTGGGTATCGTTGGTATGGATGGCCACAAACTGCGGCAGCAGCTCCCAGTTTGCGCCGTGCTCCTTCTCAAAGGTGTCGAGCAGGCTGTAGATGCCGGCCGAGACAAACAGGTACTCCTGCTTCAGGCGCAGCAGACGGCCGTGCTCGCCGGCGTCGTTGGGGTAGAGGATGGCGCTGATGGCCTCGGCCTCGGCGCGCTCGGCATCTGCCAGGGCGTAGTCGCCGCGGTTGAAAGCCTCCAGATCGAAGTGCTCCTCGACCGGCTCAGCGGCCCAGACGCGCAGCTTGTTGACGGTCTCGCCAGCATAGCCCACAACGGGGATGTCATAGGGAACGGCAAGGATGTCCTGCGTGTCCACCGTGCGGTAGAACGTGCGGCCGTTCTCCTCAAAGCCCTCGACGCGGCCACCAAACTTGATGGTCACGGCCTTGTCCTGACGGCGGACCTCCCAGGGATAGCCATGGGTGAGCCACTCGTCGGTAGCCTCGACCTGGCTGCCGTTGACGATCTCCTGCTTAAACAGGCCGTAGCGGTAGCGCATGCCGTTGCCGTAGCCGGCAATGCCCTCGGCTGCCATCGAATCCAGGAAGCACGCGGCCAGACGGCCCAGGCCACCGTTGCCCAGCGCCGGATCGGGCTCCTGGTTCTCGATGACGGACAGGTCAAAGCCCATGTCGTCGAGCGCCTCAGCGACCATGTCGCGCACGCCAAAGTTGAGCAGGTAGTTGTCGAGCAGGCGGCCGATCAAGAACTCGATCGAGAAATAATACACGCGCTTCTTGCCCTCGGACGCTGCACGGGCGTCGCTCTTGGTGGCAACGGTGCGGGCCTTCTCGGCCACGAGCTTGGCCAGGGCGTTAAAGCGGTCAAGGTCGCTGGCGGCCTCGATGCTCTTGCCGCTGATGCTCATGACGGCATCGCGATAGAGCTCGGTAAACTCCTGCTTGTTGTCGAAGATCTTATTCATACGTTCCTTTCCCCCGGGGATGTTTCTCCCGGAACGGTTATGACTTGTATCCTACGCCCCGGCGGGGCGGGTAATTACAGTGGTAACGCCTTTGTTACGCTTTCTTGGCAGGAGCCTTAACAGCAGCTGCCTTGGCCTTGGGAGCAGCCTTTTTGGTGGCTGCCTTTTTGGCCGTGGTGGATTTGGCCGTAGCCTTGGCAGCGGGCTTGGCAGTCTTCGCCTTAGCCGGAGCCTTCCTAGAAGCCGCGGCCTTGGGCTTTACCGAGGACGTGCGCTTGCGCGTCGCCTTCTTGGGCTCCTCGACCACGGGCGGCTTGTAGCTGCTGGGACCGCGGCGTTTAAGCACTACGCCCGCCAGGCCGGGCACCTTGATCTCGATGGAGTCCATCTGACCGTTCCAGGGATAGGGCTCACTCGAACAGGTGTAGGGCTCCTTGCCGGCATAGCCGCTGCCGCCAAACTCGGGACGGTCGGAGTCGAAGATGACCTCCCAGTCACCCTCGCGCGGCACGCCCACGCGGAAGCTCTCGTAGCTCGCCGGATCAAAGTTGATCAGGATCACCAGGTCGTCATCGACGTCCTCGCCCTGACGCACAAAGCTCACGATGGACTGCTTGGAGTTATCCGCGTCAATCCATGTAAAGCCGTCGTCGGTGTAGCCGCGCTCGTACAGGGCGGGCTCGGCGGTGTACAGGTGGTTGAGCGCCTTAATGAACGCCTGATGATGACGGTGGGTCTCGTACTCCTCGGTCAGGAACCACTGGATGGACTCGTAGTAGCGCCATTCAATAAACTGGCCGATCTCGTTGCCCATAAAGTTGAGCTTGGCACCGGGGTGCGTCATTTGGTAGAAAGCCAGCGTGCGCAGGCCGGCAAACTGGCGCCACCAGTCGCCCGGCATGCGGCCGATCAGCGAACACTTGCCGTGCACGACCTCGTCGTGGCTCAGCGGGCAAATAAAGTTCTCGGTAAAGGCGTACATGATAGAGAACGTGAGCAGCCCGTGGTTGCCGGGGCGCCACGGAAAATCGGTCTGCATGTAGTGCAGGGTGTCGTTCATCCAGCCCATGTCCCACTTGTAGTGGAAGCCCAGGCCGCCGTCCTGCGGCGGATAGGTCACGAGCGGCCATGCGGTGGACTCCTCGGCCATCATCATCACGTCGGGGTAGTGCGCCTCTACGGCGCAGTTGACCTGGCGGATAAACGCACTGGCGTCCAGGTCCTCCTCGGTACCGTACTTGTTGAACTTCTTTTGGCCGGGATCGTCAATGCCAAAGTTGAGGTACAGCATGCTGGACACGCCGTCCATGCGAATGCCGTCCACGTGGAAGCTCTCGAGCCAGTACAGCACGTTGGAGACCAGGAAGGAGCGGACCTCGCCGCGGGCGAAGTCAAACTTGTGCGTGCCCCAGTTGGGGTGAATCTCGTGCTCAAACAGCATGTGACCGTTAAAGGTGGCAAGGCCGTGGGCGTCGGCGCAAAAACCGCCGGGCACCCAGTCCATGATCACGCCGATGCCCGCCTCGTGGCACGCATCGATAAAGTGCATGAGCTGCTGCGGGTTGCCGTAGCGCGACGTGGCGGCGTAATAGCCGGTCGTCTGGTAGCCCCAGGAGCCGTCGAAGGGATGCTCCATGAGCGGCATGACCTCGATGTGCGTATAGCCCATGTCGCGCACGTAGTCCACGAGCTCCACCGACAGGTCGTCGTAGGTGTAGAACTCGCCGCGCTGTGCGGGGAAGGGATCCATGGGGCCGGGGTAGTTGCCGTACTCGTCCGGCTCGCCCTGCGGCGCGTCGCCGTGGCGCTTCCACGAGCCAATATGCACCTCGTAGATGTTGAGCGGCTGCGACATGTGGTTGTGGCAGGCACGGCGCTTGAGCCATGCGGCGTCGTTCCACTTGTAGCCATCGAGGGTCCACAGCACGCTGGCGGTACCCGGAGGGCACTCGGCCTTAAAGGCATACGGATCGGCCTTGTAGAGCTTCTCGCCCTCGTTGGTCTCGATGAGGTATTTATAGAGCTGGCCCTGCTCGGCACCGGGAATAAAGCCTTCCCAAATAGCGCTCGTATGCACGGGCACCAGCGGGTTGGCCTCCTCATCCCAGTCGTTAAATTCACCAATGACATGGACACTCTTTACGTCGGGCGCCCAAACGCAAAAGCGCCAGCCGCGCGTGCGCTGCTGCGTGTCGGGATGCGCGCCCATCTTTTCCCAGCTGCGCTCCCACATTCCAATGCCAAACAGATAGACATCGTCCTTGGAGAGTTCCGGTGCGTGCGGGGCGGCTTTACGGGTAGCGGGCTTTTTGGTTGCTGGCTTTAGCTTTGTATCGCTCACGTTTGATCCCATCATGACGCGGCAGCGTGTTGCCTTGGTGACTAGATGCGAAAGGTCCAAGGCTGCACGAATCGAAGGGACGGCGAAGTTTCTGTGATTCGTTCCACCTCGCGTGCTCGGTGGAACTTTCGGCAGAAACTACGATAACACCTGTGCGTTAGTTTTATGGACGAAAGCGGATTTGCGGGGGCGTTTAATCGGTAAGCGACATGTTTATACCACTGGCAGAATTGTCGTGGTAAAACTCTTGACAGTTTTACCAATTTGGGTTTCAAAATTGTTTGGCTGACGTTTGGTAAAACGTTTTTAGCAGGATGTTTACCATTTGATATCGAAAGGTTCGTTTATGTCCCATACCGCCGCTTCCAAGGTTGCTTTTATTTTCGATTGCGACGGCACGCTGGTTAATAGCACCCCCGTATGGGGCTACGCCCAGCCCGAATTATTGCACCGCCACGGAGTTGACGTGACGGTAGACGATTTTGCCCAGTTTGAGCATTTGTCGTTGGAGGATGAGTGCCAGGCCTACCACGACACCTGGGGCATTGGCGCGAATGGCGAGGAGCTCTACCGTGAGCTGAGTGACATCCTGATCGATGGCTACTCTAAGGTGCCGCCGCGCGACGGGCTCCTGGCATTTTTGGAACAGGCGAAGGCGGCGGGAATTGCCATGTGCGTGGCTACGTCCACGCCGGCCGAACTGGTAAAGTCTGCACTCGCTGGTGCCGGGCTCGATGCCTACATGGAGTTTGTGACCACCACGGGCGAGGCAGGTCGCTCTAAACAGTTCCCCGACGTATACGAGCTGGCGCTGCGCCGCCTGGAGGAGCGCCATCGGCACAAGTTTGAGCGCGCATGGGTGTTTGAGGATGCCGTCTTTGGCCTTAAGAGCTCTGGGGTAGCCGGCTTTAAGCGTGTGGGCATCTATGATCCGCACGGTCGCATGAAGCGCGACGATGTGCGCGACAACTGCGAAATCTTTATCGACAGCTATGAGGAGCTTGACCTGGCTCGCGTGCTTTCGTTTGAAGGATAGGCGAGGGCCGTGGCTTGTAAGGTATTAGTGGCCTGCGGCTCGCCCGTGGTGGCGAGCACGGATCTGTTGCGTAGACTAGCAGGGGAGTGCGATCACGTTGTCGCCGTGGACCGCGGACTCGACGCGCTGCTGAGCGCCGGCCTGGGCTGCGACGTATATGTGGGGGATGCCGACACGGTAAGCGACGCGGGTCGCACGTTAGTCGATGCCGCCACCGACTTTGAAGTTGAGCGCCACGATCCGTACAAGGACTATACCGATCTGGCGCTGGCGCTCGATTCCGTCCGCCGTCGCTGGCCGGGTGCCGAAGTGGTTACGACCTGCGCAACAGGCGGCCGTCCGGATATGGCGCTTTCCGTACTGGGCCTGCTTGCAGGCTACGAGGACGCCCCTATCTGGATTGCCGAGGACGAAACCACAGCCCGCATCCTGCACGGAGGCGAATCGTGGGCCATCGAGGGCTCCGAAGGCAAGACCTTTTCCATCATCGCCATTGCTCCCAACACCGAGGTTAGCGAGCACGGCCTAGAGTGGGAGTTAGACCACAGCCCACTGGGCCTGCTGGCCGACGCGGGCATCAGCAACGTCGTCAGGTCAACAGCCACGATTCAAGTCCATACCGGCACCGCCATCGCTTACCTATATCATTAGGCATTTAGAGTCTGACCAAAAAAGTCCTTGCACGTCGCGCCAACTTCCCCTATAGTATTTCGTCGTCACGGGGGCGTAGCTCAGCTGGGAGAGCGCTTGACTGGCAGTCAAGAGGTCAGGGGTTCGATCCCCCTCGTCTCCACCATCGTGAATATAAAGGCCTTCGGTATTCCGAAGGCCTTTTTTCATGCCAAAATACCTTGCGCCGCAAACCCCTCCTACGTCAACAAAAAGTTGCACAATTTATTTCACATGTCTGTACATAGTTTGTTAGACAAACGCTATTCACAGTGTAGATCGCCGTTCCATTTGGGCATCAGGAACGCGCCTAATCACCGTTAGCATCCCAATAACCTGCATCAATGTGAACAACATCGCAAAACAGCCCCCTTGAACACGCTAAATGAACGAAATGTTGTCCAGTACTGCCCAAATCAGTTTCACTAACAACTTGTGCTAGGATACATAACGTTACATGAGTTCAACTGTGCTCGCGGCTCCAGCAAGCCATAAAGCGCAGGGTTGATCAGCATCCGGCCGTAACGGCGGTGCCAGAAACACCACGAGCTCCAATAAAGAAGTCATGCGACGTTATTTATTTGCATTGATGTAATTCCAAGGTGCATTTAATAGCTTGCGTGTCAAAGCGTAGTAGTCCTACAGCTGTTTGCGTGCGGTCCAGTTTTGTACCCGCTTGACTGGCTCGCACGCAGCCAGCTGGGGATGCGGTCTTTTTGCGATACACCTCCGCGTCTCTAGCAACTGCTTCTATACATACCGTTCACGGTGGGGCAGAGCCACGTGCTTGTCTGACTGGGCTCAGGGTTTGAATATGGAGCGCCTTCGCGCACAAGCGCCCTGGCGAAGCCATACCCAAACTCCGTGAGCCACACGTAAGACAGCAAAGGGGGTGGTGCTCGTGTGGTATGTGATCCAGGTCATTAACGGTCGCGAAGATGTAATGCGCGAGCGCATCGAGCGCGTGGTGCCGGCGAGCGCCATGCAAGAGCTCTTTTATCCCCAATATCAAACCGAGATCAAGGTACACGGCGAATGGATCGTCACGACCAAGCCGCTCTTTCCCGGTTATCTCATCTGCGATACGGCAGATCCTCGGACCGTGCAACAGTACCTGCTGCGCATGGACGACTTTGCCCGGGTGCTTTCCCAGGACGGTCAGTTTGTGCCGCTGGCAAAAGAAGAGACCCAGCTCATTGGCAGTTTTACCAATAGGGGAGACCGCGTAGTGCCCATGAGCGAGGCCCTAAAAGATGGCGACCAGGTCGTAGTAACGGCTGGTCCGCTGTTGGGCCACGAAGGCCTTATCAAAACCATTAACAGACGCAAGAGCACTGCTTATCTGGAGCTCGACCTATGCGGCCGACGCGTAACTACGCGCGTTGGCCTTGCAGTGCTTTCGGCCGAGCAGCGCGTAATGCGAAACCTTAAAAAGGCGATCGCCTAGCTGTTGGCGACCGCTACACAGAACAGGGAGGATCCCCGACCCGGGGACGAAGTCTTGGAAGAAAACGTGTCGGATAAAACTCAATTTGCAACGGATGCGCCTGCGGGGGCAGCGCTCATTTCTCAGGCCATGGACCGGCGTGAGGGCGCCGCCAGCTACAGGGCCATGCAATCCATCATGGACTGGGACAACTCGCGCCTGGCCTACCGGGCCATAAAGCGCACGTTTGATATCGTTTTCAGCGGTGTTGTACTCGTCTTCATCGCGATCCCCGGTCTGGTGTTGGCCGCCGCCATCCGCCTGGAGAGCGAGGGCAACCCGTTTTACAGCCAGATCCGCGTTGGTCAGACCCGCCCCGACGGCAGCCTGACCACCTTCCGCATGTGGAAGTTCCGCTCCATGTACAGGGATGCCGACGAGCGCCTGGCCGAGCTCAAGGAGCAGAACGAGATCGCCGGTGCCATGTTCAAGATGAGGGAGGACCCCCGCGTAACGAAAATCGGCAAGTTCATCCGCAAGCACTCGATCGACGAGTTCCCGCAGTTCCTGAACGTCTTTCTGGGTCAGATGTCCGTGGTGGGCCCGCGTCCGCCGCTGCCGAATGAGGTGGCCGAGTACACGGAATACGACCTGCAGCGCCTGGCCGTGAAGCCGGGAATTACCGGCTGGTGGCAGGTTACGGAGCGCAACTCGACCGGATTCGACGGGATGGTTCGTCGCGACCTGGAATACATTGCGCGACGCGGGCTCCTCACCGATTTGAGAATTATCGCTCTCACCATCATCGAAGTGATCACGGGAAAGGGTGCGTGCTAGATGGATCTTTCAAAAGCCAAAGTGTGTATCCCGAGTTCAAGTGGAGGACATCTGACTCATATGTGGCTCTTGAGGCCATTTTGGTCACAAGCTGCCGATAGGTTCTGGGTGACCTTCGACAAGGAGGACGCGAATTCTCTTCTGGAAGGGGAGCGCGTCTACCATTGCCACTATCCGACGAACCGCAACATCCCGAACCTGCTGAAGAACACGGTTCTCGCCTGGAAGGTGCTCTGCAAGGAGCGTCCTAACCTAATTATCTCGTCTGGAGCTGCCGTGGCAGTTCCTTTCTTCGTACTGGGCAAGCTGCTGGGTGCCAAATGCGTTTACGTAGAGGTGTTCGACCGCGTGGATAAGCCGACCATGACAGGTCGGATGCTCAACGGGATCGCTGACCTGTTCGTTGTCCAGTGGCCGGAGCAACTGGAAGTATACAAGCACGCCGTGAACCTCGGCTCGATTTTCTAAGAAGTGGTCGAATGATTTTCGTTACCGTGGGCACCCACGAGCAGCAGTTCAATCGCTTGGTCAAGGCTGTCGACGAACTCAGGGCGGACGGGATACTTACGGAACCGGTTTTCATTCAGACAGGCTATTCAACATATGAGCCTATCCATTGTGATCACTCGCGTTTTGTGCCGTTCCATCAGATGAAGAATTATATGGAAGTTGCGGATGTGGTGATTTCGCATGGTGGCCCTTCGAGCTTCATTGAGGCGATGGCGGCCGGGAAGGTCCCTGTTGTTGTTCCGCGTCGAGGGGACCTTGGCGAACACGTGAATGATCATCAAGCGGATTTCGTTCGCATTGTGGCGGAGCGCCAGGGCGGTATCGTGCCTATTTATGACGTTAAAGAGCTGCCTCAAGCAATAGAACGAGCCCGTGAACTTTCATGCGGAACCTATTTTAAGAGCCATAACTTAGAGTTCTGTAAGGAGCTCTGTGGTTTGATTGAGGAGCTTTAACCCCATGATACCCAAGAAGATTCATTACATTTGGTTTGGCGGTAATCCGCTTCCCCCTCTAGCTGAACGCTGCATTGCTTCATGGGAAAAATATATGCCAGGCTACGAGATCGTTCGTTGGGACGAATCAAACTTTGATACTGATTGCTGTGATTATGTTCGCGAAGCTATAAGCGTAAAGAAATGGGCATTTGCAAGCGACTATGCGCGATTCAAGATTTTGTATGAGCATGGAGGGGTCTACTTAGATACTGATGTCGAGCTTTTGAAGCCTCTCGATGAAATTATTCAAAGGGGCCCTTTTATGGGTTTTGAACAGGATTTCAGCTCTGGTACTGCCGGCGCTGTCGCTCCGGGGCTTGGCCTTGCGGCCAATCCGGGGCTTGGCCTCTACAAGACTATCCTCGATTCCTATGAGTCTGATCACTTTTTAAAGACTGGTGGTGTCTACGACCAGACCACTGTCGTTGTTCGTACAACTGATATTCTTAAAGGTTTTGGACTTGAAGATAAACTTGGCATCCAAGAAGTTGCTGGGATAACTATTTATCCAAGTGAATATTTTTGCCCAAAGGATTTCCTTACGCATGAGATTAACGTAACTGAAAATACGTATGCCATTCATCATTTCGACGGATCATGGGCTGGACCGGCGACGCATTTTAAGCATAAAGTTATGAGAGCGGTTGGCCCTAGAGGGGTTATTCTTTTCAAGGCGTTTAAGAACATAATTAAGGGTGTTCGTTAATGGGCAACGCATTATTAACGATATTTACACCGACCTATAATCGTATTAATGAGCTTGAGCGCCTGTATGCATCACTAATATCTCAGACCGACTTTCGATTCGAATGGCTCATTGTGGATGATGGATCGACTGACGATACTGAGAACATGGTTATCTCTTGGTTAGACACGTCGCCCTTTCCTATTCGATATATCAAACAGCCGAACTCTGGAAAACACGTTGCACATAATCTTGGTGCTGCTGAGGCATCTGGAGAGTATTTTATTTGCGTTGACTCGGACGACTGGCTTGAGCCCAACGCTGTGGAGACTATCTTGCACGACATAACAGCTTTGGATACGGAAGAAGGTCTTCTGTATCCAAAGCTGTTTGCTGCGCAAACGGCTTTGGATACATGGTTTCCCGATGGTGCTGACAAGATTGAGCTTGCCGATATGCGCATGAAATACGGTCTCGTCATCGAGACGGCGATTGTCTTTAACACTGATGTTTTAAGGCGGCATCCATTTCCCGTTGTTCAGGGCGAGCGTTTCATTCCTGAAGGCTCGGCTTACTACGACTTCGTTGCTCCCGAGCTGTTTTGCGTGCACAACGAACCCTTCTACAGATGTGAATACCTCGAGGAAGGTCTCACCAAAAACATCTGGAAGAATTGGCTGGGCAGCCCGGTGGGTACGCGCATGGCACTTGTCAAGCGACATGAATCTGCCAGGCGGTACTCGAGCGTCCGAGCGCTGAGGGAAAGAATTTCGGCCCTCGTCGGAATCGAGTCCCTGAACATGGCGGTCGCTGAGCCCGTCTTCTCCGGAATCGATTCTAATAGGGTATTGGCCCTCCTTGTATTCCCCTTGTCTGTGCTGGTCGAAAGGAGACGTTTTGGAAGGAAAGTATCTTGATTAAGCGCAAGGCTGCCATAAAGCAATACACCGACATGAATGCGGGGAACGTTTCCTCCATGAGAGTCGTGGACCTTCTGTACTGCGCGTATCTTTTCTCGGTCGTGTTTATGAGCACGCTTGGCCTGAGCGCTGGTGACGATATTTATGTCGCCTGCGTCGGGCTCGGTGCCGCATTCGCGGTTATTAGGTTTCTTGCTTTGGACTTTGATCCGCGTTTCTTCTTGAGTGCAATGGGTCTTGCAGCCCTCGGCGTCATCGAGTTGGTTGTTAGCAAACGGTTCACCCTGCTACTTACGGTCATGCTGTTGGTTGGCGCCAAGGACATTGATATCAAGAGGGTGCTACTTACATTTCTGACCGCGAAAATCGTAGGACTTCTTTTCGTAGTGCTGTTTGCCGCTACGGGTATTTATGAAGTTGAATTTTACCAGTATTATAAAATGGCGACAGACACATACATTCAGCGAGTCCTTGTAAACGGCTCCTCTACCAACGTCATGCACTTGTCTTTTCTCACGGTCGTCTTCCTGACGCTCTATATGAAAAGGGGAAATTGCGGAATTATCGTCTACCTCGTGTTTGCCGTTTTGAACATCTTGTGTGAATACATCACGGGCAGTTACATCGGCCTGTTCCTCGGCATGGGTGGTCTGCTCCTGTTCTATGTACTTCAGCATTCAGGGAAGATAAGGGAACTGTTCGTCAGGTTCTCAACGGCCGTGCTCCCGCTTCTTATCGCATTTTCGTTCGGCACTGCGTTGCTCTATGGGAGAAACGGTTTTGTCGGCGTTCTCGATAGGATTTTTCAGGGTCGTATTTATTACAACAACTTCTTTCTCAGTAACTACACGGCGAGTCCATTCGGTCATGGCATGCTGACCTCAGAGGGTAATTTTGACAATAGCTACGTCTTCGTCTTCGTTGCCTACGGATTAATTGCCTTCATTTTGCTATTCGGATCAATGCAGTTAATTGTTAAACGGCTTAAAGAAACACGCGATTGGGCATCTCTTGCATTTGTGGTTATTTACATGATTGCAGCTCTGAGTGAAAGTTTTTACCCGGCTGCTGCTGTCAATCCATCCTTATTTCTGCTTGTTCCATTACTTAGCTTTAATGGGCATTTTGATATGTGAAGCAGGGCTGCGTCCTGAATAAACAATCTACTTTATAAAACCTTGAAACCTTGTTCGTGATGGGAATAGCTTACCATGTCACAAGAAATATCGTATTCCTCTAGCGAAGGCAGCTTTGCACCAGTTGCAATTACAACGTTGAGTAGAATCGAGTGCCTAAAAACAACGATTGATTCTCTCGGTAGATGCCATTGTGCCGAGTACACTGACGTCTATATTTCAGTCGATTATCCTCCGAATACAAAATATAAGTCTGGTTATGTGGAAGTCTGTAATTATCTGAACACAATTCATGACGACCATCCGTTTAAATCGCTAAATCTATATTTTCATAAGGTTAATTTAGGCCCGTTTGAAAACTATCTTTGGCTCGTACGTTTAATCCTCTCAAAACATGATTCGATTATCATTTTGGAAGATGATAACGAGCCTGCTCCTTGTTTCTTAGATTTTTGCAACAAGGCGCTTCAAATTTACGCTACCGATAACGATGTTGTTGTAATTAATCCTTCTGATTACGTTTGGTGTGGAGATGGATACACTCCATTACTTAGAAGCATAAACATTGATGATTGCAATACCGAGAAACGACAAATGTTATGGCATGGCATGGCATCCTGGAGTGAATGTATCCTACCGTATTACAACTTTGTTCTAGATCAATCAATCCTATCGATAGGCGATCATCCGTTAGCTTTATTAAAGCTATTCAAACGCTCCAAGTCCCTCTGCTACCAATATCTCAAGGACACATATAACACTAGAGTCAAAACGCCCTGGCACAATGGACGACTTTACTCTATTGATATGACATGGGATGTTGCCATGATTGTATTTGACAAGGTCGCCATTTGCCCTATCGAAAACTTGCAACGTGACTTAGGGGTCGTGGGCAACGGCCATAGCTTTACAAAAGCGTTCTCTAATTCAGCAGAACTACAGAATCGAAAACTAAAAGAAGAACCAGAATTTGACTTTGTGAACCCTCAAGACGCTGCCCTAAACATGGATGAGCTTATTCTTCACGACAAATTTCAGTCAAAACCTTGGTGGAAATGGGCATTCTTAATCACTGGTTATCTAGCGAAGTATTTACAGAGAAAGCTGACTGGAAAATCTCAAAAGCTAATCAACCCATGGAGCGAATATGACAAGTAGACAGGAGCCATCACTTAAACAAGAGACACTTTCTTCTTTAATATGGAAACTATTTGAAAGGGGAGGAAATGCAGTTGTTCAACTCGCCGTACAGATTGTTATGGCGCGTCTGCTTGCCCCTGAAGAGTTCGGTGCCCTAGCAATTATTCTTGTCTTCGCTAACATAGGCAATGCAATTGTTCAATCTGGCTTAAATACATCAATAGTTCAAGCTCAAACAGTTGAAGATTCCGATTTGTCGACAGTGTTCTGGTTGAGTTTTGGAACCTCGATTGTTCTGTGCTTGTTGGTCTATATTTCAGCACCAGCAATTGCGTCCTTTTACTCCTTGGATTATCTAATCTGGCCCTTACGTGTTATGGGTTTTTTGCTATTGGTAACAGCCTTCAATTCTGTTCAGGTGGCAATAGTACAGCGGGACCTTAAACTACGTAAGGTGTTTAATGCAACAATTGCAGCTGTCATCGTCTCTGGAATAGCTGGTATTGTTTCAGCCACTGCAGGGGCCGGCCTTTGGGCTTTAGTTCTTCAGCAGTTAATTTATCAATTTAGCAACTGTCTTTTTTTGGGCCTCCAGGTTAAATGGTTACCGAAGCCCATATTTAATAGGTCGAAAGCTCGCAAGCATATTAGTTTTGGCTGGAAACTCCTCGTTTCTGGTTTATTGGATCAAGGCTATCAATCTCTTTCAGATTTAATTATAGGTAAGCAATTCAGCGCCTCAGACCTCGGCTTAGTTTCTCAGGGAAAAAAGTACCCCCAGGCTCTAGGGGGCATGTTGGATGGGGCAATTCAGCCTGTCATGCTATCAGCAATTTCGCGTGTTCAGGCTGATTCCGATCAGGTGAAGCGATTAGTGCGAAGGGCCCTAAAAACATCAACCTTTATTATTGTTCCAGCTATGACGCTATTTGCAGTAGCGGCTAAACCGATTGTTGTCTTATTACTAGGAGAGAAATGGCTGCTTTGTGTGCCGTTTCTGCAGATGTATTGCTTTATATACGCCCTATTACCAATACACACCACTAACCTACAGGCACTTAACGGCATGGGGCGTTCTGATCTGTTCCTGAAGCTTGAACTTATCAAAAAGCCCTATGGAATCTGCTTCATTTTGTTTGCTGCCTTTATATTAAAGGACGTTTACTTAATGGTTGCCATGTATATGATTACCGGCATCATCTCGACATTTGTTAACGCTTATCCCAACAAACGGGTTATCGGATACTCCTACTCTGAGCAAATACGCGATATCGCTCCTGCATTTGTGATTTCAGCAATAGCAGGAGGACTTGCGCTGTTTTGCGGGTCATTTGTCGCCTCGCCTGGACTTCAAATTTTTGTCGAAGTTGCCGTAATGGCAATTACCTATTTTGGTATCGCAGGCATTTTTAAACTCGAAGCCTTTGAATACCTCATCAATACCGCTAGGGATTTCTTGGGTGCAAAACGTCGTTAAAGACGTTGCGTCAATACAGTATCCGTTTTAGTCATCGTTCTTTGAAAGCAGCATAGCGAAGGGAAGGTACCTGATATGGGTAACCGCATTCTTGTCACACAATCTTCCATGCCTCCTATGGAGGAATACTTTGAAGAGGTCGCACCTCTATGGGAAAGCCATTGGCTTACCAATATGGGTGTTGAGCATAAGAAGCTCGAGGCAGACCTTAAGGAGCGTTTGGGAATTAACAACCTTGCGCTGTTCACAAATGGTCACAATGCCCTAGAGTGCATCCTCGAGGCCATGGCTCTTCCGACCGGTGGAGAGGTCATCACTACACCGTTCACCTTTGCCTCTACCACTCACGCTATCGTGCGAAAGGGACTTACTCCCGTGTTTGCCGACGTGAATCCCGTGAATCTAACGTTAGATCCCGAGAGCATTGAACGATTAATCACCCCGCGCACCTGCGCCATCGTGCCTGTCCATGTATACGGTAATCTTTGCGATGTCGACGCCATCCAGGAGATCGCTGACCGTCACGGGCTGAAGGTCATCTACGATGCAGCCCACGCCTTCGGCGTAGAGCGCGTGAACGAGGACGGAAGCAGCAATAGCGCGGCGGCATTCGGCGACGCGTCTATGTTCAGCTTCCATGCGACCAAGGTATTCAACACCATCGAAGGCGGTTGCGTCTGCTTTAAGGACGAAGATTTGTATCCGCTGCTCAACCAATGGAAGAACTTCGGCATTACAGGTCCCGAGGACGTTGAGTACGTCGGCGGCAATGCCAAGATGAATGAGTTCTGCGCGGCTATGGGCGTCTGCAATCTTCGTCACCTGGGCGCCGAGATCGGCAAGCGTAAGGCCGTTGCTGAGCGTTATTGGGATAACCTTGATGGCACAGCCGGCGTGACCGTTTTCCGTCCCGCCAAGAACATACGCCACAACTATGCGTACCTTCCCGTGCTGTTCGATCCGAGTGTCTTCGGCGCCACGCGCGATGACGTTTTCGATGCCCTGGACAAGACTGGCGTCGGCGCGCGCAAATACTTCTATCCACTGGTCAACGATTACGCATGCTATCGAAGCGTGTACTCAAGCGACCGCACGCCAGTGGCAAAGAAGGCGGCATCCCAGGTGATCACGCTTCCCATGTACGCCGATTTGGCGTTGGAAGACGTTGACCGCATCTGCAATACCGTTCTGGATGCAGGAAAGGAAAACCGATGAGCAAGACACTTCTCCTTCTTGGTGGGGCACGTTATGCACTGCCGGTTATTAAGGCAGCGCACGAGTTGGGCGCGAAGGTCGTTACTTGCGATTATTTGCCGCATAACTATGCACATGCCTTCTCGGATGACTACATCAATGCGAGCATCATCGATAACGAGGCTGTTCTTGCCGCCGCTAAAAAATGCAAGGCCGACGGAATTATGTCATTCGCTGCCGATCCCGGTGTAGTGTCCGCGTCCTATGCTGCCGAGAAACTGGGGCTGCCGTTCCAGGGAAGCTATGAGGCGATCAGCATTCTTCAAGATAAAGAGCGCTACCGCGCCTTCCTTCGCGACAATGGCTTTAATTGTCCCGAGCTTCATATCTACCGCTCTGCCGACGAGGCCATGAAAGAAGCCGATTCGATTGCTTATCCCGTGATTGCCAAACCGGTTGATTCGGCTGGATCGAAGGGCTGCTCGCGCGTGGATGGCCCCGAGGATCTTAAGGCGGCGGTTGAGTACGCTCTCGAGTTTTCGCGTGATGGGCGCTGTATCGTCGAGCAGTTTTTGGAGAAGAAGGGAGACTCCTCCGATGCCGACGGATTCGTTAGCGGCGTAAAGTTCTCGTGCGTGAGCTTTACCTCGCAGCTGTTCGATCCCTCCGTTCCAAATCCCTACACGCCCGCTGCGTATGCAATGCCAGCATCATTGCCGGCGTGGGCACAAATAGAGCTTGTCTCGGAATTGCAGCGATTGGCTGATCTGTTGGGCCTTCGTGACGGCGTATTTAACATAGAGACTCGCGTGGCAACCGATGGCAAAGCCTACATTATGGAGAGCTCTCCGCGCGGCGGCGGCAATCGACTGTGCGAGATGCTCAAATATGCCACCGACGGCAAGACCGATCTTGTCATGGCAGCGGTGAAGGCCGCGCTCGGCGAACCCGTTAGCAATCTTTCGATGCCCGTTTACAACGGTTTCTGGTACCAGCAGATGCTTCACTCTGATCACGACGGCGTATTCGCTGGCATGGAATATGCATCTGATTTTGTCGCTTCGCATCTTGCCGAAGAGCAGCTGTGGATTGAGCCCGGCGCCAAAATTGAGGCGTTCACTGCAGCAAATCATGCATTTGGATCGGTATTCCTTAGGTTCGACACACAAGCCGAGCTTGATGCATTTCGCGCCGAGCCGAGTGAGTTCATGAGGGCGAAGGTGAGCTAACCGTGAAAAAGAGAATTGTAGTAATCGGTGCAACCGGCAACACTGGTGCATACCTTACCGAAGATCTAGTAAATCACCTGCCTGCAGATGAATATGAGGTGTTTGCCGCCGGCCATAGACAGACGAATTTTTTCAATCGCTATGGCATTAGTTATTCCAGTGTAGATATGTCCGATGCTTCTACTCTAGAGCAGCTCCCCCAAGAGGGCGTCCATGCGGTGATTCTTCTTGCCGGTTTACTGCCAGCATATATGAGCGGCTATAACCCTTCCGATTATATTGACGTAAACAGCCGTGGAGCCCTTAACGTACTCGAGTATTGCCGTAAGTCAGGTGCTGATCGCATTCTTTATGCTCAGACCATATCCGATGTGCTGGGTTCCGTTACTCCGGAAAACCCCGTAATTCATCCTTACGATGATCGCAATATTATTATGACTGGCGATCACACCGTCTATGCTCTTTCCAAATGCTTCGCCGTTGATTTGATCAAGCATTATCAGGCTGAGTACGGATTAAAAGGCTTTGTGTTCAGGCTTCCCACTGTCTACGCCTTTACCCCCGACAAGTCATACAACGTCGATGGCGTGCGCAGGACACTTGGGTATCGTTTGCTGATGGATCGAGCTATGGCAGGAGAAACGCTTGAAATCTGGGGCGATCCCACTCGCGCCAAAGATGTTGTAAACGTCAAGGACTTCTGTCAGCTCTTACGTAAAGCTGTGACCGTAGAGAACGTTGACGGTGGCTTCTTTAATGTGGGTACAGGTATTGGAACTTCAAATGAGGACTGGATTCGCGGTATCGCGAAGGTATTCAATCCAGACGGCGTTGAATCAAAGATTGTCTACCGTCCGGAAATGCCAAGCGGTCCTTCTTATGTAATGGATATCGAAAACTGTCGTGAGCTATTAGGCTACGAGCCAAAATATGACTTCTTATACTTCCTTGAAGACTTCAAGGCTGAAATGGCTCTCAATAGGTTTAAAGAATTGCGATAGAACTAAAACCATAACCAAAGCCAAATCTGAACCGAACGCTGAATCCAATCGAGGAAATTAGCAAGAACGGCATCAGACTCCTAAGAGATATACGACCAATATATTATTTGTTCAAGCAGCCATAAGTGACTTGAGCAGCAATGTGCACTTTATTTCGGCTGCCGCTGAAGGGAAAACGTTGAAAGGCATAATTCTTGCAGGTGGGTCTGGCACTCGACTGCATCCGATTACTAAAGCCATTAGCAAACAGCTTCTGCCTATTTACGATAAACCACTTGTGTACTACCCTTTGAGCGTTCTGATGCTCGCTGGAATCCGAGAGGTGCTTGTCATCTCGACACCACGTGACCTGCCGGCGTTCAAGGAACTTCTCGGGGACGGATCCGAGTTAGGCATGCGCCTAGAGTACGCAGAACAGGCCAAACCTCGCGGTCTAGCCGAAGCTTTTACCATCGGGCGCGATTTTCTTGCCGGCGAACCGTGTGCGCTGGTTCTGGGCGACAACATGTTCCATGGTCAAGACCTCACTCGCGTGCTTACGCGCGCAAAGGAGAAGGTCGAATGCCATGGCGGGGCCGTTGTGTTTGGATACCCCGTGCAGGACGCTAGAGCCTTCGGTGTGGTGGAGTTCGACCAGAACCATCGTGTGGTTGGCATCGAGGAAAAGCCCGAGCTTCCAAAGTCGAACTATGCAGTACCAGGGCTGTACTTCTATGATGGACAGGTTTCCGACATCGCGGCAAACGTTAAACCAAGCGCGCGCGGAGAGCTCGAGATCACAAGCATCAACAATGCCTACCTAGATCAAGGCCAACTATCAGTTGAGCTGATGGGGCGAGGCATGGCGTGGCTAGATACGGGCACGCCCGAGGGTCTTTTGAAGGCCGCAGAATACGTAGAGGCCGTGCAGAGCCGCCAGGGGTATTACATTGCGTGCCTGGAAGAAATCGCTTATCGCCGCGGTTTCATTGACCATAATCAGTTACACGAACTGGGCGAAACGCTGAAGAAGACCGCCTATGGAAAGTATCTTTTGAATGTGGCCAACGAGGCAAAGAGGGGGTAAATATGGCCGACACTTTTGAGCCTAAGAACATCATCGTCACGGGCGGCTGCGGCTTCATCGGCAGCAACTTCGTGCACTACGTGGTGAAGAACCACCCCGGCGTGCACGTGACCGTCCTGGACAAGCTGACCTACGCCGGCAACCCCGAGAACATCGCCGGGCTG
>DBGFTB010000056.1:0-24656 GCA_048532905.1 Collinsella aerofaciens
GCAGAGTCGTTCGAAAGTAAACAGGTGCCGGCCCTTCGCCTTACGTACCACCATTGGGAACTTTGGCTGATACTTTGAAAGCGATGGGGCTTTTGTTGGCGGGGCCTTTGGACCCGATTGGGAACTTTGGGACCGCCTTAAACGTTTGGGTGGATGGGGCTTTGGGTACCCTTTGTTTTACTTTGGATTGATTCGTTGAATTTGGAGGTCTTGGTTGTGAGTTATTTGGATCTGGCTCGTGGTCGGTATTCTTGTCGTTCGTTTGAGGACCGTTCTGTTGAGCAGGCTGTGGTGGATGCCATTGTTGAGGCTGGGCGGATTGCTCCTTCTGCTTGTAATAACCATCCAACCCGTGTGATGGTGTTGGATACGCCTGAGCTTCTGGAGAAGGCTGCTGCTTGTCAGCCTCGGTTTGCTCGTGATGGGTCTATCTTTGGGGCTCCGCTTGTCTTCCTTATTTGCAGCGTTACCGATGACGCTTGGGTGCGCCCGTATGATCAGATGAATTCCAGCGAAATCGATACGTCCATCGTGTGTGATCAGATGATGATGGAGGCCACCGAGCAGGGCCTGGGAACGTGCTGGGTATGCCATTTTAAGCCTGAGGTGGCACAAGAACAGTTCAATCTGTCCAAGGGCGTCTATCCCTATCACATGCTCGTCTGTGGCTATCCTGCCGACCACATCGCCGATCCCGAGCATCGCGAGGCCCGCACCATTCCCCTCCCCGACTTCCTCCTCAAGTAGATTTTTGGGACATGCCTTAAAGCCTACCCTTGACCGTTCATCCGTTCGCCGAGTTCTGCGCCACTATGTGCAGGGCTTGGTTTTTATGTTACGCACCCCGGCACAGTCATAAAAAAGGACCCGCAAGCTGCGGGTCCTTTCTAGGCACTAAATTGTAGGCCGAATGTTAGTCCAGGTCGTCGGCAGCAAAGTTGTCGATCGGGGCAAAGGGATCGGCCACGGGGACAACCGGGTCAGCGACGGGCAGCGGCTCGGCGGGAACAGTCACTGCAGGAGAAGCGGCAGAACCGACCGGCGTGGAGGCCATGAGGTCGGCCGGGAAGGAGTTCTGGGCATCGTCCATGAAGTGCTGGATGAGCTTAAGATACTCGGCCTTGAACTCCTCACGGGAAGCCTTGAGACGATCGATCTCCTCGAGCTCGGCCTGCTTCTCAGTCAGAGCCTGGCGGATAACCTCGCGAGCCTTGGCGTCAGCCTCGTTGCGGATACGCTCAGCGTTCTCGTTGGCATCGTTAACGATGGTCTCAGCGGTCTGCTGGGCAGCGATCAGGGCAGCGGAAATCTGGCGCTCCTGAGCGGAGAAGTCAGGGGCGGGAGCAGCCACGGGGGCGGCAGGAACGGCCTGGTCGGCGGTATCCCGAGCCTGGGCAAGCTGAGCCTGTGCATCGGCAAGCTGCTGCTCGGTAGCAGTCAGACGACCCTTAAGGTCAACGATCTTAGCGAGCATAGCGTCAACCTCGGAGGACAGCGTCTCCAAGAAGACGTCGACCTCAGCAGGATCGTAGCCACGCTTGGCCTCAGAGAAAGTCTGAGCCTGGATGTCTGCAGGGGTAATAGCCATAACAAGTCTCCTTTTTCATCGCCTCGGCGCTACACGCCCGACGTAAGTTACTAAGTCAGTTCTACACGAGTATACCTATAAGAAGCTGCAGAACCAGCCTCTGCACCAACTGCAACGCAATAATCGCAACGACCGGCGAAAAATCGATACCGCCCATCGGCGGGATGAAACGACGGAACAGGTTGAGCCACGGACCGCACACGCTATCAAGCACCGCGGCAATATCCTGAAGCAAACCACCCTGCTTCATGGGAATCCACGTCATAAAGCAGTAGACGACAATGAGCGTGGAATAGAAGTTGAACAGCGTGTTGACCAGCTGGACGATAGTGTAGATGTTGATGGGAATCTCCTCGTCTTGTCTTTACTTAAGGTAGCCGTCGGCACGAAGCTTCTTGAGATCGGAATCTTTGACCTCGCAACCGGCGGGCAGCACCATGAACACGCGGTCGCCCACCTCCTTGACCGTGGCACCCAGACCGCAGGCAAAGCCGTAAGAGAAGTCCAAGACGCGCTTGGCAACTTCGGTGCGTACGCCCACAAAAATCAGTGCGACAGGCTGCTTGGTGCGAACGCGGCGCACCACGGTCTCCACGTCGTCATAGCTCTCGGGGCGCAGGACATAGGCCGGCAGCTGCGGTGTGGCGTTGATGATATTGCTCGCATAGGCCGAGGCATCGCTCGGTGCAGGCGCGGGCGCAGCGGCGGCACGGGCGCGGGTGTTCTCGGCGTAGCTCGACGGCGTGTCATAGGCACCAGGACGATAACCGCTCGCAACACTGTCCTGCGAGCGCGAAGGCGGATTATACGTCGTGGCATGGCGGGAGTCATCGCCGACCAGCTGACCGGAGCGCGTATACACGGCAACCGACTCAGCTTCACCGCGGCGCGTCTGACCAAGCAGGCCGTTGCTCGGCTCGTCTTGGGTGTAGAAGCCCTCGCCCGAAGCACCGCTGTAGCCGTTGCCCTGATAACTATCGTCATAGCCGTCATCGTAGCCGTAGTCGTCGTCCTGGCCATAACCCTGGTCGTAACCCTGCTGGCCGCCCAGGTGCATCTTATTTTTAATCTCGTCAAGGAAGCCCATGGTTGTGTCCTCTCGCGGTTTAGTGCAGGCGCCCCGATAATCAGTGCGCACTTCAGAGCCTTATTTTACTGCAAACTCCGGGCTAAATACTACCCTGCCCAGGCGAACGAGCGTAGAGCCCTCCTCAAGGGCAGGCTCAAAGTCCTCGCTCATGCCGCAGGAAAGCTCAGGCAGGTTCAAATCGGGATGCGCCGCCTCCAGCTCATCCCTCAGCTCACGAAGCCCCGCAAAGGTGCGGCGTGCCACATCCTTATTCCCCCGGGGCGCCATAGTCATAAGCCCCTGCACGCAAATTCCCTCAAGTTCCGCAAGCTCACCCGCGGCGGCGCGAATCTCATCGGGCGAAAAGCCTCCCTTCGACTCCTCACCACTCACATTGACCTCGATGAGCACACGCTGGGGGCCGGCGAGCTCGCCTGCCTCAATCTTGCGGACAGCACGGCTCGAGATCGCCTGCGCCAGATGCAGCGAACCCACCGAGTGAATCAGCTCGGCTGAGCCCAGCACCGCATTGATCTTATTGGTCTGCAGGTTGCCGATCATATCGAAGCGCACCTCGGGCAGCTCCGGATGCTCCGCCAGACCCGTGAGCTTGCGAACCAGCTCCTGCGGGCGGTTCTCGGCAAAATGGCGATACCCCGCCTGGATGGCGGCAACGGTCTCATCGACACCAACGGTCTTGGACACGGCAATGAGGCGCGCGGCGTCGTGGGGACGGCCTGCGCGATCGAGCGCCGCATAAAAACGTTCCAGAATCTGCTCGCGGCGAGCGCGCATCAAGTCCAAATAGTTATCCATTGCTAATCGCCTCCGCTGACAGCCAAACAAGTAGTCCCATGCTAACGCAAGGGCGCGGCCCCGCATGTGCAAGGCCGCGCTCACTTAGGTATTTACAATCTTTCGACGAACGGGGTTACTTACTCCTCGTCGTCCTCGCCATCGTCCTCATCCTCAAGATGATCGAGCAGGTAGCGAAGACCCTCGCTGACCTCGTTAGCGGGCACCTTGGCAACGTAGCGAGCGTCGACGGCGGGCCTCATGATAACACCCTCGCCCGAAGGCACGCGCATGCTCTCGAGCTCATCCTCATCAGTGCAGGCGATATCACCGGCAGTCATACGCTGTCCGGTCAACAGGAAGGTCAGACGGCAGGCGGCATCGATGGAAATCGAGGCGATGCGATCGAGATAGCGCGATACCATGATGGCGCGGCGCAGGTCGTCATAGTTGCTGTCGTCGTCCATAAAATCGCCCGTGTCCATGCGGTTAAAGGTGCGGAAGAACTTCTCGTAGGCGGCGTGCACTGGCTCGTCCTCGACGGCCAAGTTGCAGATGATGGACATGTCGTTGGTGACGAGCGCAGAAAGCGAAGAGCCCAGCACCTGGTAGACGGCCTCAGCCTCGGCCTCGACCGTGCCGACAAGCTCCTTGGGCAGCGAGATGTCGGCCTTGATCATATGACGCGTGGCGCGGCAAATCTGGCGAACCTTATCGGTCATGCGCTGCAGGTTAAAGTCGACGTAGATGATCGTCTGCAGCAAGCGGAAGTCGGAGGCGACCGGTGACTGCGTGGCAATCAGGTTGTAGCAGACGGCCTCCAGGTTGGCGCAGCGTGCGTCAATCGAAAGCGTGCGCTTCTTGGTCTTGGTGGCGAGCTTGCGGTCGTCGGTCACATAGGCCTTCACGGCATCGTGGAGGGCCAGATCGACGGCCTCGTAGATGCTCAGCATCTCGTGACGGGCCTCGATGAGCTGACGGGAAAACAGTTTGCGCATGGTTCACTCCAATCAGTTGGGTGCGGTCATGCCGCCCGCACAGTGAATACGCACCGGACCAGATCCGATCGGCTTAGGACTAGTCGCACCGATCAGCCAAAGCGGCCGGTGATATAGTCTTCCGTCCGCGAGTCCACCGGGCTGGTGAAGATCGCGTCGGTTTGACCATACTCGATGAGCGTAGCGGGCTCGCCGGCAACTTCCTGCAAGAAGAACGCGGTGTAGTCACTGATACGAGCTGCCTGCTGCATTGAATGCGTGACGATGATAATCGTCATCTCGGGCGCCAGCTCGGCCATCAGATCCTCGACCTTAGAGACGGAAGTGGGGTCGATGGCGGAGCAGGGCTCGTCCATCAGGAGGACATCGGGTTGCACCGCAAGCACGCGCGCGATGCACAGACGCTGCTGCTGACCGCCCGAGAGCGCCAAACCATCCTTGTTGAGCTGATTGGATACCTCTTTCCAGAGGTTGGCGCGCTTGAGCGATTCTTCCACGATGTCATCGAGGTCGCTTTTGCTAGTCACGCCCTGCAGACGAGGGCCAAAGGCGACATTCTCGTAGATGGATTTGGGAAACGGGTTGGGCTGCTGAAAGATCATGCCCACGCGACGACGGAGATCGACCGGGTCGACACCCTCGGCATAGATATCGTTGCCGTCGAGCGTCATGGTGCCCTCGACGCGCGTGCCCTCGATCAGGTCATTCATGCGGTTGATGCAGCGCAAAAACGTCGACTTGCCGCAGCCCGAAGGGCCAATGAAGGAGGTGATGGCGTTTTTGGCGATGTTGAGGTCAAGCCCCGTCAGCGCATGAAAGTCACCGTACCAAAAGTTGAAATCCTTGGCCGTAATGGCCGCTTGCTCCAGCGTGGGAGCGGACTGATAAACGGACATGGGACTCCTTAACTAGCGACGCCTGCGCGACAGGAAGCGCGCAAACAGGTTGAAGGCCAGAATGATCACCATCAGCAAGAGCGCGGTGCCGTAGGCTGCGTTCATGTTGATGCCGTCGTTGGCAAGCAGATACAGGTGAACGGTCATGGGGCGGCCGGAATCGAGCGGCGAAATAGGTAGATTGATGGCCTGCCCCATGGTGTAGAGCACCACCGCGGTCTCGCCGATGGCACGGCCGATGGCGAGAACGATGCCCGTGGCAATGCGGCCAAAGGCAGAAGGAAGCACGATCTTGGAGACAACCTGCCACTTGGTGGCGCCCAGGCCATATGCGCCCCAGCGGATATAGCGCGGAACGGCGCGAATGGCCTCTTCGGTGGTGCGCATGACGATGGGAAGCATCAAGAGCGCGAGTGCCAGGGCGGCCGAGACCATCGAAAGGCCCAGGCCCATGGCCTCGACAAACAAGGCGTAGCCAAACAGGCCCATAACGATGGAGGGCACCGAGGCCAAAGCGTCAGCAGCGTAGCGAATGAGCTCGACGACCTTGCCCTGCTTGGCGTACTCGGCCAGATAGACGGCTGCCAGCACAGCGATCGGCGTGCAGATAAGCATGGCGAGCGCCGTCACGTAGACGGTCGAGACGATCGTGGGCCAAATTCCGCCCTCGGCGTTGACGCCCTGGGGCCAACCGAAGATAAAGTCGAGCGAGATGTGTGGCAGGCCGTTGATGACCACGTAGGCGATGATAGCGACCAGCACCAGCGTGGTGATGTAGGCAGCGGCACGAAACACGCCAAGCATGATCTTGTTGGACAGGTCCTTGTTGATGCGGCCCTTCTTGCCGTGGGAAAGGGCACGCTTGATGCGCTCGCGCGACGAGGTCGTATCGACCGTCGTGTCAACGGAATCGGACATAGCCTACCCCCTCTTCTTCTTGGAAATCAGACGGACGATGCCCACCAGCGTGGCGGAGATGATAAACAGGACCACGCCCATGCCGAACAGCGCCGAGCGATGCAGACCCGAGGAATAGCTCATGTCGAGCGCGATCTGGCTCGTGAGCGTCGAGATAGGGCTCGCAATGCTGTCGGGAATAACCGGGGCGTTACCCACGACCATGAGCACGGCCATGGTCTCGCCGATGGCACGGCCCATACCCAGCACGATGGCATCAACGATACCCAGCTTCGCGGCAGGTAGCACGACCTTATAGATGGTCTGCCACTTTGTGGCGCCCATGGCATACGATGCCTCGCGAATGCCCATGGGAATGGAATTGAGAGCATCGATGGTGAGCGTGGTGATGGTAGGGACGATCATGATGGCGAGCACAAACCACGCCGTCAGCGCACCAAAACCAAGGCCGCCGGTCAGTTGTGCGATAAACGGGCGGATGATGATCATGCCAAAGAAGCCGTAGATGATGGAGGGTATGCCCGCCAGCAGGTCAACGGCGGGGCTGATGAGCTTGCGCACGCGCTTGCTGGCAATCTCGACCAGGTAAACGGCCGTACCCACGCCCAGCGGCACGCCCATGGCGAGCGCACCGACGGTCACCAGACCCGAGCCAGCAAGCAGCGACAAGATGCCGTAGTGGCCCTCGGAAGGTGCCCACGTAAAGCTAAAGAAGTCAGCCAGACCGATGTCAGTAAAGACGGGCAGCGCCGAGTACGTGGTAAAGACAAAAATCAGGATGACGGTAACGACCGCCAAGAACGCGCAGGCAAAGAAGATCCACTGCAGCGCCTTCTCCTTGATATAGGTACTGCGCGATACGAGCGCCAGCTCGCGCTTCTTGGGCGTCTGAACATTCTGCTCAGTCTGGGAGTTTTCCTGTGCTTCCATGCTACTCACTCCCCTTCTCGTCGTTGGTGACGGGAATAAAGCCCGCCTCGCGAATCTGCTTGTCCATCTTTTCGGACGTCACATAGTCGATGTAATCCTGCGCCTGCTGCGAAGGCACACCCTTCACAAAGAAGTAAAGGTCGCGCGAGATGGGATAGCCGCCACTCGCGACCGTCTTCTCGGACGCCTCAACATGATTGACCGAGACGGCCTTGACCGAGGTCTTGGCGTTGAGGCTATCGACGAAGCCCAGCGAAATGTAGCCGATGGCCCCATGCGAACGAGATACCACGTCGCGCACCTGGCCCGTACCCGAAAGAACAGCCGAGCGGCGATCGAACGGCGTGCCATCCATCACGATGGTACGGAAGGCCTCGCGCGTACCGGACGCCTCGTCTCGGTTGATGACCTGAATCCTCAGGTCCTCGCCACCGACCTCTTTCCAATTGGTAATCTTGCCGGCGTAGATATCGCGGAGCTGCTCGGTCGAGAGGTTATCGACGGGGTTGTCGTCGTTCACGATGACCGCAATACCGTCGTGGGCAATGACGATGGGAATCAGGCCCAGATCCTGTTCGTCGGCATTGAGTCCACGAGAGGAGCTGGCGATATCGGCCGTGCCGGCGCTGACGGCCTCGATCCCAGCGGAAGAACCCAAACCGGAAACGAGCACGTCGATGCCGGTCTCCTCCTTAAAGCCCTCGGCCGCAATCTCGGCGATAGGAAGGCAGGTCGTGGAGCCGGCCACGGTAATGGAAGAGCTAGAAGATCCCGAAGAACAGGCGCACAGCGTAAGCGTAAGCACAGCGGCGCTCAGGACCGATACGATCTTTCTCATAGCATCACGCCGATCGCAGCATGGCGCCCACAGGTGCCGTCCTCGTTACGGTAGGAATAAAAGCGGTCGTTCTGACGCACGGTCGAAAGCTGGGTATCCACGATATTATCCGCGTCGACACCGACATCTACCAGCGCCTCGCGAATGGCAGCGGAAAGATCGAGCATGCGAGAGGTATTCGCATCGATGCAAGAGAACTCGGCGGCAAAGCGATCCATGAGTTCCTGGGATACCTCATATTCGTCACCCATGATATGGGGGCCGATATAGGCGGAAACGTCGCTCGCATCGCAACCGGCAGCATCGCAAAGCGCCTGGCACGCCTTGGCGGAAATACGTGCAATCGTGCCCTTCCAACCGGAGTGCACCACGGCAAATCCGCCGGGGGCCACCAGCACCACGGGAACGCAGTCGGCAAAGCAGAGCAGCACGGGCACGTTATGCGCCGTGCAGACGATGGCATCACAGCCCTCGGCAATCTGCTCGCGAACGTCCTCAAGGTCATCGGCGCCGTTCGAGGTCACCGCAACGATATGATCACCATGGACCTGATTGGGAACGAGCAGGTTGTGCTCACACTCGGCGGCACCCATAGCCTCGAGCGCACGACGACGATTTTCTTGAACAGCAAAGGGGTCATCGCCAACATGCGAGCCCAAGTTGAGTGAGGAGTACGCATCTTCGGAAACGCCACCGGCACGCTCGGTGAAGGCAAAGCGAACATCGGATGTCGCGCCCTCCACCAACGTAACTCCATCATGGTCGACACGCGAAACTTTGTCCGCACGTGCTGCCATACTAAAGCCTCCTAATAACACAAGTACCGCGGCATCGCCGCTACAGCCCGCGTTTATACGGCTGTCATACTTCTCTAAAAGGATACCTGCTGCGCTGGAGGCAATCGTAAAGGGAACGTAAAGAGATTGGAGGTTCTAGTTTACAAAGTCGAAATAAAAAGGGCGCGTCCATACGGACACGCCCCTGTGCACAACAATGCAAAGAACGACTTAGAAGCTACCGCGCTTCAGGAAGTCGGGAAGCTCGAACTGATCGTTGCCGAAGTTAGGAAGCTCGGTGCCACCGACGTTGCGGGTCGGAGCGGCCTGAGCCGGGCTCGTGGCAGGAGCGGTGCGCTGCGGCTCAGCGGAGGCAGCGGCCTTGCTCTGAGACTGCTGAGCAGCAAAGAGCTCGTCCTGACGGTTGACGTTGGAGTCGGAGAAGCCCGTAGCGATGACGGTGATACGCACCTGATCGCCCAGGGACTCGTCGACAACGGTACCGAAGATGATGTTGGCCTCGGGGTCGACGGCGTTGGCGACAACGTCGGCGGCGTCGCTGATCTCCTGGATGCCCAGGTCCTTGGAACCGGCGATGGAGAGCAGCACGCGCGTGGCGCCATCGATGGAGCTCTCGAGCAGCGGGCTGGAGATGGCCTGCTGGGCAGCGTCGACGGCACGGGTGTCCCCAGAAGAGGTACCGATACCCATCATGGCGGTACCGGCCTGCTTCATGATGGTCTTAACATCGGCGAAGTCCAGGTTGATGATACCGGGGACGGTGATGAGGTCGGTGATGCCCTGGGTGCCCTGGGAAAGGACGCCATCGGCAATCGCGAAGGCCTCGAGCATGGTGGTCTTCTTCTCGGCGATGTCGAGCAGCTTATCGTTAGGGATGACGATCATGGTGTCGACGCAATCGGAGAGGGTCTTAATGCCCTCCTCGGCGCTCTTCTTGCGCTTGCGGCCCTCGAAGGTGAAGGGCTTGGTCACGACGGCGACGGTCAGCGCACCGACCTCATTCATCGCGATATCGGCAACGATGGGAGCAGCGCCGGTACCGGTGCCACCGCCCTCGCCGCAGGTGATGAACACCATATCGGCGCCAGCGAGCGCCTCGGCAATGTCGTCGCGGGACTCATCGGCAGCCTTGCGGCCAACCTCGGGGTTGGCGCCGGCGCCCAGGCCGCGGGTAAGGTCGGTGCCGATGTGCACCTTGATATCGGCATCAGAGATCGCGAGTGCCTGAGCATCGGTGTTGATGGCAACAAACTCGACGCCGCGGATGCCCTCTTCGATCATTCGATTGACCGCGTTGGTACCGCCGCCGCCGACGCCGACCACCTTAATGACGGCAAGGTAGTTGTTGATCTCTGTCTCGTGCATGTCGGTCCTCCGAACAAAGGTTATAGCCATAGCATGGGTCGACCCCTGCGCACATTAACCTTCAGGTTGAAAGTAAATGCAAAGGTAAACCGTATTATGTTTGCACATTATGAACGTATCAGTCAAATAATTGACCGTGAAAACCAAACAAACCAGATAAACGGCGTGGTATGGCCCCTCAACAAAGCATCAACCAGCGCTACGAGGTCGGAGCATTCCTAAATGTGTAGTTACCCGGAGAGCGCACATTGATATACGTTACGCCCTCTACCTGCGAAAGCAACTTGGTGACTACGCGTTCCTTCTTGACGATATCGTCCGAATCGCCCAGCGACACCTCAATGCCGTTATTGAGGTTTGCCGAGATGGCTTCGACCGAAGGCGTGGAAATATCCTTGACTTGTCCCAAGAACTCGCTCGAAAAACCACGCACATAATCCAAGCCAGCCTTAACGGCCTTGGAGCTCACCGCCTGGCCGGAAACCGGAGCGACATCCGCCGAGACATCAGTCAACAACACCGCGCCATAGTGCTTAGCGAGCGCCAGCGCGGCATCAATGCCGGTCAGGGTATTTGAGCCCTGCCCCGTCGTGATGACGTTGCCCTGGTCATCCACTTCGACCGACGTCGACAGCGGGGCGATCCAGGTGTCATCATCCCCGATGGCCCAGGCAAGGTCATCGGAGCTGATATAGGCAATTGCGATGACCTTGCGCTCCATCGGCGTAATGATGAGCGTATGCGGGAACTGACGCTGGACATCTACGCCCGAGACCCACGGGTTCTGCTTGAGGTCCTCGGTAATCTGGTCGGGATCGACGTTAAAAAGCGACGTTCCCTCGGGCAAATCGATCAGCTGGATAGCATCGTGCTTCGTCACATGCTCGCTGCCTTGAATCTGAATATCAGTGGCGGTAAACAATCCAGAGTTAATCACCACGATGGCAACGACGACGAGCACGGCCAAGACGGCCAGAACGCCGCCAACGATTTTGCCTTTGCCTGTAACGACAGAAGCGGCGTCTGATGTTTTATTTACCATCGCCCCAAGTGAAGACAACGGGTTGACGCTTTTTTTACCCGAAGGCTTCTTGGCGGTAGCCGGCACCGATGTCAGCGAGCGCGGTTTCGATGCGCCCAGCGTGCGACCTGGACGCGGCGCTTTAGTTCCCGTCGAGGGCTTAGGAGTTGCCATGGGACGGGCAGGTTTGGCGCCCATAACAGGCTTTGAAGTCACCGAGGGACGCGAGGACTTTTTTGCGGCCGGACGATTACCGAGCTGCGAGCCGACGACCGGACGACTGGTCTGTCGAGCATGCCCGACAGACTTAGAATGCGCGACGGTATTGCGTTGAGATTTGGCAGGCGCGCCGGAACGCCCTCCGGCGCGGCGGAAGGTGGGTTTCGATGCTCTAGAAGCCGAGGAATTTAACTTCCGGTCTGAGCTCGATGCCATACGCCTCCCTCACCTTTCCGTGCACATGTCTGATAACCGCGGCAACGTCATCGGCCGAGGCAGTTCCGTTATTAACGATAAAATTAGCGTGAACGGGCGAAACTTCCGCGCCGCCAATCGAAAAACCCTTTAATCCACAATCCTCGATAAGCTTGCCCACACTCGCATCGGGCGGGTTGCGAAAGACCGACCCGCAGGATGCGCGACCCATGGGCTGCGTACGCTTGCGCCTCGTCAGGTACCGCTCCATGCGCTCGCGAATGTCGGCCTTGGGCGCCGGTTTAAGCTTGAGTACGCACTCGAGGATAATCTCATTGCGGGGAAGGCTACATTCGCGGTAGCCCCAAGTGATCTCGGACCCCGCATAATGCTTGATACCGGATGCCGGGTCAAACGTTACGACATCCTCAACCAGCGAGCCAATCCACTCGGTCCGTGTGCCGGCATTCATAGATATCGCACCGCCAACCGAGCCAGGGATGCCAACGGCAAACTCAAGGCCCGAGAGGCTACGCGACAGGGCATCGTTGACCAGGCGCGCAAACATCACGCCCGCACCGACCGTCAGCGTACAACCGTCATCGGCAACAACCGTGCGCTGAAACTCACGTCCGAGCGAAATGACGGCGCCGCGATAACCGCCATCGGCAACCAGCAGATTGGAGCCCTTGCCGATGATGACCCACGGCACCTGCTCGCGATCGAGCACCGCCACGGCGCGGCGAAGGGCATGATAGCTATGGCACGTCACAAAGAGGTCGGCCTTGCCGCCGATACGATAGCTCGTATGACGCGCAAGGCGCTCGTCCTCGATCACATCCGTGTCGATCATGCCCGAGAGCGCCATGACGGCGTTAAACAGACCCATTAGACTTAAGCGTCTTTCTTGGCAGTCAGATACTCAATGAACTCGGGACCGACGGTCGTAACGTCACCAGCACCCATAGTGAGCAGCAGGTCGCCCTCGCCCACCATCTGCTCGAGCTCCTGATTGAGCTCAAGACGGCTGGAGCAGTACACGACCTCCTTGCCAGGATGCTTGGCGCGCACGGTATCGGCGAGCATCTTAGAGGTAACACCCGGAATGGGCATCTCGCCAGCCGAGAACACATCAATCAGCAGCAGTTTATCGGCATTGGCAAATGCATCGGCAAAGTCGTCGCACAGGGCCTGCAGACGCGAATAACGGTGCGGCTGGAACACGACGTCGACATGCTTGTAGCCCAGCGACGAAGCGGCAGCAAGCGTCGCCTTGATCTCGGTGGGGTGATGGCCGTAATCATCGACCACGGTGATGCCATCGATATCGCCCACGTGGGTAAAGCGACGGCGGACGCCCTCAAAGCTCGAGAGCGCCTTGGCGGCGGCGTCGATGTCAAGGCCCAGGACATGGGCGACGGTGAGCACCGCCGTGGCGTTGAGCATGTTGTGGCGACCGGGATTGCTCTTGATCTCCACAGCGTGCTCAGTGCCGTCCTCAAAGCGAACGATAAAGTCGCTCTGGATGCCCTTGACATCCGGGTGCATGCAGACGATGTCGTTGCTCTCGGCAAAGCCGTAGGAAAGCACGTGACGGCCCGTCGACTTGGCGAGCTCGACCAGATGCGAGTCCTCACCGCAGACGATGACGGTGCCGTCCTCGCCCACCAGGCTCATGAATTTGGCGAAAGTCGCTTCGATCTCCTCGATACCCGAGTAGTGATCGAGGTGGTCGGCCTCGACGTTGGTCACAATGACCACGTTGGGGTTCAGGAACAGGAAGGAGCTGTCGGACTCGTCGGCCTCGGCAACAAAGTAGTCGCCCGAGCCGTTCTTGCCGTTCGTGTCATAGCCCTCGACGATGCCACCGATCAGGAAGCTCGGATCCAGACCCATGCGGTCGAGCATGGTGGCGCACATCGAAGACGTGGTGGTCTTGCCGTGCGTGCCGGCAACAGCGACGGTAGTGTAGCCGTGGCCCAAGGCAGAGAGCATCTTGGCACGGGGCCACACGGGAATACCAAGCTCGCGAGCGCGCACGAGTTCAGGGTTGGACTCCGGAATAGCGGTGGAGACAACAACCACGTCGGGCTTGACCTCGTCGATCGTGGCGGCCTCATGGCCCACATGCACCTTCACACCAGAGCGGGTAAGCTGGCGGATATAACGTGACGTCTTAAGGTCGGAGCCGGTAACGGCATAACCGCGCTCGTGCAGAACGAGGGCGATGCCGCTCATGCCGGCGCCGCCGATACCGATAAAGTGGGCGCTCTTAAACTCGGGCGCGGAGGTTGCAGTCTGGGAATCAGCCATGTGCTCGTGTACTCCTTGCGTAAACACTGCCTGTAACCCGTTAACTGTACCGCACCTACCGCATCAGCGCGAGGGCGACCGACGATATCCCGTCTAACTAACGCAAACCCTCTACCACATCCGCCAGAAGAGCGGCGGCCCTATCCTGAGCCAGACCACGCGCCGCCTGACGCATGGCGTCGCGCGCCGCCGCGTCATCGACCAGGTGCAGCAGTTCATCGGCAAAGGCAGAACCGTCGATATCGGCATCGGCGCAGAGCACGCCGGCCCCGGCGTCGACCAGATACCGGGCATTGGTGGTTTGGTGGTCGGCCGTCGCATGCGGATACGGCACGAGCACCGAGGGCACGGCGAGCGCAGCGATCTCGGCCACGCTCGATGCGCCCGAACGCGAGAGCACCAAATCGGCAGCAGCCAACATATCGCCCATGTTGTCGATGTAAGGCTGGACGCGGTAACGCTTCGCCTCCTCGGGCGTCAGCGCCAAAGCGCGCTCGGTCTCCTCAAAGCCGTCGGCACCCGTCGAATGCAACACATAGAGGTTCTTGCGCGAAAGCAGCTCGTTTTTGAGCGAAACCACGCGCTCGTTGAGGTGCTGGGCGCCAAGTGAACCGCCAAAGACGAGCAGCAGCGTAGCGTCCTCGGGAACGCCAAGTGCCTTGCGGCCGCGAGCGCGATCGCCCTCGATCACCGAGCGACGTACGGGGTTGCCGGTCATGAGCACGTGGTCAGGGTCACCTTCGCGCTCAAAGACCGAACGCGCTGCCGGCACCGAGATGCACACGCGGGCGGCGTGGGAGTTCATCATCTTGTTGGCCAGGCCCGGAACAGAGTTCTGCTCATGCAGCAGATACGGAACGCCTGCGCCCTTGCACCACCCCAGCAGCGGAACCTCGACATAGGCACCAAAACCGACGGCAGCATCGGGCTTGCCGACCTTTGAGAAATGACTGGCGAGCGCACGTTTGGCCTTGTTGACACGCCACAGCGAGGTCAGCGCCGTCCAAGGACGGGAGCGGTCGAAGCCCGTGACCGTAATGGGCACAAAATCAAACCCAGCCTCGGGGACCAGACGACCCTCGAGCTTGCGCGACTGGCCCACGAACACAACGTGGTGGCCACGGTCACGCAGTTCTTCGGCCAAGGCGAGCGCGGGGTTGATGTGTCCTGCCGTGCCGCCGGCTGCAATAGCAACGGTCATTTTATCGGTCATGGTAGTCCCTTCGTACACGCGGTCCCTGGTCGTCGGTACGCAGACGCGCCGACGGGTCCGAGTTCAAATCGATTCGATTATATCCGCCGCCCGCGTTGCGAGGGCTGGGGCGCTGCGGACGACCTTGCGGAGCCATTCGCGGGCGTGGACGAGCTGCCGGCTCGGATGCAGAACCATCCAGAACGGTAAAGCCGCTACGCGAAGGTCGTTCACCGCGCACATGGGCTACGCCGGCGGTGCTCTCGTCCATAACGGCAAAGCTCTCACGGCGGCGGTCATACTCATCGCGGCGGGCGCTCTCGTACGAAACGCGCAGGATCAACCCGGCAAGCATAAGCGACACAATAATCGACGAACCGCCGTAGCTAATAAACGGCAACGGTTTGCCCGTCATGGGAAACACGTTGAGGATGCCCAGCGCGTTAATCAAAAACTGCACTGCGAGAATGACCGCGGAGCCAGACGCCATGAGCGCGCCCCGACGATCGGTCGCCTGCTCGGCAATGCGAAACGCCGAGTAGATCAGCATCGCAAACACCAAGAAGAACAGCACGGTTCCGACAAAGCCGACTTCCTCGCCAATGATAGCCAGGATGTAGTCATTGTGCGCCTCGGGCAGATACGAGTACTTCATGGTTGAGTTGCCGATGCCACGGCCGAACAGACCGCCCGAAGCAAAGGCCATGATGGCAAGCGTGGCCTGATAGCCGTCACCATACTCGTCGGCCCAAGGGTTCAAGGCAACCTGAATACGCACCATACGGTACGGCTCTGCGACAAGCGCAATCACGATCACGAGAATGCCGAAGATTATCACGCCGATGATAAATCTGGGGTCGAGACCCGCAAACAACGCCATGCACATGAGGGTCAACAGGATGATCAGGACAGTACCGAAATCGGGCTGGATAAAGATCAGAAAGAGCGAAATGCCCAGGTAGATGCCCATCTTGCGAAGGAATTCGTTGATGTTGCCACCGGGCGAAAAGAAACGATCGAGCATGATGGCCGAATATGCAATGGCAAATGGCTTTAAAAACTCGGAAGGCTGGAACTGAATGCCGGCGATGTTGAGCCAGCGCGTGGCGCCACGGCTGCCGCTGCCCACCAAGAACACCAGAAACAGTAGCCCTATCATACCTATGAGGAAGATCCTGAGCACATCCTCCCCAAACCAGCTGTCCGGCAAAACGCGCACGATGGCAATCAGCGCCAGAACACCGACCACGGCAAACGCGGCCTGTCGACCCAAAAAAAACGTCGCCGAGCCATTCTCGTGCAGCGCCTCGACCGAAGACGCCGAGTACACCATCAGCAGGCCAAAGCATACCAAGGTAAACAAGCAGGCCATGAATATCAAACGGGGGCGCATGATACGGGCGGGAACGCCGGCAATATAGCGTTCGCTAAACGACTGCCCGCCGCGGCTGGAACGCGGTGTGGTGCGACGTGAGGAAGCACGGTCCGAGTCGGGCCTCCTCATACCTTGTCGGGGGCTCTCCTCTCTCACCGCAACCCCTATTCCATTTGTGATTTCGCTGTAGCGGCAAGCTGAGCCACGTAGTCCTTAAACACGCGGCCGCGCTCCTCATAGCCCGAGAACTCATCGAACGAAGAGCAGGCAGGAGAAAGTAAGATCACGTCGCCACGGCTCGAAAGCGAACGGGCGACGTCCACGGCGTCGCGCAGGTCATCCGCCTGGGCGATATCCACATCGCCATCGACATCGGCCTCGTCCATAGCGGCGGTGAAGCGCTCGCGCGCATCGCCAAAGCAGACGACCGAGCGCACGTTATCCATAACGACGCGCGCGAAGTCCGTGAGCGGCGTGCCCTTATCGTGGCCGCCGAGCAGCAAGATCACGTCGTCATCGGGAAATGCCGTCAGTGCCTTCTCGACCGCATCGGTGTTGGTCGCCTTGGAATCGTTGACGTAGCGCACGCCGTCAATCTCGCCACACGGCTCCACACGGTGCTCGAGCGGCTGGAACGAGGCAAGACCGCGGCAGACACCATCGACATCGGCACCGACCGCCAAGGCAGCCGTGGCAGCGCATAGGGCATTGATAACATTGTGATGGCCCGAGATCTTGAGCTCGGATATAGCGATGAGCGGGGTCTCGACACCCTTCAGACGCACGATCATCTTGCCATCGCGCACAAAGGCGGCATCCTCGCCCTCAGGCTCGTCAAAGGCAACCTTGCAGATGCGGCGGCCCGGCATGTAGATGTACTCATCGAACTCGCGAATGCCGGCGTCTTCGACGTCGACAACCGCCAGATCGTCATCGACCATATTGTCAAACAGTTTGATCTTGGCAAGCGCGTAGTTCTTATGGCTCTTATGCCAGCCCAAGTGGTCGGGAGTGATGTTGAGCAGCACCGCCACGCGGGGGTGGAGCTCGGTTGTCGTAGCAATCTGATAGCTCGAGAGCTCAGCCACAAACCACTCGTTGTGGGCTCGGCCGTCAATCTCGTTGACCGGCGGCTCGCCGATGTTGCCGACAGCAACGCTGGCCTCGCCGGCAGCCTTGAGCAGATAATCCGTCAGCGACGTGGTGGTCGTCTTGCCGTTGGTGCCCGTGATGGCAATCCAGTTATCGGGCGACAGACGATAGGCAAACTCGGGCTCGCCCATAATCTGGGCGGCATGATCGCGCCCGGCCTTAAAGAAGCCCGAGAACTCCGAGATGCCCGGGCACGTCACGCATACGTCATAGGCGCCCTCGACCTGTTCGGTCCCATAGACAAACGACGCACCAGCAGCCTCGAGCGCACGCGTGGCGTCATTGGGCTCAGAGGTGCCGCCGCCATACACGGTAACGGCGCTTACGCGCTCGGGATGTGCCAGCGCCCAGCGGGCGACATCGAGACCGGATTTGCCCTGACCCAAAACGAGCAGGCTAAAGACATCAGCAAGAGGCATGAAAGACCACTATCCCAACTGGAAGAACAGAGCAAGGCCAACGGCACCAAAGGCCGCAGCGATAATCCAAAAACGGATGACGACCTTGGTCTCGGCCCAGCCCTTCTTTTCGAAATGATGATGGATGGGCGCCATAAGGAAGACGCGCTTGTGCGTAAAGTGGAAGTAGACAACCTGAATCATGACCGACAGGGTCTCAACGATAAACAGGCCGCCGATGATGAGGGAGACGACCTCGGTGTTGGTCATGATGGACGTGCAGGCAAACGCGGCGCCCAGGGCAAGCGAGCCGGTATCGCCCATAAAGATGCTCGCCGGATAGCAGTTGAACCACAGAAAGCCCAAGCAGGCACCGGCACACGCGGTGCAGAAGATGGACAGGTTCACGTCTCCGTGCAAAAACGCCATGGCAGCCATGGCGAGCATGGCAATCATGGAGGTGCCACCAGCAAGACCGTCGAGGCCATCGGTCAGGTTCACGGCATTAGAAAGACCGGCGATCATCAGCCAGCAAAAGACAATGTAGAGCCACGGGAACGAAAGGCCACAGATGGTGGTCGAAAGAACACCGAGGTCAATCGTCAGGCCGCCGGGAAAACGAATCTCGGGGGCGACGCCGCACCAGTTGACGGCAAGTACCGTAAAGGTGACACATATAATGGTTAGGCCGATCATCTTGGCATGAGGCGTCAGACCGAGCGAGCGCCCATGCGTAACGGAGGTCAGGTCGTCGATCAGGCCCAGCACGCCGGTCGCCAGCGTGGCGAGCAGCACGAGCACGAGCTCGGTGGTGAGCTTGCCCATCAGCAGGCAGGTCAGCGAAATCGCGACGAGAATGACAACGCCACCCATGGTGGGCGTTCCCTGCTTAACCAAATGACGCTTGGGGCCGTCGGCACGAACCTGCTGGCCGATACCCTCGACCTTAAGTAGCTTGATCCACCACGGCATGAGCAGCAGCGCAATGGCAGCGGCGATGCCAAGCCCCAAAAAAGCCTGATACGTTGGATACGAGGGATTGCCGAACATGGGCTAGCACACACCTTCCACAAAGCGGTCGAGCTCAACAAAGCGGGAACCCTTGACCAGTACAACATCATGTTTTTCAAGCGCGCCGCCCATGCGGTCGAGCACCTGCTGATAATCGGAGAACACCTGGATGCGGTCCTCGTCCATGCCCATCGTGCGCGCGGCATCGGCCATAAGCTGGGCCAGCTCACCACCCACGCACGCCAGCATGTCGAGCTTCTTGGCGGCGGCATAGGCGCCCACGAGCTCATGCATGCGAGGAGCCTCATCGCCCATCTCGCCCATCTCGCCCAGGATCGCCATGCGAGACCCCGTGCACGAAAGCGAGCACAGCAGATCGAGACCAGCAGCCATGGATTCGGCGCTGGCGTTATAGGAATCGTCGATGACGCGGGCACCGCTCTTGGCGCGCTTGATCTCCTGGCGGTGCCCGGTGATCGTGAGGCCCCTAAAGGCAGCATCGATCTGCTCGGGCGTCACGCCCAGGCGATAGGCAACTGCGGCGGCCTTAACGGCATTTGGGACGGACTGCACGCCGGGGATGGCAAGCATGGTATCGGTCGTCTCACCCTGGCCAAAATCGAGCGTAAAGACCGGACGGCCCTCGTCATCAACACGAATGTCGCGGGCACGGACCTCATCATCGTCCGAGACGCCGGCCAGCATCACATCGATACCAGCAGGCTGGGCGAACGTATCGCGAATGAACGGCGTAAAGTCGTCCTCACCGCCCAAAACCAGCAGCGGCAAGAAGTCGCCGGCGGCGCACATACCCTGGACAATCTCGGCCTTAGCGCGGGCGATGTTCTCGCGGCTGCCCAAAATGCCGATGTGAGAGGTACCAATCTTGCTCACGATGGCAAGGTTGGGATTGGCGGACTGGGACAGGCGCTCAATCTCGTGGAAATGGTTCATGCCCATCTCGAGCACCAGGACCTCGGTATCGGCCGGAGCGGAAAGCACCGTGAGCGGCATGCCGATCAGGTTATTGAAATTGCCCTTGGTGGCCCAGACACGATAGCGCTTGGCGAGCACGGCGGCGAGCACGTCCTTGGTCGTCGTCTTGCCGATGGAACCGGTAATGCCAACGACCAGGCAGCCAAGCTCCAGGCGATACGTGTGCGCCAAACGCAGCAGAAACTCCTCGGGATCATCGGTCAGCAGGATGGCGCACCCCTTGTCCTGCGCCAGCGAGACCAGCTCGGCCTCGGGCTCACGCGTCATCACGACGGCGCCGGCACCCGACTGGACGGCACGGGAAGCAAAATCATTGCCGTCGACGTTTTCACCGGGAAAGGCGACGAAAATCGTCCCTTCCTCGACCTGGCGCGAGTCGATAACGCACCCGCGGCATACCCGATCGGCTTCTCCCGTCACGGTTCGGGCCCCTGTTGCGGCCGCGAGGTTGTTGACGGCGATCTCTATCATTGCAGCTCCCCTGTAAACCTAATAATGCTATCGGCGTATTGTATCCCAGCGCCGCACATGCGTGGTGCAGGGCATGTGAACACCCTCATATGGGACAACAAACAACGCCCCAAAGATTGTAACCCCCTACTTCGTGTGCGGGATACCCAGCACGTCGAGCGCGTTGGCCATAATGGACTGGAACGGCACCGCAGCGGCATCTGAACCGCTCGGCGTTCCGTCGAGCGTGATATAGCACAGCACTTTGGGCGATTGTGCCGGTGCAAAGCCCATAAAGGACGACATGTAGTTCTCCTTGAGGTAGCCGCCGTTCTCGTCGGCACGTTCGGCCGTACCGGTCTTACCCGCCACGTCATAGCCGTCAACCGCGCCGCCAACGCCCGTACCCTCGGACACGACCGTCTGCATGCACGATGTCACCTGGGATGCGGCATCCTCAGAAATCGCGCGCTCGCCTTCGCCCCAGTCCTTCTCGTCGCCCTTGCTGGACTTATAGAAGTGCGGTGTCATCATCACGCCGCCGTTGGCGATGCCGCCCACGGCACGTGCGATCTCAATTGGCGAGACGGACAGTGCCTGTCCAAAGCTCATCGAGCCCAGCGTGGCGCCGTCATACTGGTCACGCTCCTTGACGATACCCAGGCTCTCGCCCGGAAAATCGACACCCGAGCTGTGACCGATGCCCCACTTGTCCACATAGGCGGCAAAGTCGTCGGCACCGATCTTGCGCCCCACTAGGACAAAGCCCACATTGGACGAACGGCGCATCATCTCGCGCACATCCATGGTCATGGCATAGTCGCGCTTGTCGGCATCGGTGACGGTATCGTCGCCCACCTTGATGCTCGCCGGCACCTCAAACGACGTACTCGATCGCACGACACCCAAGTCGAAGCCGGCGCCCGCCACGAGCGTCTTAAAGACCGAGCCGGGCTCGTAGGCGTCAGTGACCAGGCGCAGGTTCATATCCTCGGTCTTGGCGTTCTCCAGATCGGTCTGGTCGTAAGTCGGGTACGAGCAGGCTGCCAAGATCTCGCCTGTCGTAGGATCGGTGACCAGCGCCGAGCCGTTCTTGGCCTTTGTCTTCTCGACAGCCTCTGCCAGGGCATCCTCGGCCGCACGCTGGATATTGACGTCGAGCGTCGTCACGATATCAACGCCGTCGACCGCAGCCACCTTTTTATAGGCACCGCCCGCGATATAGCTGCCGTCCCTCGCGCGCTCGCGTACGAGAGAACCGTTCGTGCCGGTCAGAAGCTTGTTGTATTGCTTTTCGAGACCCGTCAAGCCGTCGTTGTCTACATTCACTACACCCAGCACCTGCGATGCCAGATTGCCGTATGGATATACACGCTTCATGGCCTGCTCAAAAAGCACGCCGGGCAGGTTCTTCTTCTCCAGCGCCGCAACATCGTCTTCGTCCACCTGGCGCTTGATATACACCCAGGTTCCATCGGACTCGACGAGCTTGCGGCAGGTCTTTTTATCGATTCCAGTTGCCTTGACCAGCGCCGACACCGTCTTGTCAACATCCTCGACAAGCTGCGGGTTCACGGCGATGTTGCGACATTCGACCGACGACGCCAACACGTTGCCGTTGCGGTCGTAGATGGTGCCGCGTTTGGCATAGAGGGTCTGCGCAAGCAGGCGGCGCGCATCGGCACGCTCGCGCAGTTTATCGGCTTCGACAATTTGATAGTCGGCAAGGCGAAAGACGCCCAAGCCCAAGCCAAGCCCAATGAAGCCCATGACGGCTTTGCGGCGAGGCAGAGGCGCGCCTGTGAGCCATTCGGTCGACGAACTCTTGCGCGACCTGGTGTTATGCACTTGAGGGCCGCCCGAGCCGCGAAGTCGCGACGCCGGGTCGTTGCCACGGAACCGCCCGGCGTTGTAAGATTGCCGACCCGTTCCTTGATAACCAGAACGTCCCCGCGACGAGGGACGTCCAGAACCGCGGCCCCCATCGGAACCGCGGCGATAGTCATTTGTCATACTCAGCTACCGTCTTGCTACTGAGCGGTCGCGGTCGCGTTGGCGCCCGCGGCTGCATCCTGCGAAAAGTCAAGTGTAACGCTCTCGCTGGGCTCCACCATGCCATAAGCGCCCGCAAGGTCGCGAATGCGCGTGTCGGCGCCATAGACCGAATGCATGACCTCCAGGTCGGAGCTCTCATCGGTCGCCTTTTCGAGCGTGCTGGTAAGCTCGGCGTTGCTGTTGAGCACCTGGGCCGTAACGCCGGCGAGCGCCACGCGGGCGACGCCGATCGTCATGAAGATAGCCGCAATGATGCAAAACGTTTTAAGAACGCTCATGAAAACCGGGCTTACCGCCTGGTTTGCCTGACGGCCCGCGCCCGTGTAGACATCAAAGCGCGGCGCGCGCTGCTCACGGGGAGCAACGGGGGCCTGCGGCGTCTCACGATAGGCGGGCATGGCGTTCATATCATAGGCGAGTGCTGCGCTTGAAGTGTTGTAGCCCATGATATGCCGCCTCCCATCCCGAGTACGTTGGTAGTGTGTTTAAGCTTCGTTTATGGTGCGAGCGGGAGGTCCAATATCGCGCGGTCGCGCCTACAGACGCTGCGCCACGCGGATTTTGGCTGATCTCGCCCGAGGGTTGCGCTCAACCTCATCAGGCTGGGCAACCAAGGGTTTGCGGGTGATGACCTTGAGTATCGGCACGTTGCCGCACACGCACACCGGAATCTCCGGCGGACACGTGCACCCCTGGCTCATCTCCTTAAAGTGGTTCTTTACGATACGGTCCTCGAGCGAGTGATACGAGATGACGCAGATACGTCCGCCCGGGTTGAGCCACCTGGTGGCGGCATCAAGCCCTCGTTCGAGCACATCGAGCTCGTGATTGACCTCGATGCGAATGGCCTGGAAACTTTTCTTGGCCGGGTGTCCGCCATGCCGACGAGCGGCAGCCGGGATACCCGCCTTGATGATCTCGACAAATTGGCCGGTGGTTTCGATCGGTTCTTGCTCGCGGCGGCGCACGATCTCGCGCGCAATCTGCGAGGCGAACTTCTCTTCTCCGTAGACGCGTAGAATCCGGGCGAGGTCGTGTTCGTTATAGGTGTTGATGACCTCAGCTGCGTTTAAGGTGTTATTACCCGGATCCATCCGCATGTCCAATGGGGCGTCCTCGTTATACGAAAAGCCCCTGCCAGGGATATCGAGTTGCGGTGACGAAACGCCCAAATCGAACAGGAAGCCATCGACCCCGGGCACCTCGGCCGAGCAAAGCAGCTCGTCCAAGTCGCCGAAGTTGCCCTTCAGCAGCTGGTGCGGAACGCCGGGAACCTCGCGATCCAGACGGGCACCAGCGGCCTCGAGGGCCATGTCGTCCTGATCGACGCCGAGCAAAAGGCCCGTCTCCCCCACCTGCGCGGCCATCTTTACCGAATGGCCGGCACCGCCAAGGGTGCAATCGCAGACAACGGAGCCGCTCTTTAGCCGCAGCGACTCAAGCACTTCGCCGAGCATGACAGGTTCATGCCGATATTCTTGTGTCAAGATCCCACGCTCCATCCGTTACCCGTGCCTTGCCCTTACGAGAAGAAGAGGTCCAGCAGGGCCTCATCGTCATCGTCCTCATCGGCCGCGGCGCGATCCCAAACCTCAAGGTGGTCGTAGTTGCCCACAACCGTGACCTCGCGGTCGAGGTTCGCCTGCTTGCGGAGAGACTCGGAAAGACCGATACGACCGGCGCTGTCCACGTCCATCGACGTGGTGCGCTTGTTGATCGCCCTCATGAGCTTCTGGTCGTTGATGTCACGCGGGTTAAAACCCTCGTGGCCCTCACGACCCGCGAAGAGTCCTTCGACCCACTTATCGAAGGCCTCGGCAGAGAACACGTACAGAGCATCGACATCCAGGGCTTTGAACACGCGAACGTGCTCTCCAAGCTCCTCGCGAAGGGGTGCAGGCAGGGACAGACGACCTTTTGCATCGAGATTGCGCTCGTATGCACCCGTCATTCCCATGTGCGCCCTCCCCTCGGTTACTCAGATGGCACGTACGCGGGGAACCACCCCGCCTGTCGACGTCATCAATAATATGGGGACCCGCCCCATTTTTCAACACCTTTGCCCCCCCCCGGGCCCCCCCCCCC
>DBGFTB010000057.1:0-30702 GCA_048532905.1 Collinsella aerofaciens
GCTCAGCGTCATCTTGCTGCTCTGGCGATAGGTCTGTGCCGCTGGCCTGGGGCGCGCGCGTATTGAATGCGTCGACAAAGCCCTGCATGCCCTGCTTCATAAAGAAGGGGCCGTAGATGGGTGAATTGAACGCAATGGGGATGGAGAAGGCTGCGGCAAGAACGAGCGTGGAGATCCATACGGCCCTGTCTCTTAGGATTAGTTTGAGAAGAAGTCGACAGTACATTTAGAAGCACCTGCATTCCTCAAAGCATCGTTAGATTAATAATGACAGACCGGATGAAGATGCGCGCGACGGGGGCGAGGCGAATGGCTGAGCGGTATCGATACGCTGGTTCAACGGTATCACATTGGCCACATAGCTCCTGAATCCGCAGTTGATTAGAAACAGAAGGGTCCACCTGCGGGAACCCAGAGAGACGACGATTCGGGGCTCCCACCCCCGTTGATTAAATCATCGGCTGCACCGCGCTCCTCGAAGCCGAAAATATGCTATCTGGACAGACCGCGCTGAGCTGGTAAAATTTGCAAATGCGGAAATGCGCTACTTGCGCTATCTGCGCGTGTTTTAACAAAATAAGCACAGGTCAGGGTCATTCTGACCTCGCTGGGGGTCAAGGGGTCGCTGGTTCGAATCCAGTCGTCCCGACCAGAAGTTTGCAGGTCAGGCACCTAGTGCCTGACCTTTTTTGTTTTAATCACCATGATTATTTTGCTTAAATCAACAACGTTCCCGCTCGATGCAATCACCGAATCAAAACGTGTACATCAGCCACCAAAATCGACTTTATCCGACATGTTTGGAGGCTGATGTACACGAATGCGAAATCTCCCGCCGCCTACGACGCCCTCCACATGTCTGGACTCTCTATGGCTGCGCTGGATAGACATCGCCGGAACGGGTATAGTATCGAAAGTTTTGTCGTTAACCAGCGGGGGAGTCCTGTGGGCATCAAAAAGAAGATCAAAAAGGAGCTTATCGGCACTTCCGATTACCCGTCGAATAAGATCTTTACGATCTCCAATTTCATCACCTTTACGCGCCTGATCCTCACCCTGGTATTTCTGTACCTGTTTGTGACGGATAACAACCGTGTCATCGCCATCGTCATCTACGCCGTTGCCGCCTCCACCGACTGGATGGACGGTCAGATCGCCCGCATGACTAAGACGGTCTCGTGGCTCGGCAAGGTCATGGATCCCATCTGCGACCGCGCGCTGCTGTTTACGGGCGTCTTGGGCCTGGTGGTCCGCGGAGAGCTGCCCATCTGGGTCTGCGTACTCATTATTGGCCGCGACATCTATCTGGGCATCGGCACGCTTATCGTGCGTCATTATCACCGTCGCCCCATCGATGTGGTCTTTCCCGGAAAGATTGCCACGGCGCTGCTCATGACCGGCTTCTCACTCATGCTGCTCGGTTTCCCCGTTATTGACGGCCTGCACCTTTTATCTTCAACCCTTACGGCCTTCCCGGGCCTCAACGGAAGCTCGGTGCCCCTCGGCATCTTCTTTGTGTACGGCGGCGTGATCTTCTCCATGCTCACGGCTGTCATCTACTCCATTAAGGGCGGAGTGGCCATTAAACAGGCTCTCGCGCATCCCGAGGACGAGGACATCGACTTTCTGAACCCTGAAATCGAAGACTGATTCGTTGGGGTATGATTACGTACGGTTCATTATTTGCGGCACGTCCGCGATAAGTTAGGGGTTGTCATGGACAACATGGTTAACAATATGCCTCAGAATGATAAGACTGCTGACGCTACCTGCGTATTCCGCGTGCCTTCAAGCGACGTCACCGTTCCCGACCTCATGGCCAACGTGCGCATCACCGCCCCCGTCCTGTCCATCGTCAAGGGTCCGCAGACTGGTGCCGCCTTTGAGCTCGAGGACGACGTGACCACCATCGGCCGCGATCCCGCGAACGGCATCTTCCTTAATGACATGACCGTTTCGCGCAGCCACGCGCGCATTATTCGCGAGGGCCTCGGCGCTCGCATCGAGGACCTGGGCTCGCTCAATGGTACCTGGGTCGACGGTGCCATTGTCAATGCAGCCCCGCTGCACGACGGTTCTTCCGTTCAGATCGGTACGTTTACGCTCATCTACCACGAGAGCACGCCGGAGCGCATCGAAACCGGTGAGTAGGGCATGGCCGAACGCAACTATCTGAGTATCGGCCAAGTCGTCAACCTACTTCGAGGCGCATACCCCGATCTTTCGAACTCAAAAATTAGATTTCTAGAGGATGAGGGGCTCATTACCCCTCATCGTACGCCTAAGGGATACCGTCAGTACTCTAAGGAGGACGTTGATCGTCTGGAGGTCATCCTGCACTTGCAGAAGACCCGCTACATGCCGCTCAACGTGATTAAGCAGCGCTTGGAAAACGCCACGGACCTGTCAACGCTCGCCTACGAGGTGGGCTTGCAATCCGATGTTCCGCTCAAGACGGAGCCCAAGGAGACTAAGCAAAAGCTGCATCCCATCGAGACCATTCCCGATATGTTGGGCGTCGAAATTTCGTTTATCCGCTCGCTCGCCGAGAACGACCTCATTCGCATCATCAAGAGTCCGCAGAATCGCGAGCTTGTCGATGGTCGCGATTTTCCGATCATCCGCTACTGCTCCGAGCTGTCGCGCTTCCATATCGAGCCGCGCAACCTGCGTCAGTACGTGTCTTCCGCCAACCGCGAGTCCTCGATGTTTGAGCAGGTGCTTGTGAGCATGCTCGGCATGGATACCTCCGATGACGAGCGCGACGCCAAGCTCGAGCGTGCGTTTAAGAAGCTTCACGACCTGACGGAGGGCGTGCACACCGCGCTGCTCAAGAACCGCGTTTTTGAGTCGCTCAACGCCGTGGTCGAGGACGCCGTCATCGATGCACTCGATGAGGAAATCACTCGCTCCGAGTCAACCAAGGCCAAAAACGAAGAGATAGGCGCGCCGGCTTCGCACGAGGATTCCCTCGTAAAGCCGCTCAAGGTCGTCACCCCTTCGCAATCCGGCACCGCCACCGCGGGCAAATAACAGCTGCCGCTTATCCGGCAACCCATTGAAAGGTCATGCAATGTACGACTTCGAATCTCAAATCGTCGACATCCCCGACTATCCCGAGCCCGGAGTCATCTTTAAAGACATCACGCCGCTCTTTGGCAATCCCGAGGCGCTCAAAGCCATGACCGATGCCCTCGCCGAGCACTTTGCCGGCATGGGAATCACCAAGGTCGTGGGCCCCGAGGCTCGCGGCTTTATGGTTGGCGTACCGGTGGCTGTAGCCCTTGGCGCCGGCTTTGTTCCCGCACGTAAACCGGGCAAGCTACCGCGCGAGACCGTGAGCCAGAGCTACGAGCTCGAGTACGGAACGGATTCCATTGAGATCCATGCCGACGCTATCAGCTCTAAAGATACCGTGTTGATTCTGGACGACTTGGTCGCGACGGGCGGAACCGTCGAGGCAACAGGTAAACTGGTGCGAGATATGGGCGCAAAGCTTGTCGGTTACGGTTGTATCCTTGAGCTTGCGTTTCTCAACCCGCGCGAGAAGCTCACGCCGTCTGATGACGATGTGGAGCTCTTTAGCCTGGTGACGGTGGACTAGCCGTTACCCTTAGTTACTGGAAAGGAAGCTACATGCGCACAGCAAACACGCACAAAAACATGGCACGCTGCGCTGCTACGGCAACCCTCGCTTGTGTTTTGGGCTTGGGCCTCGCGGCTCCTACCTACGCCGATACCGCATCCGACCTTGCCGCTGCTCGTATGAAGCTCGAGCAGATCGGTACCCAAACCCAGCAGATTTACGATGAGCTCGCCACGCAGACGCAGGCACTCGATCAGACTGCTGGCGAGATCACGCAAAAGCAGCAGGAGATCGCCGATGGTCAGGCCAAACTCTCGACCTATGTCGCCGGCGAGTACAAAACCGGCGGTCTGAGCCTGCTTCAGGTTCTGACGGGTGTCGATGATCTGAGCGATATGCTCAACCGTTTGTTCTACTACGGCAAAGTTTCCGATAAGCAAGCTCAGACCATTCAAGAGGTCAAAGAGCTTAAGCAGCAGCTCACCGATAAGCAGGCCGAGCAGGAGAAGAACGTCGCCACCACGCAAAAGAAGGTTGACGAGCTTAACGCCCAGCAGGCTGAAGCCCAGAACGTCGTAAACTCCCTGGATTCGCAGCTGCAAGCCGAGCTTGCCGCAGAGGCCGAGGCCAACGCCGCGCTGCAGGCCGGCATCAACGCCAGCACCGCCGAGAAGGCCACGGTGAGCAACGAGACTGCCGGTACGACCGAGAAGACCAACAACGGTGGCCAGACCAGCAATAACAACAACCAGGGCGGCAACACTCCGGCTCCTACGCCGGCACCTGCTCCGACGCCGCAGCCCTCCACACCTGCTCCGGCTCCGACGCCTTCTGCTCCGAGCCAGTCCGTCGACGGCGGTTCTGTTGTATCGCGTGCATACAGTAAGCTTGGTTGCGCTTATTCCTGGGGCGGAATTGGCCCGAACAGCTTCGACTGCTCTGGTTTTGTTAGCTATTGCCTCACTGGTCGCTATTGCCGCCTGGGCACCACGGGTACCTTTATGGGCTGGACGCGTGTGTCCGATCCGCAGCCCGGTGACGTTGTGGTCAACTCGTACCACACCGGCATTTACATCGGTGGTGGTCAGATGATTCATGCTTCCGACTACAACACGGGTGTTATCATCAGCTCCGTTGCCGCCGGCATGAACAATAACTACATCTTCGTGCGTTACTAAGTCATCTTACACAGCGTGTGAATGTGGACCTCGTGGCTTTAAGTTGCGAGGTCCATTCTTTTATCTTTAGTCCAGGCCGCTATCTAGTTTTGAATACTAGATAGCGGCCCAATCGGCCAGCAAGAAAGCTATAATTGTTGAAGAACAATTAGAAAGGACCCTCTATGAGCTGGGCACTTATCTCCGATTCAAGCTGTAACCTCCGCGATTGGCAACCGACCGCACCCCATACCACCTTTGCATTTGCGCCCCTCAAAATTCGAGTGGGGGAGCGTGAATTCGTCGATGACCTTTCGCTCGATGTTCATGAGCTCAACTGCGCTGTTCAGGCGGAGACGAACGCTTCTTCGAGCGCTTGTCCCAGCGTAGGGGAGTGGGCCGAGCTCTTCAAATTGGCAGACATGACCATCTGCATGCCGATCTCTGAGGGCGTGTCGGGCAGCTACAACGCGGCAGCCACGGCTCGTGATATGGTTCTTGCCGAGGAGCCCGACCGACAGATTCATCTAGTCAATTCACGCGCAGCTGGCGGCAAAATGGACCTCATTTTCTTGCTGTTCGACCGCTACCTTGCAAGCAATCCGAATGTCTCATTCGAGGATGCTTGCGCATACTTCGATAGCCTTGAACAGAGCAGCAAAATCCTCTTCAGTTTGTGCAATTACGAAAACCTCGCCAAAGCCGGACGTATCCCTAAGGCAGCTGGCGTCATTGCCAACAAGCTCAATATCCGCATTTTGGGCACGGCGAGTGAGGCCGGTAAAATCGAACTCGTGGGGCACACGCGTGGCGAAAAGAAGATGCTCAACAAGATCATCGACACTATGGAAGCCGAGGGCTTTACGGGCGGTGAGGTCATCATCGATCACGTTGAGAACGAAGCTGGAGCCCAGGCGCTTACTGATCGCATAGTCGAGCATTGGCCCGGCTCCAAGACCATCATCATGCCCTGCAACGGCCTGGATTCCTATTACGCCGAGATGCACGGCCTCATCATCGGCTACGGCATGGGCGTAGCTTCGGGCAAATAAAGTCCAACCAAGCAAAAATACGGGCGGGACAAAGCGACAGATGGCTCTTTGTCCCGCCCGTTTTATACGTCGGCTAGCTATTAAACCCGTTGAACTTGAGATAGCTCATCAAGTAAGCCTTCGAAACAAAGGATGAAACCGCGCTGCGCACAAGCAGCGACTCACGCGTTACCTGATGCGCCGTATCGGGAACCGGCGTCTGCTCGACGGAAAACGCCGAACGAATCGATGCCTCGAGCTGATCGACCACATAATCAAAGGCCGTCGGGGCATCGTAGCTCAAACGCTGAATGTTAAAGAGTGCCTGCACCGCAGCAATAGGCAGCACCTGTTTAAAGATGCAGATAGCGATCAGGCGGGCAATCTGCTCGCGGCCATATTGCTTTTTGACCGGAGCAGGCACCAGGCCGACCTTCACGTAGTTATTGATCATCGATGGCGTAATGATAGGCTGCCCAACGCAAATAGACAGCGGCTCCATCCACAGCGCAACATACTCAATAACCTGGTCGCGGTAGAGCGTCACATTGGGCAACTGGTTATAGCGCGGCAGACTCAACGTATTAAGTTTGCGCACGATATCGGACTGAATAAATGCATCGGGCAGCACAGTGGGCTGAATATCCTCAGGGTTAATGCTGACCGACGAATCAGACATCGGAATAACGTGTTTAACGTGATTCATAAAGGTCCTCCGTTCATTTTCTATATTGTATTCTACGTTATCTAGTTTTGCATACCACATAGCCGGCAAGAAAATTGGCGGGACAGTGCACTGATGCATCATCCCGCCATTTAGTTAATTGATAGCAACCTTACATAAGATATATTATCGTACTTATCCGCGGAGAAACGCGTATGCGCTGGTTGCCGCTATGGCTCCGTCAGAAACGGCGGTCACAACCTGACGTAAGCGCTTGGATCGGATGTCGCCAGCAGCAAATAGACCTGGCGTGCGGGTCGCCATGGATTCATCAGTCAGAATGCCGCCATCAGGCGCCAGATCGACTAGATGCTCAACAAGCTCGGTATGGGGTTGCGTGCCGGTAAAGACAAAAATGCCAAACGAGCCAGGCTCAAAGGTCTCGGCATGCGTCTTACCGCTTGCATTGTCCTTGAACGTAATTGTCGTGGGCATCGCTTCACCAGAAAGTTCAACAATACTAGTTTGGTACCTAACTGAAATATTATCTTTTGCAAGAACTTTTTGAACCACACCATCGGGGGCACGGAACTGATCGCGGCGCAAAACGATGGTCACGCTGCTGGCGATTTCTGACAAGAACAGAGCTTCCTCGCAGGCAGCATTGCCGCCGCCGATGACAAAGACCTGCTTGCCGCGAAAGAACATGCCGTCGCACGTCGCGCAATACGAAACGCCGCGACCGCGATACGTATCCTCGCCAACAAAACCAGCAGATCGCGGCGTGGCACCCATGCAAGCGATAACGCTCGAGGCCAACGTATCGCCCAAATCGTGATGCACCGTAAACAGCACTGTATCGGCATCGTAATCGATACCCGTAACCATGCTCCATGTAACCTGTGCTCCCAGGCCCTCTGCATGTTGCTGAAAACGCTCGCCGAGTTCGGCGCCGCTCAAGAGCGGAATGCCCGGATAGTTCTCGACCTCATTGGTTGTGGCGATTTGTCCTCCCGACATGCCCTGTTCAATCACGGTCGTCGTCAGGTTGGCACGCGCAGCGTAAATGGCGGCAGCATAGCCCGCGGGGCCTCCACCGATAATCGCAACATCAATCGGCTGATCGGTAGTCATGGAATCTCCTCTCGTCGATACATTGACGTTCTTTGCGCTCATACCCAAATTTACGTGAACATGACACTCATGCACTACAATAATAAATCGCGTAACAAAGCTGAAGGGGAGTTATCGATGGATCAAACGCAGACGGGCAATACCGCTCCCCTGCCCATGCAAGCCACTCCCCAACCGGAGCAAATGACCGTTTCACCCGCACAAAAACCCCTAGTAACCATTGTGCACGCATCGGTTGGATCGGGCCACAAAGCCGCCGCAAATGCGATTGCGCAGGCATTCGACCTTATCCGCGGCACTAATGGCATCCCCGAGGACGTTGAGATTGAAGTGCTCGATATCCTTGATTTTGGGCGTATTAAATTCGACGGCAATAAGACCGCGGCTTCTTTTACAGGAGCCACGCGCCCCATTTACGACCTGACCTGGCGATATACGTTTACGGGACATCTGCTCTGGGGTGGCGGCACGGCATGGTCGCGCATTATGTTCCCCGCCTTCAACGAATATATTCGTAGCCGCAGGCCTATAGCCGTGGTCGCAACGCACATCACAGCAGCCAATGTTGCCGTGGGTGCCCGCGTAATTACGGGTATCGATTATCCGGTCATCTGCGTACCGACCGACTACGAAGTCGAAGGATTTTGGCCCCACAAGGACACCGACCTATTCTGCGTAGCCAACGAGTTTATGGCCGAAACGCTGCGGCCGCGCAAGGTTCCCGAGTCAAAGATCCGCATAACGGGCATCCCCATCCGAGCCGGTTTCGATTCAGATTACAAACGCGAGGATGAGCTGAGCAAGTTCAATCTCCCCATAGACAAAACCGTCGTATTGGTGATGGCCGGCGCCAGTTTACCCCAACCATACGTGCGTTTCCGTGCCGCGATGGACCGCACGCTCCCCTTCTTACGCAGCTTTGAGGACATGCACTTTGTCTTTTTACCGGGCAAGGATAAGGAATACGCCACCCGACTCAAGACGCTCTTCGACGCCATGAAACTCGACAACGTCACGGTTCTGGACTACGTGGACGATATGGCGGCCCTCATGCACGGCTGCGACCTGGCAATCCTCAAATCAGGCGGACTCACGGTCACCGAGTGCCTGTGCGCTCATCTGCCGATGATCCTGCTGGGCAAATCATACGGTCAGGAAAAGGCCAACACCACGATGCTTACCGGCATGGGCGCCAGCATGCACGTCACCACCGCACGTGAACTCATCGTAACCCTACGTCACTTGCACGACCATCTCGAATCACTCAAAGCCCTACTCATCAACGGCGAAGTACTACGCCGCCCCCACGCAGCCGAAGACATAGCCATCGCCACCATGGAGCTCGTAGGCAAACCCCAAAAGCGCAAACGAGCCTTCTGCCGCTTCTACTGGGGAGGAAAGCCCGCGCATATCCGCTAGTCGAATGTCCGCCGCTCTGCCGGAGCCGCCCTTATATCATTCCATGCTCAAACATTCTCGCTTCGCAGGGCGCACTAATCCCACCCGTCCGGGACTCACCCATATCATTCCATGCTCAAACATTCTCGCTTCGCTGCGCTCGCTGCGAAACTGCGCGTGGAACGATATGGGTGAGTCCCGGACGAGAGGCTTCCTGCTTGAAAACAAATTGCAATCCGACTAGAAAGCCGGTGCGACAAAGGAGAAACTCCCTTGTCGCACCGGCTTACAAATCGATTAATGCTATCAGCTTCCAGCGAAGAGGCACGGTAGTTACAAGCATGCAAACGTAGCTCACCCGTGGGAGGGCCCTATATATCGTCCCACGCGCAGTTTCGCAGCGCAGCGAGAATGTTTGAGCATGGGACGATATATAGGGTCCTCCCACGAGTGAGCGGACGGAAGCAACTAGGCGACGCCGGAGGAGCCGAAGCCTCCGTTGCCTCGGTCGGTTTCGTCTAGTTCTTCTACTTCTATGAGGTTGACCGTGGGGACTTCTTGGATGACGAGTTGGGCTATGCGGTCGCCTTTGTTGATTTGGATGTTGTTGGAGGGGTCCAGGTTGATGAGGATAACCTTGAGTTCTCCTCGGTAGTGGGCGTCGATGAGGCCCGGCGTATTGACTATAGACAGGCCCTGCTTGATGGCCAAGCCGCTGCGGGGCTGGACAAAGCCGGCGTAGCCGTCGGGCAGGGCGATGGCCAACCCAGTAGAGACCAGACGGCGTTCGAAGGGCTTCAGGACGCAGTCCTCGTTGGAGCGCAGATCCAAGCCGGCATCGGTGGGATGGGCGTATTTGGGAAGCTCGACGGTGGGATCGAGACGCTTTATGTTGAGGGTAATGTTGGACATGGAATCACCTTAGCTTGTCGAGCTCTTGCAGAAACTCATCGACGTCTTTGAAATCGCGGTAGACCGAGGCAAAGCGGATGTACGCCACCTTGTCGATCTTGGCCAAGCGTTTGAGCACCATGTCACCCAACTCATGCGACGTGACGGCCGTCAGCGTGCGAGAGCGCAGCTCGACCTCAATGTCGTCGATAATCTCATTGAGCTTCTTAGTGTCGATATCGCGCTTGATGGTGGCGCGCATCAAGCCGACGAGCAGCTTATTGCGATCGAACCGCTGCTTGGTTCCGTCTGACTTAATGACCTCGATTGGGTCTTCGCATCGCTCAAACGTTGTAAAGCGATAGTTACACGAACAACATTCGCGACGGCGCTTAATGGTGTTATTTGACTCCTGCATACGGGAATCAACGACGCGGGTATGTGCCTTGCCACATTTGGGACAGCGCATGGTACCTCCTCTTAAACGATAACAAGGGTACCATGCGCAGCGCGATAATGATTACGAACGAGCAGGAACCTTAAGATGCGCACCGGCGGCGAGCGAACCATGCTCCAGATGATTGACGTTACGGATCATGTCGGAAGTCTCTTGCGTGGAAAGGCCTTCGATAGGATATTCCTCGGCAAGCGACCAAAGAGAATCACCAGGCTGAACGCGAATAGTCTCGTAGGTAACGTTGGAAACGGACTCGGCATACGCGGCGTGACGAGCGCTAAAGACCGACGTAGCGAGGACAACGAAGAGCGTAAGCGCAACGGCAACGGCGACAATCGTCGGAACCTTCAGGTCAACGCGGGCCGGCGCAACTACAGCCTGCTGATTGCGAGCAGGCTTTACGGTCAAAGGCTGAAAGCCGGAGCGGCCACCCTGAACAACCGTAAAAGTGGGTTCTGCAGGCGTCTCGAGTTTAAGGGCAAGGTTTCCCTGGACCATATTCGTTGCGTTCATCATGTTCTCCTCTCGCGTGTTTTGCTGAGAACAGTTTTATCAAGCCGCGCGGACAAAAATGTCTAGCGCGAGAACGAATGTTCGGTTATTATTATCTTCGAACAGTTGTTCCTGTCAAGCAAAATTCGAACATTTGTTTGACATGGGTAGAGAGGATGCCCTGATGGCTCGCAAAATTACCAAGCGTCAGCAGCAAATTTACGACTTCATCAAGGAATATCAGCAGGAGAAGGGTTATCCGCCCAGTGTGCGCGAGATGGCATCTGCCGTGGGCCTTTCCTCCCCCAGCACCGTGCACGCCCACTTATCTGCCTTGGAGGCGCGCGGGCTGCTCAAGCGCGATGCCACCAAACCGCGCGCCCTGGAACTCTTTAACGAGGACGGCTCCTCTGTCTCAATTTCTAAATCTGACGAGCCCACCGCACCTCGCGGAACGGTCTCGCTACCGCTCGTTGGTCGCGTCGCGGCTGGGATTCCCATTCTGGCCGAGCAGAATATCGAAGACACTTTTACTATCCCGACCGAAATCGCCACTGATCAGGGTTCCTTTATCCTTGAGGTGCATGGGAGCTCAATGATCAATGTCGGCATCTTCAATGGCGATTACATCATCGTCCGTGAACAAAAGAGTGCCATGAACGGCGAAATCGTCGTGGCCATGATTGATGGTTCAGCGACCGTCAAGACGTTCTACAAGGAGCAGGGACGCGTACGCCTGCAGCCCGAGAATGACACCATGGAGCCTATCTATGCAACAAATCCCGTTATTTTGGGCAAAGTCGTCGGCTTGATGCGCCGGTTCTCGTAATGCAAAAACGCATCACCATCTTTGATACCGTCCGCGGGTTTACGATGATTTCAATGGCAGGTTTTCACGCTTGCTACGATCTCGCCTACCTGTACGGTTGGGATATGCCCTGGTTTACCCAGACTGTCTTTCAAGACATCTGGCGCGCTAGTATCAGCTGGGTATTTTTGTTTATCGCGGGTTGGATGTGCACGCTCTCACGCAACAATGCTAAACGAGCGGCCAAGTACGCTGCCGCGGCTTTGGTCGTCTGGATTGCAACAACGCTCGTATCTGTCGACGATTCAGTGATCTTTGGCATCATTTATTGCATGGCGGCGTGTACCGCTGTGGCAGCCGTAGCACGACCGATGCTTAAGAAAGTGCCCAGCACGTGGGGCATTGCGATATGCCTCGCCCTCTTCGCAGCGACATGGGGCATCCCGAAATCGACCTATTCATTCCCCTATTTGGCGTGGCTAGGATTTCCCGGCCCCTGGTTCGTTTCAGGCGACTATTATCCAATCATCCCGTTCATATTCATGTATCTCACAGGATACTTTGCTGCGTGTACCGCTCAAAGATGTGAACATCCCGCCCCAAGCTGGGCCTACGCCAATCCCGTCCCGGCGCTCGCCAGCCTTGGACGTCATGCACTCCCCTTTTATCTGCTGCATCAGCCCATCATTCTGGGCATTTTGGAGCTCGCCTACTCGGTGCGATAACGCTCGAGCCGCGGTGCAATACGGGCCGGCAGTTTCGCCACAATACGAACGCCGTCCTCAAGATATTCCTCGTGCAAAAGGGTTCCCTGCTCATGCACCAGCGTGATGAGGGCGCCCTCACGATACGGGATATCAGCAGAGAGCAACACATCGGTAGCAGCCGCCTCACGAGCAATACGGTCGACGAGATCGTCGAGTCCCTCGCCCGTCTGGGCCGAGAACAGCACGGCCTCGGGATAGCGACGACGGAAGCTCAATCGATCAACACTATCCAAAAGATCGATCTTATTGAATACGGTCAGCGTTAAACGCTCTCCAGCGCCGATCTCATCAAGCACGCGGTCGACAGCCTCCAGCTGTCGCTCATAGTCCTCGTCAGACGCATCTACGACTTTGAGAATTAAATCGGCACCCAACACCTCGGACAGCGTCGATTTAAAGGCATCGACCAAACCATGCGGCAGCTTTTGAATAAAGCCGACGGTATCGGTAATCGTCATGCCGCGACCGCCGGGCAGGCGATACGAACGCGTCGTCGGGTCGAGCGTAGCAAACAGCTTGTCCTGCGAAAGTACCGTAGAGCCGGTCAGGCGATTGAGCAACGTCGATTTACCGGCATTGGTATAACCGGCTAACGCGACGCGAAACGCCGGTGACTCAATGCGGCTCTTGGACTGGACATCGCGACGCTGTTCAACCTGCTTAAGCTCACGACGAAGCGCGGCAATCTTATTGCGAATGAGTCGACGGTCAACCTCGAGCTGGCTTTCACCCTGCCCAAAGCGCGAACCGATGCCGCCGCGCGTCTGTTCCTTGGCGAGATGGCTCCACATGCCACGCAGACGAGGCAACAAATATTGAAGCTGTGCCAGCTGTACCTGTAGACGTCCCTCGCGCGTCTGAGCATGCAGACCAAAGATATCCAAAATCAACGCCGTACGGTCAATAATCTTGACAGGTTCACCCACGGCTTTCTCAAGATAGGACTGCTGTGAGGGCGTCAGATCGTCATCGAAGATAACAACATCCGCATCCATGCGATGCACCAGGCCGCACAGCTCTTCAACCTTACCGGAACCGATAAACGATTTAGGATACGGCTTTACCAAACGCTGAGACAGGCGCGCCACGCACCGGGCACCAGCCGTATGGGCAAGGCGCTCCAGTTCATCAAGCGAGCGATCGAGCGGCCACGCATTGTCGCGCCACTCAACACCAACTAATATGGCACGCTCGGGCTCGGGTGCCGTAGGAACAAGGGGGAAACGGGCCATTAGGCAGCCTCAATACAATGCAGGATGTCCTCAACGACCTCATCGATCGTAAACTTGTCCATATCGAACCACACGATGCGATCATCGCGTTTAAACCACGAAAGCTGGCGTTTGGCATAGCGACGCGAACGCATCTTGATGAGTTCGCGAGCCTCATCCATAGAAATCACGCCATTGAAAGCATCGATAATCTCTTTATAGCCAATTGCCTGCATCGACGTCAGGGCATCTCCCAACCCCTGGTCCATAAGACCGCGAACCTCATCGACAAGACCCTGTTCAAACATCAGATCGACGCGCAGGTTAATGCGCTCGTAGAGCACCTCGCGATTACGCGTCAGACCAAACCATAGAGCATGATAATGCTCGCGCGGAACACTAAACTGACTTTTTTGCTGTGCATAGGAGATACCATCATCATGCATCTCGAGCGCACGAATCACACGGCGCACATTATGGGGATGAATAACAGCAGCCGATTCTGGGTCGCGCTCGGCAAGCAGGGCATGCAGTTCTTCCTCGCCAATGCGCTCGGCAAGCTCCTGATAGCCCGCACGGCGATCGTCCTCAAGTTCGCCCGAGGGAAAGTCCATCTCATCGAGGGCGGCCTTGAGATACAACCCCGTACCTCCGCAAAAAACCGGCAGGCAACCCAAACCAAGGAGACGTTCAACATGCGCGCGAGCGTCAGCCTGATAAAGCGCAGCAGAATATGCCACACCCGGCTCTACAATGTCGACGAGACGCAGCGGCGCCGTACACTCATCGGGCGCCATCTTTGCGGTACCGATGTCCATGCCGCGATAGATTTGCATCGCATCGCACGACAGCACTTCGGACGAAAGACGAGCGGCCAAACGGTCGGCAACATCACTCTTACCAACCGCCGTCGGACCGACGATCGCAACGGCGGAAAGACCTTCCCCGGGAGAAACCATTAGCGCGGCTCGCCCACAACGGAGCCGGACAAATACCAGGTCTTGGCAACGTCAACGTCAACATCAACGATCTTGCCAACAAGCTGATCGATGCTGCAACCCTCGGGGATAGGCGCATGCACGGTCTGATTCTTGGGGCTCTTGCCCAGCAGGACCGCGTCGTTCTTTTTACTCGTTCCCTCAATGAGCGCCGGCACCACAGTATGAAGCTCACCCTGGTTATACTCGTGTGCCGTGGTCTCGATAACCTTAACCAGGCGGTTGAAACGCTCGAGAATAACCTCATGCGGCGTAGGATCGTCAATCTCGGCGGCCGGGGTACCGGCGCGCTTGGAATAGATGAAGGTATAGGCCTGGGCATAGCGGACCGTCTCGGCAAGCGAGAGCGTCTGCTCAAAGTCTTCTTCAGTCTCGCCCGGGAAGCCAACGATAATGTCGGTCGAGAGCGCGATATCGGGCATACGGTTGCGAATGCGATCGACCAGGCCCAAATAGTCCTCGCGTGTATAACGGCGATTCATCTCTTTGAGGATCCGAGTCGAACCTGACTGGACGGCCAAGTGCAGCTGCGGCATAACGGCAGGCGTCTCGGCCATAGCGTCGATGGTCTCGGGCAGTAGATCCTTGGGATGCGAAGACGTAAAGAAGATGCGCTCCACGCCCGTATCGCCCACGGCACGCAGCAGATCGGCAAAACGCGGCTTGCCAAACAGATCGCGACCATATGAGTTAACGTTTTGGCCCAGCAGCGTAATCTCACGCACGCCCTGGCGCACCAAACCGGTCACCTCGTCGACAATTTCCTCGAAGGGGCGACTCTTTTCGCGACCGCGCACGTACGGCACGATGCAATAGGTGCAGAAATTATTGCAGCCCGTCATGATGGGCACCCAGGCGTGATACTGGGTCTCGCGATGCCACGGCATGCTCATGGCATCCGTATCCTCATGCTCATTGGTGCGGATATGACGCTTGCTGTCAAGGAACGCCTCGGCAATGAGCTCGGCCACATGTGCGATAGAATGCGTACCAAAGATGACATTGACGTTATCGACGTTGGTGAGCAGGCCCTCGCCATCGCGCTGCGCGATGCAACCACCAACGGCAACCACGCGCTTACCCGAAGGCGAAGGCGGCAGGCTTTTGCAGGAATTGCACTGACCGTACAGGCGAGTATCGGCGGCCTCGCGCACGCAGCATGTCATGAAGACAACGATATCGGCATGCTCGGGATCGAGCGCCATGAGGCAGCCATACGAATCGAGCAGACCGCTCACACGCTCGGAGTCGTGCTGATTCATCTGGCAGCCAAAGGTGCGGATAAAGTAGGTTTTACCGGCAAGAATATCGCGTACGGAACGCTGGTCCATGTGCATAAGTCCTAACGATGGGGAGCGAAACGAGGCAAGCAGAAGCTATGCCACAGGCTTAACATCATCCATGACGACGTTATCCATAGCAGCTCGATTGATCTGGTGAACGTAGATAGAAAGGCGGATGGCCGTGCGCGACTCCCCGTTAATGAGGATGTCGGAGAACACGGGCGCGCAGGAAATATCAAAACCGGTTGGAATCAAAAAACCGCGCGCGATAGCCACGGCCTTAATGGCCTGGTTGACAGCACCAGCGCCGACACACTGGATGTTGACGGGTACACCATCCTTGACCATGCCGGCGATGGCGCCGGCAACGGACGCGGGCGATGATTTGCTTGATACCTTCAGGCAATCCATGAAGAAACTCCTGCGTTTAAAAGTACGTTTTAACTGCAATAACTGTATCGTACCGAGTGGACTCGGTAAAGGCACTATTCCTCTTTGGCAAGATCGAAGGTCACAGTGATTCGATCACGCGAAACACGAATCTTTGGGTCGCCGCAAAGGTTGAGATAGTACCGGGCGGCAAGGTCATTAAAGTCACGCTCCACAGCACGCGAAAACTGTGCCATGTCATCCTTAGCAATACGTAGCCCGCGACGATCCTTCGCAAGATCGACAGGAGCCGGCGTATGCGAGGACGAATCACGTTCGCGCAGCAGACGCGCGGTCACACCGCGAACGGGCTTAATCTGCCCTGCCAAAATGCGATGAGCCGTGCGCTCGGACATCTCAAGACCCAAACCCGAACAGATACGGATAAAGTCCTCGGCATCAGAGGCAAGGCCTAAACGATCGACAACCGGAAGCTCGCTCTCGTCATCAATGAACAGGAGACGCGACGTATCGAGCTGACTTGACGCCTGAGCATAAAGGGTCGCGGCAATCTCAGACGGAGAACCAAGATAGACATCGCAACCACGCAACTCCTCGAGCGCAAACTCACAAGCAGCGCGAATAATATTATGCGGACCGCGAGCACAGACATAACGCCCGTCCTCATCCTTGACGGCCTGGGGCCAGCTGGACTGATCGGCACGCTCACTGAGGCGGTCGGCCGCAACGCTCACCTTAAAGGCTGAGCCAAGATCGACACCGGACGTAACCACGCGGGCATCGTCGGTGTTCTGCTTGATCGAAAACAATGCCATGCCACGACCGTGAACGCCCCAACGGTCCATCTTCATGCTCTCGAGCTTGGAGGTAACACGGGCATCGAAGATTCGCTCTTGCATATCCTGCGGAACGCCCGAACCGTTATCCAGAAAGACAAGCGTGCGGACGCCATCTTCCTTAGTCGTGGCGAGATAGACCTTGTCGGCGCCAGCATCACGAGCATTACGGAGCATTTCGATGACGATGTCCTCGACATGCTGAATGTCGTGCTTTGCTTGGCGCCGCTCGGCCTCCGAAACGCGGAGGCGGACATACCCCTCGCCAAGGTTCTCCTCGACGCGAAGGTTGCCCTCCCCCGACATCGACGCGATAAATGAGATGAGCTCGTTCGCGTCGCTCATGTTATTTAGCGATATCGACAGCGCGGCTCTCGCGAATCACGACGACGCGCACCTGACCGGGATACTCCATCTCTTCCTCGATCTGATGGGCGATATCGTGAGCCAGGACCGTGGACTGGGCATCGGAGATCTTGTCCGGCTGAACCATGACGTGGACCTCGCGACCAGCCTGCATGGCATAGGTACGCTCGACGCCGTCATGGGAGTTGGCGATCTCCTCGAGCTTCTCAAGACGCTTGATGTAGTTCTCGGCAGACTCGCGACGGGCGCCGGGGCGAGAGGCAGAGACGGCATCGGCGGCCTGTACCAGGACATCGAGCACCGTGTTGGGGTCGACGTCGGCATGATGAGCCTCGATAGCGTGGACGATAACGGGCTTCTCGCCATAACGGCGGGCAAGCTCGGCGCCGATGACGGCATGCGGACCCTCGACGTCGTGGTCGATGGCCTTGCCCAGGTCGTGCAGCAGGCCGGCGCGTTTGGCGGTCACAACGTCCAGGCCAAGCTCGGAAGCCATCACGCCGCACAGGTCGGAGACCTCGAGGGAGTGCTGAAGCACGTTCTGACCAAACGAGGAACGGTAGCGCAGGGCACCAAGGGTCTTGACGATCTCGGGGTGCAGGTCGTGGATGCCGGTATCGAAGGCAGCCTGCTCGCCAGCCTCGCGCACGCGCTGCTGAACCAGATCGGCAGCCTTGTGATACATCTCCTCGATGCGGGCGGGGTGAATGCGGCCGTCGGCGATGAGGTTCTCGAGGGCGACACGGGCGGTCTCACGACGGACCGGGTCAAAGCTCGAAAGAACGACGGTCTCGGGCGTGTCATCGATCACGAGGTTGACGCCGGAAACCTGCTCGAAGGTGCGGATGTTGCGACCCTCGCGACCAATGATACGGCCCTTGAGGTCATCAGAGGGAATGTGCACGGAGGTAACGGTGACCTCGGCAGTGTGGTCGGCAGCGCAGCGCTGAATCGCCAGGGACAGAATCTCCTGGGCGGTCTTGTGGCACTCGGCGCGAACCTGCTGCTCGGACTCGCGAATGATCGTGGCGGCCTCGTGGGTGACCTCGCCGCGAACCTTATCGAGGAGCTCCTTGTGGGCATCCTCGCGGGTAAGGTCGGCGATTCGCTCGAGCTCGGAGGTCTGCTTTGCGCAAAGCTCCTCGAGCTCACGGGAGCGCTTCTCGACCTGACCGGCCTGGCTGGACAGCTGATGCTCACGCTTGTCGAGAGCGTCGTTACGGCGATCGAGGGATTCCTCGCGCTGCATCACGCGGTTCTCGAGCGTACGAATCTCGCTCTTACGCTGCTTGTCCTCGGCCTCGGCGGCCTGTTTGTTCTTGATGATTTCCTCTTTAGCCTCGAGCAGAGCCTCTTTTTTGAGGGTCTCGGCCTGACGCTTAGCATCACCGATCAGGGACTCAGCCTGTGCGTGTGCCGACTGAATCTTTTCGTCGGCCTCGTGAAGACTACCCTGCTTGGCGGTGCGCATGTAGGCAATGGCGGCGACGGCACCCAAAACGATGCCAACGAGCGCTGCAATGATAGGCATGCTCACTCCTTTTTATGGATTCGTTACACAACAAAGCGAACCGTCCTTACGAACGGCTCGCGACATTTGAGTAATATGGGCGCAGCTTATGCGGGTCGGATACAGATAAACATATAAACAAACTCATCACAGATGAGCACATATCACAAAGCAAATGACAGTGTTTATCGTACGTTGAACCACAACAACTGTCAAATAAATGGCCCCAGTACGGCGGCTAAAACGCGGTGAACGGCAGGACCACAAAACGCATACGCCTAAAGCGCACATTCCTCGCATTCGGCATCGAGACGTGCCTTAACGGCATCGGCGGCGATGTGATACGAGAAGCCCTTACCCATCAAAAACCGAACCAGTTTTTCGAATCCGCGCGTCTCTGGAACACGCCGCTTGGCGAGCAGGGCTGACGCACGCGCCAAATCGTCTTCGACGGCAAAATAATCCTCGGGATAACCGGGAATGTCATCGAGCACGACATGACGGCGCTTGAGCTCGGTCTCGATTTTGCGCTGTCCCCAACCGCGCCGCTTGCGCTCCTCGATAAAGTACGAGCAAAAGCGGTTCTCGTCTAAAAAGTGATACTCGGTGGCGCGCTCGACGGCGAAATCGATCGCGGGCTGGTGAAAGCCGTAGCGAGCCAGCTTGTCACGGACCTCACCCGTCGCATGGTCGCGGCGCGATAACATCTCGGTCACCATGGTAAGCGCACATTTACGCTCGATGAGCTGTACCGCCTCACGAAAGATATCCCAATCGCAGGGCAGGTCGGGGCGATTTTTGACATACAGGCGCGCGACCCGCACGGGAATCCAAATGGACCGCTCAAAACCGCCCTCAAGCTCACAATCGATATGTGCGCAAGGCTTTTTGGACGCATACCCGCTCGAGAACGAGGAGGCCGCCTTCTTATCGGGAAAGACGACCGTGGCCTCGGTCACCGTATACGACATGAGCGTAACCGCTACTCGTCGTCATCATCGAGCATAGCGGAACCATCGATGGCGTAAAGCTCATCAAACTCCTCAGGCGCAGGCTGATCGGTCAGCTCGACCTCGGACGGAGCATCGTCATCAAACTCAAGTCCGCAGGCAAGGCGAACCTTATGCTCAATCTCGTCGGCGCAATCGGGGTGTTCGCGCAGGAAAGCCTTGGCGGCCTCGCGACCGTTGCCGAGCTTGTCCTCGCCATAGGCAAACCAGGAGCCCATCTTCTTACAGATGCCGCACTCGACAGCCATGTCCAGAATTGAGCCCTCCTTAGAGATGCCCGTACCGTACATGATGTCGAACTCAGCAGAACGGAACGGAGCTGCCACCTTGTTCTTAACGACCTTGGCGCGCACGCGGTTACCGATAACCTCGTCCTTAAGCTTTATGCTGTCGATACGGCGAATGTCGATACGCACCGAAGAGAAGAATTTAAGGGCGCGGCCGCCCGTCGTGGTCTCGGGGTTGCCGAACATGACGCCGATCTTCTCACGCAGCTGGTTAATGAAGATGCACGTCGTGTTGGACTTAGACAGCGAGCCGGCGAGCTTGCGGAGCGCTTGGCTCATCAGGCGAGCCTGAAGACCGACCGTAGTGTCGCCGATTTCTCCCTCGATCTCGGCACGCGGGGTCAGCGCGGCGACGGAGTCAACAACGATGGCATCGATGGCGCCGGAACGCACGAGCATGTCAACAATCTCGAGCGCCTGCTCGCCCGTATCGGGCTGAGAAATGAGCACCTCGTCGATATCCACGCCGATGCGCGCGGCATACGTGGGATCGAGCGCATGCTCGGCATCGATAAATGCCACAACGCCACCCATTGCCTGGGCCTCGGCCAGGATCTCGAGCGAAAGCGTCGTCTTACCGGAGGACTCAGGACCGTAAATCTCGACGATACGGCCACGCGGCACGCCGCCGATACCCAGCGCGGCATCGAGTGCCAGAGCGCCCGTAGGGATGGCCTCGACCTCGAGCTCGGGGCCACCGTCGCCGTACCTCATGATGGAACCCTGGCCGAATTTCTTCTCGATCTCAGCCTTGGTGGTGGCGATCATCTCATCGCGCTCTTTACCCGTCGTGCGAGCATGAACGGTACGTACGGGACCTGAATTCTTGGCCATGAATAGCCCTCCTCTTAACAACCTGCATCGATAATAAACGAACGGCTGTTCGTGGTCAACCGTTCAGATAAATCATATGCAGCCGACCTTTCCAAAACCCAACCAAACGCCGACCAAACACTGACCAAATGCTTGACCACAAAGGACCAAATATGAACAAGGCAGGCAAAAATACATATACAACCAGCACAAACGCCAAATGATCCTAAGGTCCCTATCTCCACAATTAAGGGGCCCTAAGGCCCCTTAAAACACGTCTATTCCATAGAGTTGAGCACAAGGGCAATGCGACCCAATGCCTCCGTGACCGCATGGGCACGAACACACGAACGGTCGCCCTCATAGTGGCAGCGCACAGAGTCCACGACCGGCACGCCCCCATCGGCGGAACGATGCGCCCAGCCAATATAGAAAGTGCCTGCCGGATCGTCCTCAGTGCCACCGCCGGGGCCGGCATAACCCGTTGCGCTCACTGCAATATCGCTCTGGTACAGCTCCAGCGAACCCACCGCCATCTCGCGCGCGGTCTGATGCGACACCGCGGTATAGCGGTCGAGCGTCTCCTGCTCAACACCAAGAACGCGATGCTTAATCTCATCGCAGTAAGTCACCGCACCGCCACGCAACACCGCCGAGGCGCCCGGGATATCGGCAATCGTCGAGGCGATCATACCCGCCGTCAGCGACTCAGCCGTCGAAACCGTCACGCCCCGAGCGCTCGCGCGCTCGACAATTTCGCGCGCCAGCTCCTCGTTATGTGCGGAAATCTGCTCAAAAGAGTCCGTCATACCCACCAGGACCTAGACCGAAAAGACGATCTTGCGGCAGTTCCAGAAGTACTGGGCGCCCGAGATAACGGTCAGGACAACGGCAACGGCGTACAGGAAGCGCGACACCGAGTAGATGCCGAGCGTCAGCGCCACCGGGCCAAGGTGCAAGCCGGCCATAGCAAAAACGCACAGGTAACCGCAGATGGAGACCATCGTGGTTGCCGTCTTGTACTTGCCGAGCTTATCGGCCGCAACGACCACGCCGGCCGCACTCGCAACCATGCGTAGGGCGCTCACCAGCAGCTCGCGGAACAGGATAATGAACACGGACCACACGGTCACCGCGCCAAAATCCAAGAACAGCAGCAGGGCCGAGAAAACCAGCAGCTTATCGGCGATGGGATCCAAGAACTTACCGAAATCAGTGATCTCGTTGCGGGAGCGCGCCAGATAACCGTCGACCTTATCGGTGCACGACAGGATCACATACAGAATGAAGGCAGCGGCGGCGAGCGGGCCGTCGAAGGTGCTCCAATCCGTACCGGCAACACTCGTGTGAGAAAGCGCCGAGACGATCATGAACACCGGGATAAAGACGATGCGAACGCACGTCACGATGTTGGCGGGCGTCCAGACACTCGTCAGTTCCTTATTGCTCTCGTTAGCCACGACGCTCTCCTACTCCACAACATGACCGATAAGCTCATAGCAGAAGCTATCGGTAAACTCGACGGTCAGAATATCGCCCACGGACGCCTCGCTGGCGTCCAGATGCACCGCACCATCGGAATCGGGCGCCTGGAACCAAGCATGGCCGATCAGCTCGGCGCCATCCTCGGTCTCTTCGATACCGTCGACGATCACCTGGGCGCGCTCGCCCACATGTGCGGCGGTAGCGGCAAAACCGAGCGACTCGGCCAGATCCATGGCCTCCTGGGCGCGCTCAAGCTTGACCTCTTCGTCGACCTGGCCCTCCATCTTAGCGGCCAGGCTGCCCTCCTCACGCGAGTAGGCAAAGACACTCGTGTAGTCAAAGTCGACGGTGTCCATAAAGTCGATAAGATCGCGGAACTCGTCGTCGGTCTCGGTCGGGAAGCCGACCATGGCCGTGGAACGAATCACGATGCCGGGGATGCGCTCGCGAAGGTCGCGGAACAGATCCTCGAGCTCCTGGCGCGAACCGGAGCGACGCATGGCCTTGAGAATGCGCGCGTCGCAGTGCTGCACGGGGATATCGATATAGGGCAGCACCTCGGGCGTATCGCGAATCGTCTCGATGAGTTCGTCAGTCATGCCCTCGGGCTGCAGATAGAGCACGCGGACCCAGACGTTGTGCGGGCGCACGGCCTCGGAGACGGCACGCAGCAGCTGCGCCAGATTGCGCGGCGAGCCATCGGCGACGTCCTCGTCGGCAAAGTCGGTACCCCAGATGCCCGTGTCCTGGCCGATCAGCACGATCTCGCGCACACCGCCGGCAACCAGGTCGCGCACCTCGGAGATGATGCTCTCGGCATTGCGCGAATGATAGCGGCCGCGAATATAGGGGATCATGCAGAAGCTGCAAAAACGATTGCAGCCATCGGAAATCTTGACGTAGGCGACAGCACCCTCGACGGTACGTTTGACCTGCGGGATATAGGCTGCAATCTCACGCTCGACACCCAGCACGCCATCGATGACCGACACGATGCCGTCTTCCTCGTCGGCCTTCACAAAGGCAGCGACCTCGGGCAGCTCGTCAGGCAGGTCATCGCCATAGCGCGACGGCACGCAGCCGCACATGACGATGGGGCAAGAACGAACGCCGTCCTGAACCTCGTTGGCGAGCTCGAGCGTGGTCTCGATGCTCTCGGACGTTGCGGAGGCGAGGAACGAGCAAGTATTGACGATGGCGATATCGGCATCCTGCGGGTCGAATGCCTCCTCGTAGCCCGCGGCGGTCAAAAGAGAACGCATGCGGTCGGTGTCAACCTCGTTCTTAGCGCACCCGAGGGTGATGTAGAGCACGGAGCCCAACGGTGTATCCATGTTGGAGAGCGGTCCTTTCGATTGATATTAGCGGTAGTTGGTGAACTGCAGCGGCTGGCCGTAGTCCTGGTCGCGCAGGAACTGGATCACGGTCTGCAACGCGTCCTTCGAAGCAGAGGAAACACGCAGTTTGTCGGCCTCGATGGTCACCTTGACCTTGAGCTTTTGGTCCTTGATGTCCTTGTTGATCTTCTTGGCGGCCGCCTGGTCGATACCCTCGACGATATGGCCGAGCACGCGCACGGTGCCGCCCGACGCCGCCTGCGGAGCATCCCACGAGACAGCCTTGAGGTCGATGCCGCGCTTGATGAGCTTGGAGCTCAACACGTCGATAATCTGTTTGGAGACAAAGTCGGCCGGGGCGTTGATCGTAAAGAGCTTGTCGCCCTTCGAAAGCTCGATCGTGGCGCCAGAATCCTTAAGGTCATAGCGCTGGGAAATCTCGCGCGTGGTCTGCTGGAAGGCGTTGTCGACCTCTTGCATGTTGACCTCGGACACGACGTCAAAGCTGGAATCTTTAGCCATGATGTTTCCTTTCGCGTACGAGCGGCTTAGTAGCTATCGTACGAATAGTCGGTAGAATCGGTGGGCGTCTGACCGTCAGTTGCGGTATCGGCGCCATCCGTGGACTGGGCATCGGTACCGTCGGTGGTATCGGCACCATCGGTGGTGTCGGTACCATCAGAACTTTCACCATTCTCGGAATCAGTCGTCTCCTTCTTGGGAACGGTGATCGTCACACGCGCCACGCCCGAGGTCTTGGTATCGTAACGAACCTTTTCACCGTTCTTGGTAACGGTGACATCGGAAGGCTTGGACGTGGTGATCTCGATCGAGGACTCGGGCGTGTACTCCTGCTCAAAGGGGCCAGTCGCCTGGGCGCCATAGACCGACTTGCCGTCGACCTTGACCTCAATCCACGCGGTCTTTCCCTTGGCAACGGAGACCTTGACCTTCGTTACCTCGTTCTCTTCCTTTTTAGCCGTCGTCTTGGTGGCGTCCGAATCGGTCGACTCATCCGTCGCCTCATCGGTGTCTTCGTCCTCGTCAACCGTTTCGGTCTTCTTAGAAGACTTCTTGGTCGTCGTCTTGGTAGCAGCGGGCGTCTCGGGCGTGGTCTCGGGCGTCGAAGATGCGCAGCCACGCAGAAGCACCACGATGAGCACAATCAACAGCAGCGCAACGGCACCGATGCCGGCGTAGATGATACGCGGATCGAGCCCGTTGTTTTGAGGAGTACGTGACCCGCCGCGTCCACGACCGGAACTGCTGCGGCCGCCTCCCTGAGGCATACGACCGCGATTGCTATCGGGACGGCCGCGATAGCCGCCCTGGCCCTGAAGGCTGCGTTGACCCGAGCGGGGCGCAAGCTCACCGCGGCATTGATAGCCACGCTGGCCCGAACGCGGAGCCGAAGAGCGCTGGCCATACGGCTGTGATTGAGAGCGAAGACGCGGCGTCACCTGCGTGGTATCGGCATCCGCATAGCCACCGCGAGAGCGTCCGGCGGAGGCACCACGGTAACCGCGATCGGAATAGCCGCCGTCGCCGTAGCCGGCACGAGGGTCACGCGCTACACCGCGGGCAGCGGGAAGTGCACGGTCCTCGGGCATCGGCGTACTGCGGAACCGGTCACGCTGTGAGCGAATCTCCTCGCCCGAACCCGTCTCGGTAATATAACCGGCCTGCTGAGGACGCTGTCCATAGCGGGTCGAACGACCGCCCTGAACCATCAGGAAGCGCCCGTTGTCGACCGAGGAACGCGAATTGACGTAGCCGGCGGCGTCCTGAAAACGACCGCCCTGCTGCGACGTCTCGCGTTCGTATGCCATCAGGTCGTCAAAGTAGGCATTGACGACCTCGCGCGGATTGAGGCCCAAAAAGCGAGCATAGCTCGAAATCATGCCCTGCGCATAGCCGCGCGGCGGCATCGAAGCAAAGTTACCGGTCTCGAAAAACTCGATGATCTGCGGCCTGATTTTGATGGTGTTGGCGACCTGCTGAATGGAAAGGCCCATTCGGCGACGCTGCTCGAGCAGCATGTCACCAAAGCGTGCAGCCATCAGAATCCTCCAAACTCACGATCTTCACGTGCCATCTCGGCGTCGACAGACTCCAGCGCGGCAAGCCCCTCCTCGTCCAACAGGACCTCGCGCGGCTTGGAACCGTCGGGCGGGCCGACGACACCCTTTTCTTCCAGCATGTCCATAATACGCCCGGCACGCGCGTAGCCAACCTTCAGACGACGTTGCAGGCCAGATGTGGAGCCAAGCTGCGATTCCACCACAATATGGGCGGCTTCCCAAATGAGCGGATCATCGTCTTGCGGCTCGGCTACTCCGGTGCGGACAATGCCGCCGCCACCCGCCATGGACATGGAAGCGGGCGCCACGGCAGACAGAATCTCCTCGTGGTAGTCGGGCTCGCTCTGCGACTTGACGAACTCGACAATCTCATTGATTTCATCGTCCGAGACAAAGCAGCCCTGGATACGGCGAGGCTTGCCCCAGTCGACCTTGGAGAACAGCATGTCGCCCAAACCGGTAAGCTTTTCGGCACCCATCTGGTCGATGATGACGCGCGAGTCGATGCCCGTGGCGACGTTAAAGGCGATGCGATTGGTGATGTTGGCCTTGATAAGGCCCGTCACCACGTTGGAGCTGGGGCGCTGCGTGGCCACGATAAGATGAATACCGGCGGCACGGCCCAGCTGTGCAATACGCACGATCGAGGCCTCGACATCCTTACCGGCGACCATCATCAGGTCCGAGAGCTCGTCAATGATGATGACCAGGTAGGGCATCTTTTGCGGCGGATTGTCGTAATGCTCAAACTCGCCGGCGGCCTGCTTTTCGTTGTAGGTCGAGATCTTACGCACGTTAAGGCGCTCGAAGACCTTCAGGCGACGCTCCATCTCGGACACGGCCCATTGCAAAGCGCTCGCAGCCTGCTTGGGTTCGGTAACGACCGGTACGTAAAGATGCGGCAGGCCATTATAGCCCGCGAGCTCGACGCGCTTGGGGTCGACCATGATCAGGCGAACATCCTCGGGAAGCGCGCGCATGAGCAGGGTCGTGATGATGGAGTTGATCATCACCGACTTACCAGAACCGGTCGTACCGGCAATCAACAGGTGGGGCATCTTGGCAAGGTCGGCGACAACCGGCGTGCCCTCGGCATCGCGGCCGATGGCGAGCTCGAGCGGACCGCCCTTCACATAGGGCAGCACGTCGCCCAGGTTGACGTTCTGGCGCTTGCGGTTGGGAATCTCGATGCCCACGAGCGAGGTGCCGGGGATCGGGGCAAAGATACGTACCGACTGGGCAGCGAGCGAAAGCGCGATATCGTCCTCGAGGCTCGAAATCTTGCTCACGCGCTCGCCCTCACCAGGTTGCAGCTTAAAGGTCGTCACCGTGGGGCCGGCGATCCAGCCGACCACGCGGGCACTGCGGCCAAACTCAAGCAAGGTGGATTGCAGTGACTCAGCGGTCTGCTCCAACTCCTTGTCCGAAGACGCGGCGGAAGCCGACTGCGGGTTGGCATGCAGGATTTCGAGCGGCGGAAGCTTGAGGCCGTCCTCTTCTTCGCCCTCGTTATCTGCGGCGCCACCGTCCGCTCCCCCATCGCTAGCCGCAGCCGATTCGACGGCACTCGAGGCAGGCGCATCGGCAACCTTGGGATGCTTCAAGAAGTCGGGAATCTGAGGTGCTGCCGAGACAGGATTCACGGCAAACGGCGGCTCGAACTCGTCGATCTTATCGGGGTCGTCTTCCATCGAAAGCTGGCCGGTTACCTGGTCGCGCTTTGCATGGCGACGCGGCAGCAAAGTTGTCTTTGCGGTCTCAATCGGAGCCTCGTCGTCCCCGTCATCGCCCTCGGTAAGCTCAATCTCGCTATCGGACCAGGACGGGTCGGGCTCACTTGTATTCAACTTGGGTGTGGCCTTGCCCTTCTTGGCATGGCGGCGCGGCAGCAGCGTCGTCTTAGCGCGCTCGGCCTGCGCGGCATCGGATACGTCGACAAACGGATCCTCGTCCTCGTCGTCATTGTCCAAAACCGGGTCCACATCGTTGCCCATGACCGTGGTCACGGCAGCATCGGAGCCCTTTTGACGAAGAATGCTCAGGTGCGGACGGGCAACGCCGGGCACCGACAGGGCTTCGTCGTCACCCCACGGACTCGCGTTAACATCGGCACGACGGCGCTCGGCAAAATCGGCCGCGCGGTCGCGAGCAGAGCGCAAAACGCCGCCAACCGAAAAGCCGATGATGACCAAGCCCACGACGACAAGGCCCAACAGGACTACCATCGCGATAGGCTTACCCAGGGCATTCTGCAGCGCACTCGCAATAAACGCACCGATGTAGCCACCCGAGGCGGACAAATTTTGCGGCGTGAACATAAGGTCACACGAGTCGCTCGTACCCGGCACCATCAGCGAAAGAATGGAGACGACGGCGATAAAGACCACGGCGCCGCCCGCAACAGAGCGCACGTTGAGCGGCGAGTCCTCGCCTAAAAAGAGCGTGGCGGCAAACAGCAAAATGACGATCGGCAGCACGTAGGCGCCCAGACCAAAGCCCAGGTGGTAGAAACCGGCAACCGCAGCCGTAACGGGTGCGGTCGCCGGCGAAATCACGGCAATGAAGGACGCAATCGCCAAAACGGCTATGACCACGCCGGCGATATCGCGGTTGGCCGAGGGCTCGACCAAGGGCTCAAAATCGTCAAAGTCCGCCTCGTGGCCCTTATTGGCACGCAGATGGGAACCGGCACCCTTAGCAGATGCCGGTTGGTTATTGGTCTTATTGCCTTTGGCGTTTTGTGCAGATCCGCGCGCCAAACTAAACCTCCATGACGACCGGGATGATCATCGGACGGGTGCGCGTACGGCTCCAAATAAAGTTGGAGAGCGAATCGCGCACGGCCTTGCGAATGGCATCGGAGCCGCTGCTCGTAAAGCTAAACTTGCCCTTCTCGATCGTCTTCATGATGGACGCGGAGGCATCCTCGGAGAACAGGTCGTCGATGGCAAACGAGACGCCGCGACCCGAGAACTCGATGGCCTCGATCTTCTTGTGCTTGAGCGAGACGATGGCAACAGCGGTAACCATACCGTCATTAGCGAGCTTCTGACGATCGCGCAAGACGATGGGGTCGGTATCGCCGATACGCAGGCCGTCGACGTAGACGACGCCGGACTCGACGGGCGTACCGCGCTTGACGATACCGCCGCGCATCTCGAGCGTATCGCCGTTATCGAGGATAAAGATGTGATCATCCTTGATGCCCATCTTGCGGGCCAGCTGGGCATGGGCGCGCAGATGCACGGCCTCACCATGAACCGGCATAAAGTACGTGGGCTTGGCCATGGCCATCAGGAGCTTGAGCTCCTCCTGGCTACCGTGACCCGAGACGTGGACGAGAGCGCGGTTCTTATCCCACACGTCGCAGCCGAGCTTGGCCAAGCTGTTGACGACCTGCTGAACGGCTTTCTCGTTGCCGGGAACGGGAGTTGCCGAGAGGATGACGGTATCGCCCTCGTGGATAGAGAGCGTCTTGTGCTCTCCGTTGGCCATGCGGGACAGGGCCGACAGCGGCTCGCCCTGAGAACCGGTGCACATGACGACGATCTTGTCGTCGGGCAGGTTATCGATATCGAAGGCATCGATGATATCGGCATCGTCGATGTTGAGGTAGCCCAGCTCGCGCGCGACGCGGGTGTTGGTGAGCATGGAGCGACCGGTCACAACGACCTTACGGCCGCACTTGCGGGCGGCATCGCAGATCTGCTGCAAACGATGGATATGGCTCGAGAACGAAGCGACGAACACGCGACCCGGGGCGTTCTTGATGGCATGCAGTAGGTTGGGACCAACCTCGGCCTCGGACTTGGTAAAGCCGGGAACCGTGGCATTGGTGGAGTCGGACAGCAACAGGTCGATGCCCTGCTTGGCAAAGCGGCTGATAGCGGCATAGTCGGGCGTGACACCATCGATGGGCGTCTGGTCGAGCTTAAAGTCGCCAGTGTGCATAACGGTGCCCTGATTGGTGCGAATGAACACGCCCAGAGCGCCGGGGATGGAGTGCGTCATCGAGAAGAAGTCGAGCGAGATGCCGCCGAGGTTGACATGGCTGCCGCCCTTAACCTCGCGGAACTTGGGTGCGCGGATGCGGAACTCAGAAAGCTTGCCTTCGATAAAGCCAAGCGTCAGCTTGCTCGAGAAGATGGGCACCTTGTTGTTGAGGTCCTGCAGCAGATACGGAAGCGAACCGGTGTGGTCCTCGTGGCCGTGGGTGACGACGATACCGCGGAGCTTCTCCTCGTTCTCCAGAACATAGGTGTAGTCGGGAAGCACCAGGTCGATACCGGGCTGGGAGTCATCCGGGAACATGAGACCGGCGTCGACGAGCACCATGTCGTCGCCGCACTCGAAGACCGTCATGTTCTTGCCGATGCCGTCAAGGCCGCCGAGCGGGATGATCTTCAAGGGAGATGATTTTTTAGCTGCCATAGGTTAGTGTTGTTTCCTTTCTTCGAAACGGGTCTGGAACAACCGACGGGGCGCTTCTGGCAAACCGACCGCCGGGAACGTACAACAAAGCATCGCAGAGTCGATGCAGTAACTACGACATGATACCCATTTGCACAACAACAGACCACCCATGCATCAAAGCCCCATCTGAACCCGTCTATCCCGCCGGTCTGGGCTCAGCGGCCCCGGCACGGGCTAAGTTTCCTGCTCTACAGTCCTGCTCACGACGGAGGCCACATTAAGTGGCCTCCTGTTCGT
>DBGFTB010000058.1:0-16197 GCA_048532905.1 Collinsella aerofaciens
TTTATCGCGAGTTCCGCACGCAAAGGAAAGCACTTAATGTGCTTTCCGTCTTGCGCAGGACTGTAGAGCAGGAAAGTTCATATGCGCCGCCCGGCTCCCGCGGCTCTCAGGGGCATCTCTCATGCAAAAACTGTCGTGGGGTAAAGTCCAAGGTCAGTGGCGTTTTATACCGAGAAATCCAAAAAAGTTGAAAATTCATTACAAATTTGCGTTGACTTTAGGTAACTAAAGTTTCATACTCCTTTTCAACCACTGGGGGATGTGAACACGCACGGATCGTTCGCATCATGATTGAAGAGGATTTCTTAGACATGTTCACGCATCAGCTAAACATTATCAGCGTAGTAATTATCTGATGCGGGTTAGCACATACAGCTAGCCCGTACGATAACGGGCGGCTGATGAAGATGAGGGCCGTCGAGCGCAACCGACGGCCCTCATTTTTTATGTCTAGGAAGTTCTTTTTAGAGGAGGAAATGTAATGAACGGAGTTTTGCTCATGGTTGTGGCCGCGGCGGTGCTCGCCTGCGGCTATCTGGGCTACGGCCGCTGGCTGGCCAACAAGTGGGGCGTTGACAAAGAGGCCCTCACGCCGGCCAAGCGCATGAAGGACGGCAACAGCTTCTCGCCCGTCTCCGCCTTCACCGCGTTTTCGCACCAGTTCAGCTCGATCTGCGGTGCTGGCCCTGTCACGGGTACGATCGTCGCCATGGCCTTTGGCTGGCTGCCCGTCGTGCTCTGGGTCCTCGTCGGCGGCATCTTCTTTGGCGCCGTCCACGACTTTGGTGCCCTGTACGCTTCGATGAAGAACAACGGCAAGTCACTCGCTCAGCTCATCGAGAAGTATATCGGCAAGACCGGCCGTCGCCTGTTCCTGCTGTTCTGCTGGCTGTTCTGCATCATCGTCATCGCCGCCTTTACCGACATGGTCTGCAAGACGTTCATGTTCACCCCGGCCGTTGACGCTTCTGGTGCTGCTACCGGTGCCATCGACTTCACCAAGTCCTATGCCGCCGGCTGCGCTGGTACCATTTCCATCCTGTTCACCTTCGTCGCTATCGCCTTTGGTTGGGCCCAGAAGAAGTTCAACCTCACCGGCGCTGCCGAGTTCGTCACTGGCGTTGTCCTCATGGTTCTCATGTTCGCCGTCGGCATGCAGTTCCCGGTCTACCTGGATAAGTTCCAGTGGTTCGCCGTCGTCATGGTCTACCTGGTCTTCGCTGGCGCTATGCCCATCCAGATGCTCAAGACCCCGCGTGACTACCTCACTTCCATCATGATGATCGTCATGATCGTCTGCGCTGTCCTCGGCATCGTCGTCCTGGGCGTCAACGGTCAGGCCACTATCACCGCTCCGGTCTTCACCGGCTTCTCCACTGCCTCTGGCATGATGTTCCCGGTCCTGTTCGTCTCCGTTGCCTGCGGCGCTCTCTCCGGTTTCCACAGCCTCGTTTCTTCCGGCACCTCTTCCAAGCAGGTCGAGAAGGAGCAGGACGCCGTCAAGGTCGGTTACGGCGCAATGATCGTCGAGTCCTTCGTCGGCATCCTTGCCATCATCGTCGCCGGCATCATGTTCTCCGATATGAACACCGCCGGTACCGGCGCCCTCAACGCCGGTGTCGCTTCCACCCCGTTCCAGATCTTCGCCGCCGGCATCTCCCGCGGTATGCAGGCCTTCGGTGTTGACGGCACGCTCGCAACCGTATTCATGACCATGAACGTTTCCGCTCTGGCCCTGACCTCGCTCGATGCCGTCGCCCGCATCGCTCGCACCTCGTTCTCCGAGTTCTTTGCCCAGACCAACGATGCCCTGGCCATCGAGTCCAAGGCCGGCTACATGAGGGTCCTCGGCAACCCCTGGTTCGCCACGGTCGTCACCCTGCTTCCCGGTCTCGCCCTCGCTTTTGGTGGCTATGCCAACATCTGGCCGCTCTTTGGTGCTTCCAACCAGCTGCTCGGCGGCATGACCATGATCACCCTCGCCGTGTTCTGCAAGTGCACCGGTCGCAAGGGCTGGATGCTCTACGTGCCCGTCGCCTTCCTGCTCTGCTGCACCTTCACCTCGCTGGTCCAGAGCGCCATGGGCTGCATGACCGCCGTCCAGGCCTACGGTTTCTTCGGTACCATCCCGGCTACCGCCACCACGGCCGCCGTCTCCGTCGCCGCCACCAAGGGCCTGCAGCTCGTCTTTGCCGTCCTGCTGATGGTCCTGGGCCTCATCGTTGCCGTCAACTGCCTCAAGGAGTTCTTCGGCAAGGAGGCTGGCTCCATGCCTGATGAGGAGCCCGAGTGGTCCGATATGGGCAAGGCCGAGTACGGTCGCGCCGCTGCCGCTGAGGCTCCTGCCGACGCCGAGGCCGCCAAGGCCTAGTCGGTCGGACGGGTTGAATCTCCCATCCATTTGACTCGGAAAGACCGGGTCCGCGACTTCGCGGGCTCGGTCTTTTTTCATGCAAAAACGGGTGACGCTCGAGTGTGCTCGAGTGTTCTCGCAGATGTTTTGCGTGGATAAGGGCGCGCGTTGTACCATATAGTCGTATATGTGTACATATGAAAGGGGCCCCGTGGCCAAGACGGTATATTCCGATAACCAAAATAATGTCGATGCCCTGGCTGAACGTCTGAGCAGCCAGACGTCGCTTTCTGCCGAGCGTGCCAAGCTGGTTGCCTACGACCTGCTCTGCCGCAAGGCGCTCAAGATTAAGTCGAGTGCGCTGGCGCAAATTTTTCGCTCCGTCGATAAGGAATGTGACACCAAGGCGATGCGCGATGAGCTTATCGCGGCAAATATCGTGACAAAGATCGAGGGTAGCGGCATTAACGGGCGCCCGGCGTTCTATACCATCAATGCCGAGATCCGCGATGCCCAGGAGCAGCCTGCCGAGTCCGTCGAGGATTTTGTCGTCGAGGATTCCGTTGACGTGCCTGCTGTGGAAGAAGCTGCTCCGCGTGAGCATGTCGATACCGATGAGTTGCTCGATGAGAACGTCGTGCGTGCCTTTACGGCCAAGGCAGGACGCGGCGGTTTTGGCGGAGGTGGCAAGCGCGATGCGCAGCGCCGCGCCCAGCAGGAGCGCTTTCGTCGCGCCGTTGCTCAAAAGGGTGAGACGGATGCTGAGGCTGTTGAGATCGAGGTTGCTGCCGAGTCGCAGAAGCCCACGAAGGAGCAAAAGCCCGTGGAGGCCCAAGAGCCCAAGCGCCGTCGCGGTGCTCACTTTAAGGCTGCACAGCAGGATGCCGTGCGTGAGGTTGAAGAGTCTTCTGAGGTTGCAGACGATGTTGAAGAGTCTGCCAAGAAGGCTCCAGGTTCGTGTCGTCCCGGCCGCGGTTTTGCGGGACGCGCGTATCCCGTAAAGCATCAGGAGAAGGGCGAGTCGGTTTCGACCACCCAGGACGAGAAGGCCGTTGAGCCGGCGGCTCGCGAGCAGAAGCCTGTTGAGCCGCAGCTTGAGGTTGATGCCGAGGCCAAGGGCCAGCAGCCTACTGATGAGCAGGCGGAGCAGGGCGCGTCGAGCAAGCCTCGCCGCCGTCGCCATCGTGGGGGCCGCAGTTCCCATGCCGAGACTGCAACCGAGAAGACCACGCCGCAGAACGAGGATGCGAAGGCCGAGGTTTCTTCGGGGCAGCCTAAGCGCCAGCCGGCGAAGGAGAGCAAGTTCGATCGTCCGCAGAAGCAGGCGTCTATGCCGAAGCACGAGCGCAATTCCCAGGGCGATTCTAAGCGCAAGTCTCAGAAGAAGCCGGAGTCTGCCGCAGCAGATACTGCTGCCCAGCAGCCCAAGTCGTCCGTCTACGGCGAGGTCTCGGCGTTTGCCCTTGCCCGCGTTTTAGGCAGGCAGCTGCTCAAGGTTGTCCCCACGCCTATGGCGCTCTCCAAGATCAAGGAGCAGCAGACACAGATCGTAAAGGTCGAGGGCAAGGACGGCAAAAAGGCTCCGCAGCGCACTCAGCACAACGAGATGTCCAACCGCAAGATTGCCGAGGAAATCGCAATCATCCAGGCTTGGATCGAGCAGAACCGAGGTGCCGATACGCCGGTTGCCTCGCGCCGCCAGCGTGCCTACCAGATCTTTAACGACGAGAAGGCTTTTGACGGCAAGCACGGTGAGCGCCTAATCAGGCGTATGACCGAAAAGGGCATCAGCATGCAGGCGATCAAGGTCGCCCCCAATCGCCCCGTGCACTTTACGGGCTTTTTTACGCTGGGAGCCGACAAGCCGTTCATTATGGTCGAGAACCTGGACACCTACGACGAGATCGTCAAGCTGCTGCGTGGCCGCAAGCACGCCAAGCTCTTTGGCATCAAGGTGGGCGGCGTGATTTTTGGCGGCGGATGCAAGGCGAGCGTCTCGCATGCCCTGGACGATTATCTGGCCGAGATTGGCTATCGCTTTAACTACGTCTACTACGTGGGCGATATCGATCGCGAGGGCGCGCGCATCGTCGAGCAGACTCGCAATGCCAATGTGGTTGAGATTCGCCTGCATGCCGGCATGTACCGTGCCATGCTCGCCGAGCATAAGCGTCGCGTGAAGGCCGGCGGCGAGTGCGAGCCCGCGGCTGCCAACCAGGGCGTGCCGCAGAACCTGGCGGCGACGATCAAGGATCTGCCCATGGTTACGCGCGTGCAGTTCCGCAACGTGCTGCGCGAGGGCGGGCGCATTCCGCAGGAGATTCTGATGACCGCAGACTATCGGGATGGCGACTCGGGAAGCTTCGACCGCATGCTGAACAATTAGAGCGTTCGGCCCCGGGAGAGCGGGAGCACCGGCTTAGGTTTCCTGCTCTACAGTCCTGCTCACGACGGAGGCCACATTAAGTGGCCTCCTGTTCGTGCGGAACTCGCGATAAACCTAAGCCGGTGCTCCCGCTCTCCCGGGGCCTGTGGCTACATGGTTGTCGCATGCGGCTCGCTTTTCGGAACTGGGCTGATATTTTCTAGATGAAAGGCGCTCTTGGTCCTAATGGGCTTGGGGCGCCTTCGCGTTTCCTCAGCTCCGCACCCTTGCGGGTTCGAATCCCTCCGCTTGCCCACATAAAAGCGCCCTGGGCCGTTATGGGCTCAGGGCGCTCAGTTTTAATGGCTGGGACGGAGGGATTCGAACCCCCAACAGCCGGCACCAAAAACCGGAGTTCTACCGTTGAACTACGTCCCAATGCGTGGTGTTGCCCAAAAGCAACTCGTTTAGTTTACCTAATCTGCGAGGGCATCGCAAACGCCATCGAGCAGGCGTACGGCGAGTGTCTGCGCGTCGCTGGCCGTGAAGGTGCCGTTGTAGCGCGTCATGCCCGTGAGCTCAATGCGAATGCGAGCCGGCTTCTGCTGCGCGGCGACATTGGCAGTGCGGATGCGCTGGGCCAGGTTGTGGCACTCGGCGAGGGCAATCGTGGCGCGCGGTGTGGCGTCGGCGGGCAGCTCGTCGCTTGCGATCTCGAGCACCAGGTCAACGTCGGTTGGGACCTCGGAGTCGCAGAGCATCATGCCGCTGTTGTCGGTCGTTGCCGTGGCGATATTCCACATGCGCGACGCAACGCTGCGTGCGATGGGGTCCTCGCCGATAACGGCAATCTGGAAGCGCTCGAGCACGTTGGCGGCGCGAGCAAAACCGATACGGGACTCGGCTTCGGTGACCGAGGGCTTGCCCTCCCACACATGGTGCAGGCGGTTGATGTAGGCGTAGGTGTCCTGGAAGGCCATGCCGTCGGCAAACAGGCCGACATTTTCCTGGAACTGCTGCAGGGCGGCCTCGGTATGCGGACCAAAGTAGCCGTCGTCTTCGCCACAGGCAAAGCCCAAAACGTTGAGAGCGCGCTGCAGGGCCTGCACATCGGCGCCATGGAAATTGGGCATGCGCAGATAGAGAGTGCGGTCGCCCAGCTTATACGAAGCGTCTACAAGGGCGCTCCAGCAGGGGATATCGACGGCATGACCGGCAGCAAGGCCGCTGTCGAGCCTGAAGGTGCTGACGGCCTGCTCAGTGGTGGCTCCAAAGTACTTGTCGGTGACTTCGGCGGCATCAATCGTGTAGCCGAGCTGCAGGAGACGAGACTGCACGTCTTCGACGGCTGCTCCTTGCATGCCCGTTGTAATAGGTTCCATGAACGAACCCCTTTCGGCGTACCATTCGTACTATTTGAGCGTCTGTCGGATAGACAACGCAAAGGGATGCATAAACATGCACTCAACAGTGTAGCAAGTTGTGCCTAAATACGCTGCTGACAGGTTTTATAACCCCCGTTAGTTAAGGCGCTCCACAAAGAAATCTGCCATGGAGAGGAACAGCTCGCGTGCGTGCGGATCAAGCTCAACGTTCTCGATGGCCGCTTTGGCCTTAGCGGTCAGGTCGAGCGCATAAGTGTGGGCGTAATCGATGGAGCCGGTCTCCTGGAAGATCTCCACGGCGCGTGCGAGCTGCGCGGGATCATCGGTGCTCGAGGAAAGAATCGCCTCGACCTCGTCGTGGTGGCGCTCATCAGAGAGGGCGTGTACGGCGACAAGCGTGCGCTTGCCCTCGGTGATGTCGGTGCGGAAGTCCTTGTTGGCGGCTTCCTTAGTGCCGACAAGGTTGAGCAGGTCGTCCTGAATCTGAAAGGCGAGGCCTGTGTGTAGGCCAAAGGCGCGCAGCGCTTCGATTTGCTCATCGCTGCCGCCGCCGATAATGGCTCCGGCGGCAAGCGGCGTGGCTCCGCTGTAAAACGCGGTCTTGTGCGTCGCCATGTCCAGGTAGTCATCAACCGAGATATCAAAGCGCCCGTCACGGACCCAACCCAGGTCGAGCGCTTGACCCTCGATGGTGCGGACGATCATCTCGGTAAGCTCGTGGAGCACGCGCAGCTTCACGTCGGACTCCAGCGTAGGGTCGTCGAGAACCGTCTTGGTGACCATGGTGAGCGCCAGGTCGCCACAATTGATGGCAAGGCCCGTGCCCTCGGTAAGGTGCATGCAGGGCTTGCCTCGACGAAGCTGTCCGTTGTCGGCGATGTCGTCGTGGATCAGCGCGCCCGACTGGAAATGCTCGATGGCTGCCGCGGCGCTGCGGGCGCTCTCAAAGCTACCGCCCACTGCGGTTGCGGCGAGCATGCAGATAAGCGGGCGGTGGCGCTTGCCGGCGTTGGCCGTAAAAGCCGAGAGCGGCGCATACAGGTAGCGCTCGATATCGGCAGAGGTCGCCTGTCCGTCAAAGAACGTGGCCAGATAGTCGTTAATCTGGTCAAAGTGCTGGGCTAAAAAGCTGGTAAACGGACTGGACACGGGTTCTCGCATTCTTTCTGAGGTTGCATTGATGCAATATGCAGACAACATATTGCCACATCAGGGCGTTTGGCGCGGCAGTTTTGGCGATTTAGGACAACGGGCGTGCGTTTGATGGAGTGTGCCTAAATCAGCCTAAAATGCTCGAGCGCCGCAACGACACCGTCGTGATCGACGGTGTCGGTCACGTAATCGGCCTTATCCTTGAGATAGTCCGGCGCATTGCCCATGGCGATACCGACATCGACGGCGTTCATCAGCGAGACGTCATTGCTGGCGTCGCCAATGCCGTATACGGTTCCGTGGTGGGGATCGAGGGCGTCGAGTACAGACTGGATGCCCCCGCGCTTCGTGCATTCGCGGGGCGAGATTTCGGTTACCTCGAGTTCGAGCTCGTTAAAGCACAGCAGCGGCTCAAGTGCCTTATCTTGAGCGATGTGGTTGGCGAGTGATGTAGACATCAAGATCTTGTAGACACTGTAATGTTGCAGCTGCGTGACTGCGTCGCCCAGGGTGCGCGCGTATCCGGGAGCATCGGGCGCATCGGCACTCATGCGCACGACGCCGTTGAGGCCCTCAAAGCGGATGACCTCGCCCGATTGCTCAAGGTAGGGGGCAAGACGCTGCAGCATACTGGGCGTCATCGACAGATCGCGAATTGCGTGTCCGTTGATCTCGGCGTAACCGCCCGCAAGACAGACGATGCCGGTCCAAGGCAGCTCAAGAAGTTTGGGGTGGATGCAGCTCAGGGTGCGTCCCGTGCAGATAAAGGCCATGTTGCCGTTGGCGACAAACTCGCGGATTGCCTGCGAAACCGCCTCGTTGGGATAGGGGGAGAGGTCCCGCTCGTCTTCGGGAAGGTCTTGGGCGAGCCTGGGGTCTTGCCAGGCGAGCGTTCCGTCGATATCGAAGAAGCAAATAGAGCCGCGCTTATGGGCTGCGCTGGCGGCAGGGGAGGCCGAGGTGGTGGGCACAAATTCCGGCTCGAGGCCCATGATCTGGTCAAAATGCTCTTTAACGCGGGGAACGGAGATGCCGATGATCACCTGGGCGGTCTTGCCCGTAATGATGAGGCCCTTGGCGCCCACCGCGACAAACGACGCGTTATCTGCAACGATGGAAGGGTCTGCGACCTCGACGCGCAGGCGCGTGGCGCAGTTGGTTGCGCCCACGATATTGCCAACGCCACCTAAAAGCTGAATTACCCGCTCAGCGAGGACGTGATCTTGATCGGATCGACTATTGACCTCGTCATTGGGAGATTGCTCTTTGGCAAAGTCGCTTCCCGTTAAACAATCGATTGCCGCGCGATTGGCGACATGATCCTCGCGGCCCGGAGTCTTAAGGTCATAGACCAAGATGAGTGCTCGAAAACTAACAAAAAAGATGAGGCTAAAGGCAAGGCCGATACCGAGCGCCAAAAGATAGGCACCGGCATGCGTGCGCATGAGCGGAATAAAGTTGAAGGCTGCCATCTCCATCAGGCCGCCCGAGAAGATGCCGACGATGCCAAAGAGATTCATGGTTGTGGCAAGGCAAGACGATAAGACGGCGTAGAGCAAAAAGAGCCCGGGGTGGGTGAACATAAAGAGAAATTCGAGTGGCTCGGTAACGCCGCAAACCACCGAGGCGATGATGGCGGGAACAAGGATGACCCTGAGGCCGGCGCGGCGCTCGGGTTTTGCGGTGGAGTAGAACGCAGCTGCGATGGCAGGAAGGCCAAAGAGCTTGACCCAGCCGGTGGCGGTAAAACCGGCCCACGGCGCAAGCTCATTAAGGGGGCGCGTGCTATGGGAGAGGATGGGGAGCAAACTGCTCCACGTGGCGTAGATGCCGTCGTTAATGACCAGGTTGTCGTAGTAGATCGGCATGTAGAGCAGGTGGTGCAGCCCCATGGGCTCGAGCGCTCGCTCCAAAAGCACAAAGATGCCCACGCCAAAGGGGCCGACGCTCGTAAGTGCATGGCGCAGCGTTTCGGTCATTGCGTATACGGAGGGCACGATGGCGGCCGAGATAGCGGCAAGGGCAAACACGGCAAAAAAGCTGATGAGGTAGACCAGCGAGGAGCCCGAGAAGGTGCCGAGCCAATCGGGAACCTTGGCATCGTAGAAGCGGTCATGGATGGCGACGACGGTTGCCGATACCGCCAGCGGGCCGATAATGCCGGTGTCGAGCGTCTTGATGCCGTCGATGATGGTGATGCCGCTAGCGGAGGTCAAAGACGACGGGTACTTAAGTCCAAGATTGGCTCCGCTCAGCTTAATGATCTCGCTCAAAAAGAAGCAGTAGGCAAAATAGGCGACGAGAGCCTCGAGGCAGCAACGAGCCGGTTGTTTTTGGGCAAGACCGATGGGCAGCGCTACGGCAAAAAGGAGCGGGAGGCGTTTAAAGACCGTCCACGAGCCGCGCTGGATGATGGTCCAAAAAGCGTACCAAGGGGTTCCGTATACGGCGAGATCGCCGACGATGTCCGCAGTCGTTGCGAGAGCGGAGACGCCGACCATGAGGCCTGATATAGAAAACAGCATGGCGGGCGCGAACATTGCCCCGCCAAAGCGTTGGATTTTTTGCAGCATGTTCTGCCTTCCGAATATCGAGGCGCGTTGCGCGTGGGGAAACGTTTAAACAATGGATTCATTGTAGAGGACCAGACGATTGTCGTACCGGCAGTTTTGAGCGAAACCGATTTGGGCATGACAGAAACCGTCAACGGTTAAATCCTGTCGCTTTACCGATATTCGGTTTAAACAACTTTAAGAAATGCTATCGTGCCTAGCCGGGAATGAATAATGTAGAGGTGAAACAATGCCAAAAGCGATATACGAAGGAATCTACCGAGAAATACGCTCGCGCATCATTAATGGGACCTATGCGTTTCAGGAGATGCTGCCAACCGAAGCCGAGCTGACCGCGGAGTTCGGATGCACTCGCAATACCGTCCGTCGCGCCTTGGGTATGCTGGCCGACGGGATGTTTGTGCAGCCCATACACGGCAAGGGCGTGCGCGTTATTTGGCTTAAGGGCGAAACCGACATGTTGGGCGCACTCGAAGAGGTTGAGTCGTTTGGCGAGTTTGCAAAGCGCAACAATGCCGTTGCATCGACGGACGTTAAGTCTTTCGAACATCTGGTTTGCACCGAGCAACTCTCTCGTCACCTGGGCTTTAAGGTGGGCGAGGAGTTGATTCGCGTAGTGCGTGTCCGAAGCCTCAACGGCAACGCGCGCCAAGTGGACCATGGCTATTTTTTGGCGTCGATCGCCAAGGGCCTGACTCCCGAGATCGCGGCAGATTCTATTTACGGCTATCTGGAGCACAAGCGCGGTGTCAAAGTGATGGCGAGCCGTCGTACGGTGAGTGTCGAGCTCGCCAACGATGAGGACTGCAGCTATCTTGACCTCGGCAAATACAACTGCGTTGCCGTCATGGAGAGTCAGTCGTACACCTCGGATGGCATCTTGTTTGAGGTGACGCACACTCGCACACACCCCGAGATCTTCCATTACCGCGTCAATTCCAAGCGATAGCCGGCTAGCTCGCAGCCTGACGAGACTCATGGCCTCAAAGAGAAAACGCCCGGTCAAACCGACGGTACATCGGCTTGACCGGGCGTTTTCTCTGCATTAGATAACAAATAATTGTTTATACAAAACTTGTCAAGTATCAAGTTGAAATTACCGTTCACCGAAGTTTTTCTACCGCTCTAGTAATACTTGTTCAAACAACTAGCCAAATAGCGTGTCGTTCAAATCAGCAAAAGGGGCAAAGTCCCCGAGCCAATCTCCGAAGGCGGCGGCAAAGGGTGCCGCCACGGTGTGAAAGGGTGGATTGTAATGAAGAACGAAATGAGCAGAAGGCAGTTCCTGGGCTTTGCTGGTTCCGCGGCTGCAGTTCTTGGTCTGGGCCTCGTGGGTTGCGGTGGTTCTGCCGGCTCCGGCTCCTCTGCTTCTGGTGACGCTGCCGAGGTCTACTTCCTCCAATTCAAGCCCGAGGTCGACAAGGAGTGGAAGGAGATCGCCAAGGCCTATAAGAAGGAGAAGGGCGTCGAGGTCAAGATCGTGACCGCCGCTTCCAACACCTACGAGGAGAAGCTTAAGTCCGAGATGTCCAAGAGCTCCGCTCCGACCCTGTTCCAGGTCAACGGCCCCACCGGTCTTAAGAACTGGAAGGATTACTGCGCCGACCTGTCCGATACCAAGCTCCGCGGTGAGCTCATTGACGACTCCCTGGCTCTGCAGTCCGACGGCAAGGATGTGTGCATCGACTGGGTCCAGGAGAGCTTCGGCATCATCTACAACAAGCAGCTGCTCGAGAAGGCTGGCTACAAGGCCGAGGACATCAACTCCTTCGACAAGCTGAAGGCTTGTGCCGACGACATCCAGGCCCGCAAGGACGAGCTTGGTGTCGAGGGTGCCTTCACTTCCGCCGGCATGGACGACTCCTCCAGCTGGCGCTACACCACCCACCTTGCCAACATGCCGCTCTACTACGAGTTTGAGAAGGAGCACAACCAGGAGGACGACGAGATCAAGGGTGAGTTCCTCGACAACTACAAGCAGATCTTCGACCTGTACATCACCGACTCCACCTGCGATCCTTCGCAGCTTGCTTCCAAGACCGGCGACGACGCCACCAACGAGTTCGCAACCGGCAAGGCCGTCTTCTACCAGAACGGCTCTTGGGCCTACTCTGACCTCGTCAAGGCCGGCATGACCGACGATCAGATTGGCATGATGCCGATCTACATCGGTGTTGACGGCGAGGAGAACCAGGGCCTGTGCTCCGGCGGCGAGAACTACTGGTGCGTCAGTTCCCAGGCTTCCGAGGATGCCCAGAAGGCCACCGAGGACTTCATGTATTGGTGCGTCACCGCTGACACCCCGACCAGCATCATCGCCGACAAGATGGGCCTGACCGCTCCGTTCAAGAGCGCCAAGGAGACCACCAACGTCTTCTCGCAGCAGGCCGTTGCCATGGCCAAGGACGGCAAGAAGACCGTCGCTTGGGACTTCGTCTACATTCCCTCCGAGGAGTGGAAGAAGAACCTCAAGCAGGCTCTGATTGCCTACGCTGCCGATAACAGCAAGTGGGACGGCGTCAAGAACGCCTTCGTCGATGGCTGGAAGACCGAGAAGGCCGCTTCCGAGTAAGCAGTTGCTGCCCAAGCTATCTGATTAGCGACAGGGGGCGGGCAGACGTTGGTTTGCCCGCCCCCTGCATATTGAAAGGACCCTTTTATGGGCAAAGCACTCAAGCGCTGGTGGCCGCTCTTTATGCTGCCCACGTGCCTGGCGTTTATGATCGGGTTCGTGATCCCTTTTATCCAGGGCTTCTATCTCTCGTTCTGCCAGTTTATTATCATTAGTAACGCGCACTTTGTCGGTATCGAGAACTACGTGCGCGCGCTGTCCGATCCGCAGTTCTCCACGTCGTTCTTCTTTACCGTGGCGTTTGCCTTCCTGTCGACGGTGCTCATCAACGTGATCGCCCTGGCCATTGCGCAGGCGCTCACCCGCAAGGCGCTCAAAGGCACCAACATCTTCCGTACGATCTTCTTTATGCCTAACCTGATCGGCGGCATCGTGCTGGGCTACATTTGGCAGATTCTGATCAACTGCCTGCTCTCCAACGTGGGCGCCCAGCTCATCGCTCTTAACTCTGCTGCTGGCTTCTGGGGCCTTATCATCCTGACCCTGTGGCAGCAGGTCGGCTACATGATGATCATCTACATCGCTGGTCTGCAGTCCATTCCGTCCGACTACATCGAGGCCGCCAAGGTCGACGGCGCTACGGCATGGCAGACGTTTTGGAAGGTTAAGATCCCTAACCTGATGCCGACCATCACCATCTGCCTGTTCCTGTCCATCACCAACGGCTTTAAGCTGTTCGACCAGAACCTCGCCCTTACCGGCGGCGCCCCCGCGCACTCCACCGAGATGCTCGCCCTGAACATCTACAACACGTTCTATTCGCGTGCCGGTATCGCATGGCAGGGCATTGGTCAGGCCAAGGCGGTTATCTTCTGCATCCTGGTCGTGGCCATCTCCATGATCCAGCTTAAGGCCACGAGGTCCAAGGAGGTGCAGCAGTAATGAAACGCGATAAGGTTATCAACCGCGCGCTCTCGATTTTCTTTACGATCCTGTCGCTCGCGTGGATCTACCCCGTGTTCATGATTGCGCTTAATTCTTTTAAGAAAGCGACCGCAATCAGCACCACCACGGCATTCGATCTGCTCACGCCCGAGACGTTCAACGGCCTCGCAAACTACATGCACGCCCTTAACGAGCAGGGCTTTGCCTCGGCATTTATGTACTCGCTCATCATCACGGTCACGTCGGTCGTGCTGATCTTGGTGTGCTGCTCCATGTGCGCTTGGTACGTGGTTCGTGTCAACAACAAGATCTCGAACTTCTTCTATTACCTGTTCGTGTTCTCGATGGTCGTGCCGTTCCAGATGCTCATGTTCACGCTGTCCAATTTGGCGGACCGCATCGGCTTTAACACGCCGTTCAACATCTGCTTTATCTATCTGGGCTTTGGCGCGGGCCTGGCGGTCTTTATGTTCGCCGGTTTTGTAAAGAACATCCCGCTCGAGATCGAGGAGGCGGCCATGATTGATGGCTGCAACCCGGTCCAGGTGTTCTTTAAGATCGTCCTTCCCATCATGAAGCCCACCTATCTTTCGGTCGGCATCCTCGAGACCATGTGGGTCTGGAACGACTATCTGCTGCCCTACCTTACGCTCGACTCCACCAAGTACAAGACCATTCCTATCTTGATCCAGTACTTCCGCGGCGGCTACGGCCACGTCGAGCTCGGCCCCATGATGGCCTGCATCATGATGGTCGTTATCCCCATCGTTATCATGTACATCCTCTGTCAGAAGTACATCATCGACGGCGTGGTGGCAGGTGCCGTCAAGGGCTAATGCCGTAACTGTTTTGCAAGTTTCTGCGGCGCCCCTCAGCGCGGCGCCGCATATCGAAAGGTAGAGACATGGCCGAGATCGTTCTCAAACATGTTCAGAAGGTGTATCCCAACAACGAGTCAAAAAAGAAAGGCTTCTTTGGCAAAAAGAAGAAGACCGAGGAGAAGAAGCACAACCTCAAGGTTACCGAGGACGGTGTGCTCGCTGTAGAGGACTTCAACCTCACCGTTCACGACCAGGAGTTCGTCGTCCTCGTTGGCCCCTCTGGCTGCGGTAAGTCCACGACGATGCGCATGGTCGCCGGCCTGGAGGACATTACCTCGGGCGATGTGCTCATCGACGGCAAGCGTGTCAACGACGTGGCGCCCAAGGACCGCGACATCGCCATGGTGTTCCAGAGCTACGCTCTGTACCCCAATATGACGGTGTACGAGAACATGGCATTTACGCTCGAGCTCAAGAAGGTTCCCAAGGACGAGATCGACCGCAAGGTTCGCTCTGCTGCCGAGATTCTGGGCATTACCGAGTACCTCGACCGTAAGCCCAAGGCGCTCTCCGGCGGCCAGCGCCAGCGTGTCGCTATCGGCCGCGCCATCGTGCGTGACCCCAAGGTCTTCCTGATGGACGAGCCGCTGTCCAACCTGGACGCCAAGCTTCGTAACCAGATGCGTGCCGAGCTCATTAAGCTGCGCCACGAGATCAAGGGCACGTTCATTTATGTTACTCACGACCAGACCGAGGCTATGACCCTCGGTGACCGTATCGTGGTCATGAAGGACGGCGTTGTCCAGCAGATCGCCACGCCGCAGGAGGTCTTCAACCATCCCGCGAACATCTTCGTCGCCGGCTTCATCGGCGTGCCGCAGATGAACTTCTTCGATGCCCAGCTGGTGCGCTCGGGCAACGGCTTTACCGTCAAGACCGAGGATATGAACGTGGCGCTCGCCCCCGAGACTTGCGCTCAGCTTGCCCTCAACTGGGACGGCGGCGACGTGAAGGAGATTACGGCCGGCGTGCGTCCCGAGCAGATCCTGCTTGCCGACAAGGGCGAGGAGGGCGCGCTCCAGGGTACCGTCGAGGTGACCGAGCTCATGGGCTCGACCGAGCATGTCCACGTGACCGCTCCCGACGGCCAGTTTGTCCTGATTATCCCCGTCGTCGACCTCGAGGCCAAGGGCGCGCTCAAGGCTGGCGACACCATCTGGTTCAAGTTCGAGAAGAACGCGACCCACCTCTTCGATAAGGTCTCTGGCAAGAACCTTATCTAGGCCCGGTGCATCCAGGCCCTCCCTTTGGGCGACTGCGGTATTGCCATCCTTTTGCCGCGGTCACATATAAGGCTCCCCTCCCGTCCACTGGGCGAGAGGGGAGCCTTTCTTTGTGTTGGGGCTGTCTGACCGGTCGTTTGTCTCGATCTGTAACGGGTGAGGCTGATTTCGGACGTTAGATGTTACAGATCGAGATTGTTTGGCCGAGTTGGGTCGCAGGGTAACGTGCGGGCACAAAAAACGGAGCCGTGTTGCCACGACTCCGTTTCTCAAGAGGATGGGTAAGGGAAGCGAAATTAGCTCAAGTGCCAAATCTCGTCGTTGTACTGGGAGATCGTGCGGTCAGACGAGAAGGTGCCGGCGTTGGCGATATTGATCAGCGTCTTGCGCATCCAGGCGTCCTGGTCCTCGTAGTCGGCCAGCACGCGCTCCTTGGTCTGGATGTACTCCTCAATGTCGAGCAGGGCCATAAACCAGTCCTTGCCCTTAATGTCATCGTGCAGGCGCTGCAGGCGCTCGACGTTGCCGGTCGCCATAAAGGCCGGGTTGGTGATGAAGTCCACCAGCAGTTTAATGCCGGGCTTGCGGTAGAGCACACCGGCGTCATAGGTGCCGTCGGCATAGAGCTGCTCGACCTGTTTGGACGAGGCACCAAAGGTATAGATATTCTCGTCGCCCACGAGCTCGGCAATCTCCACGTTGGCGCCGTCGAGCGTGCACAGGGTTAGGGCGCCGTTGAGCATGAACT
>DBGFTB010000059.1:0-2220 GCA_048532905.1 Collinsella aerofaciens
GAACAGGAGTCGCTCGAGCTCGTCGGGCGGCAGGTTGAGGAGCTCGTCGCCGGGACGGTGCAGGCAGACCTTCCTGAGCTTGCCGATCTCGGAAGGCACGTGCAGACCTTTCGTCATGGCCTCCTACCTTTCTTTCGGGCCCCTGTCAGGGCCGATTCGTTAGCGCCCCTCCGTGTGAGGCGTTATTGCTGACGACATATTTATATCCAAAATCAGTTCATACTTCCACCTCGCCCCCGAACGGTTTTATATGGGGGGTGAACGGCATACACATATACTTCACGCATGGCACACTTTGATTTAATAAAGTTTATTTACGTGCTTAAACGCTTTTTTAACCGATAAATCAATTGAAACTAATCTTTGTTAAACCACCCTCAAATTGCATATTTCACGCAACGATATGAATAGAATTCGCAATTCTCGCTGTGTCTCAACCATTTTGATTTTTATTCAGAAAAAAGTGCGTCCTATTCATTTTTGACAAACAGATTACCGTTTACCAGACGTTGGATACCATTCACCGGAAGCTCAGTATAAGGCCCATCGAATACCCGATCGATCTTGCGTCTCCATTTGTAACAACTTGACTTTTTCGGCAGCAAAGACAAACAGACCCGTTCCCAAAAGGGAGCGGGTCTGCATTCGGTACACCTAGGGCCCAGTAAGGTTTAGGCCTTCGAGAACCCCAAGGGACTAGCAATCGAACTCGGCCAGTGCCTCGCCCAGAAGCCTCAGGCCCTCGCGAAGAACATCTTCGCTCGCGCAGTAGCCCAGGCGCGCTCCGCAGGGAAGCTCAAAGCGGCTACCGGGTACCAGCAGCACTCCCCTCTCGGACAGCAGGCGCTTGCAGAACTCCTCATCGTCCTCGGGAATATCCAGTTGGATAAACGAGGTAGACACGCCCCGCGGAGCCGTCCAGGAAACGCGATGCTGCGTATCGATCCAAGCCTGCGCGATATCGCGGTTGCCAAACACGATCTTGCGGTTGCGCTCGAGAATCTTGTCCTTGTGCTCGAGCACGTAGGTCGCCAAAGCATCGTTAAACACGCCACCGCAGATCATGGTGTAATCGCGATAGGTACGGATGCGGTTGGACACCTCTTCGTCCGCAACGACCCAGCCCACGCGGGCTGCAGGCGTCGAATAGGTCTTAGACACCGAGCTGGTGACAATGGCCCTCTCATACACGTCTGCCATCGACATAAAGGACTCGGTGTTCTCGAGCGGCAGATACACCTCGTCGCACAGCACGTAGGCGCCCACCGAACGGGCAATCTCGGCAATCTGACCGAGCGTATCGGCATTTAGCACCGTACCGATGGGGTTCGATGCGTTATTGATGCTGATGAGCTTGGTATTGGGGCGAACGAGGCGCTTGAGCTGTTCGATATCGGGTTTCCATCCGAGCTCCTCGCGAAGCTCCCAATACTCGACCTCGGCACCAAGCGTACGCGGGATCTCATAGAGCGGCGCATAGGTAGGCCACTCGGCAATCACGTGATCGCCGGGCCCGACAACGGCCATGATGGCGTTGAGGTTGGCGCCCGTGCAGCCATTGGTCTGCAGAATGTGATCGGGATTGACCTCGCAACGATACAGCTTGGCGACCTCGGCCTTAAACTCCGGCGAACCCTCGATCCAGCCGTAGTTCATCTTCTCGCGATCCAGACGCTCGTAGAACGTAGCGCCGTCCTGCTCGTCGAGCGCGCGAAGCTCGCCCATGGTCAGCGATGAGATCGTCGACTGGGCAATGTCCCACGTAGCGCTCTTCTCCCAAACGTTGAGCCATTCCTCAACGCCAATTGTCTTGATATCCATGACTAAGCTCCAATCGCTAGAACACGAGGATGATGCCGGCAAAGGTCATGGGAATCGAGATGATGCCCAAAAGGCAAAGAAGCCGACACCGTTGGGGTATCAACGTGACCGCCTCTAGACATAATGGACACCTTATCTGATGCTAATTTAGCTTATTTGACAAGAATGGGGCGGTGCGAAAAACCCGCACCGCCCCATTTGGAGACATCTAATGGCAGCTAGATGTTTGTATTAAGACCCGTACGGATCTTTGAAAACCTTAGAGGTCCTCGCGCCAGAAGGGCATGCTCATGCAGCGCGGGCCGCCGCGGCCGCGGGAGAGCTCGGCGGAGGGCACGACGAGAAGGTCCAGGCCCTCCTTGTACAGCACGTCGTTGGTGACGGTGTTGCGGGCGTAGA
>DBGFTB010000060.1:0-53096 GCA_048532905.1 Collinsella aerofaciens
GCGCCCGCCGCGCCGCCCGCCGAGCCCAGCAAAGCTAGCTCATTGGGGTAGCTAAAATGCTCCGCCTAAAATAACTCACTAAAAATAATACACGATAATGGTAAAGCGATTTAGCAAATTACTTGCATTTGACCAGCAAGTACCTTGCAGTGGTATCTTCATAAGGTAACCACCTTTACCTACCGTTTACCGCAAGTTTTAGCACGTTTACCAAACCGCGCATCCTCTGCTCAAGCCTGTCCAAAACCCGCCGTATAGTTCCCTCACGGTCCGCATCCGACGGGTCGATTCGTTACCACGGTCGTGTGCGAGAGCACATGGAAGGGGAAGTATCGTGAGCGATTGCAAGAGGGTTTACCGTTTTGGTACCGACGCCCAGGGCACTTGCGTGACTGAGGGCGACAAGTCCATGAACTTCGTGCTTGGCGGCAAGGGCGCAAACCTTGCCGAGATGAGCCGTATCGGCCTGCCGGTTCCCGGCGGCTTTACCATTACCTGCCAGACCTGTGTCGAGTACTCCGGTGCCGGCAACGTGTGGCCTGATGGCGCACTCGATGAAATCGTTGCCGCCGAGGCAGACCTCGAGGCCCGCTGTGGCAAGAAGCTCGGCGACGCCTCCGATCCGCTGCTCGTGTCGGTTCGTTCGGGCGCTCCGTTCTCCATGCCCGGTATGATGGACACGGTCCTCAACTTGGGCCTCAATGACGATTCTGTCCAGGGCCTCATCGCGCAGACGCAGAACCCGCGTTTTGCCTGGGATAGCTATCGCCGCTTTATCCAGATGTTTTCCAATGTCGTCATGGGCGTTGACGCCGACCTGTTCGAGAACGCCCTGACCCAGGCCCGTCTGGTCGCCGGCGTTCGCGTCGATTCCGAGCTTTCGGCCGAGGACCTGCAGGAACTCGTCGAGACCTTTAAGGGCATCTTCTCCGAGAACGTCGATGCCTCCCTGTATCCCGAGCTCGAGGTCGCCGATGGCAAGCCCGTTTTCCCGCACGATCCGGAGCTTCAGCTACGCCTTGCAATCCAGGCCGTCTTTGGCAGCTGGATGAACGAGCGTGCCTGCATCTACCGCAAGCAGCATGGCATTTCCGACGACCTCGGCACCGCCGTCAACGTGCAGGCCATGGCCTTTGGCAACAAGGGCGAGACCTCTGCGACGGGCGTCGCCTTTACGCGTAATCCGGCCGACGGCACCAAGGAGTTCTACGGTGACTTTTTGGTTAATGCCCAGGGCGAGGACGTCGTCGCCGGTATCCGCAACACCGAGCCCATCGCCGACCTCAAGACCACCCCGGGCCTCGAGTCCGCAGGTGAGGAGCTCGAGCGCGTGTTCCTGACGCTCGAGGATCATTACCGCGATATGTGCGATATCGAGTTCACCATTGAGCAGGGCAAGCTCTGGATGCTCCAGACCCGCGTGGGCAAGCGCACCGCCACCGCCGCCCTGCGCATCGCCATCGAAATGGTCGAGGAAGGCCTGATCACCCGCGAGGAGGCCGTGAGCCGCATCGATCCCGCGCAGCTCGACCAGCTCCTGCACCCGCAGCTCGACGCCTCCAAGAAGTATGAGGCTCTGGCCAGCGGTCTTAATGCCAGCCCTGGTGCCGCCGTGGGCGAGGTCGTGTTCTCGAGTGACGACGCCGTCGCACGTTCCGCCGAGGGTCACAAGGTCATTCTGGTTCGTTGGGAGACCAACCCCGACGACCTGAAGGGCATGGTCGCCGCCGAAGGTATCCTTACCAGCCACGGTGGCAAGACGAGCCATGCCGCCGTTATCGCCCGCGGTATGGGCACGCCTTGCGTCTGCGGCGTCGAACGCTTCCACATCGACGCCGCCGAGAAGGTCGTGCGCATCGAGGGCAGCGACCGCGTGCTGCACGAAGGCGACGTTATCTCCATCGACGGTACCCAGGGTATCGTCGTCGACGGTCCCGTCGACCTGGTCTCCGCCGAGCTCACCGGCGACCTGGACACCATCCTGTCCTGGGCCGACGAAATCCGTTTGGACGAGACCTGTGGCCATGCCAACCATGTGCGCGTCAACGCCGACAATCCCGAGGATGCCGAGCTTGCGCTCGAGTTTGGCGCCGAGGCCATTGGCCTGTGCCGCACCGAGCACATGTTCCTGGGCGATCGCAAGAACATCATCCAGAGCTTTATCCTGTCTGACGATGAGGCCGTGAAGCAGCAGGCCCTGGCCGACCTGCTCAAGGTTCAGACCGAGGACTTCCTGGCGATGTTCAAGACCATGTCCGGTCGCGATGTGGTCGTCCGCCTGCTCGATCCGCCGCTTCATGAGTTCCTGGATAATCCTCGCGAGCTCGAGGTCGCCATCACCAAGAAGGAAGCCGCCGGCGCCAGCGAGGAAGAGCTTGCAGCCCTGCGCGCCCGCCTGCGTCGTATCGACGGCATGGTCGAGTCGAACCCCATGCTCGGCCTGCGCGGCGTTCGCCTGTCCGTCGTCTTTAGCGATCTGCCGCTCATGCAGGTTCGCGCCGTCGCCACGGCCGCTGCCCGCCTTATCAAGGAGGGCGTCGACCCGCATCCCGAGATCATGGTTCCGCTCGTTTCCATCACGGCTGAGCATGTCCAGACTCGCGAGGTCATCGAGCGCGTAATCGCCGAGGTTTCCGACGAAGAGGGTGTCGAGCTCAATAATCCTGTGGGCACGATGCTCGAGCTGCCGCGCGCCTGCATGGTCGCTGACGAGATTGCCCATCACGCAGACTTCTTCTGCTTTGGCACCAACGACCTGACCCAGACCACCTTCGGCTTCTCCCGTGACGATGCCGAGGCCAAGTTCATCCCGCTGTACATGCATAAGAAAATTCTGAAGGACAACCCCTTCGAGACCATCGACGCGGCGGTGCTGGAGCTCGTGCGCATGGCCGTGGAGAAGGGTCGCGCCACCAACCCCGACATGCACTTTGGCGTGTGTGGCGAGCACGGCGGCGACCCCAAGTCCATCAAGGGCCTGTTTAATGTGGCCGACGTGGACTACGTGTCCTGCTCGCCCTACCGCGTGCCCCTCGCACGCCTGGCTGCCGCCCAGGCCAAGCTCGAGGCGAAGCGCTCCGCGTAACGTTTTGGGTTCAGACGCCTAACGTAGCCCCCCCATGCCGTCCGTCTCATTCGTGAGGCGGACGGTTATCATGTGCGGGTTTTGTCTTTTTGTCTGCGTAAAAAATTGTTCTTGCAGCAGAAACCCGCGCGTGTATACTCGAATACGTTTGTTCAACTACGTGCCGGCCAGAGTGGTACGGCACCTCTAGAAGAGTAAGGAATTGCACATGGATTACATCCGCGCAATCGAGCGTCAGCAGATCCGCGAGGACATTCCTCAGGTTCGCGTCGCCGACAACGTCAAGGTTCACTACCGCATTAAGGAAGGCGACCGCGAGCGCATCCAGGTCTTCCAGGGCGACGTCATCCGCATGGCCGGCGCCGGTGCCCGCGAGACCTTCACCGTCCGCAAGATGTCCTTCGGTGTCGGTGTTGAGCGTACCTTCCCGCTTCACAGCCCCAAGATCGCCAAGCTCGAGGTCGTTCGTCATGGTCGCGTCCGTCGCGCCAAGCTGTACTACCTCCGCGACAAGGTGGGCAAGGCTGCTCGCATCCCCGAGAAGCGCTAAGTAGATCGCAGCGTCTGTCCACTCGTTTGGACACAAGGGTCACCTTCGGGTGGCCCTTCTTTTTATCTGATTTGCATGCAAGGAGGGCCTGGTATGGCCAATATGACGAGCTCGGTTTCGGCATCGCAGGTTGCCGGAGAGCTAGCGAGCGCAACGTTTGAGGAGATCCCCGCCCTCGTGGAGCATTATCGCGAGGACCCGCGCCAGCAGGTGATCAAGGCTTGTGAACGCGCCCTCAAACGCCATGCTAAGGAACTTGCCGAGCGCGAGCGCGTCAATGACATGTACGAGCTTATGCATGAGCTTGGCGGCGATGGGGTGGTCGTTGGTGTCGACGAGGTGGGTCGCGGATCGGTGGCCGGTCCTTTGACGGTATGCGCTGTCTGCCTTCCTATGGAGCCGCGCGTCTGGGGCATCAACGATTCCAAAAAGCTCACGCCGGCGCGCCGCGAGTTGCTCTCAGTGAAGATTGCCGAGGTGGCGACGGCGATCGGTTTTTGCCATATCGCGCCTAAGGATATCGATGAGATGGGCATGGCCCGTGCTATCCGTACCGCCGTTGCAGGCGCCGTGGCCGATACAGGGCTCGAGCCCGATTGCGTGCTTATGGATGGCAACCCCTTGGGCGCCGTTCCTAACGAGCGCGATGTGGTGAAGGGCGATGCCAAGATCGCCTGCATCGCCGCGGCGTCCATCATGGCCAAGGTCACGCGTGACGAGATGATGGTCGAGTACGACGCCGAGTACCCCGAGTACCATCTGGCCGAGTCGAAGGGCTATGCAAGCCCCGAGCATATCGAGGCCATTCGCAAACATGGACTTTGTCCGCTGCACCGCGTGAGCTTTTGCGGAAACTTTCTGCAGACTGAGCGCCTTTTCTAGGCCAATTGTGGAGACAGGGACCTCTGGGGTTTTATAAACCTGCTGGTAGCGGGCCGTATGCAACACCATTGCTGCGTACGGCCCGTTTTTTGACGGCATTTGGTCAGCTTTTGGTTTGCTTCCTGTACTTACCCGCATGAAAGGTGCCCTCATCATCGGGGCAATGCAGTGTGCGGGAAAGGAGACCCCATGAGTGCCGCAAGCAAAAAGAGCAAGACGCAGCAGCTCAAGGAGCGTTGGGAAAACGGCGAGCTCGACTGCGGGGCGATGACGCCCGAGTTTATCAAGGGACTCAGTCCCCGTGAGCTGGGCATGCTGGGCGAGCTGATCACCATCGACTACTTTAACGAGCGCGGCTACACCTTGCTGGAGCAGGGTTATCGTTGCACCGAGGGCGAAGCCGATCTGGTGCTGCTCGATGAGCTTGACGATGTCGTGGTGATGGCCGAGGTCAAGACCAGGCGCGTCGCCCTGGATTGCACCACGCGGGTCTTTCCCGAGGAGGCCGTGGATGCCCAAAAGCAGCGTCGGTATCGCCGTATCGCAAGTTGCTATCTCATGGAGCACTATCCGCTCAAGGCGATCCGCTTCGATGCAGTGGGTGTCACCATTCGCGGCGGGCATATCGCCGAGATCGAGCATCAGTACAACGCGTTCGATTGGCAGGTGTCGTGATGGCGTTCGAGACGTTTGCCGTTCACGCGGCCTGCATCCGCGGTGTCGAGGCGATTCACGTCACGGTCGAGGTCTCGCTTGCCGGCGGCGTTCCGGGCATTCAGATGCTCGGCATCCCGAGTATGGAGGTGATGGAGTCACGTGGTCGTATTCGCTGTGCGATGCGCTCGGCCGGCTTTGAGATCCCGCGCTCGGGCATTACGGTCAATCTGGCGCCCGGCGATATTCGCAAGACCGGTAGCGGCTTTGATCTGCCCATCGCCATCGCGGTTCTAGCGGCCGATGGTCAGATTCCCCGCGACAACCTCGATCGTTGTCTTATCGCCGGCGAGCTCGGCTTGGACGGCACGGTGCTTCCTGTCAAGGGCGAGGTGGCGTTTCAGCTATTGGCGCGTGATATGGGGCTGTCTTTTATCGCCGGCAGGTCCGACCAGCATGTGCCGCTCGCGGGCGTGGATTGCGGATTTATCGACCATCTGTCTCAGCTTGCTCGCGGCATGGGCGATGCCGCGCGGCATTATCTGGATTCCGAGGGTGTGGAGGCTATTTTTGAGCCCGAACTCGACTATGCCGACGTGCTGGGGCAGGAGGTTGCCAAACGCGGCATGGCACTGGTGGCAGCGGGTGAGCTCGGTTTGCTTATGATCGGGTCCCCGGGATCGGGCAAGACGATGCTTGCGCGCCGTATGACCGGCATCCTGCCTGAGCTTTCCGTTGAGGATCAGCAGGAGGCGTTGTGCATCCATTCGGTTTTGGGTGAGAACATTGATGGCTTGTTGGCGGGGCACCGGCCCTTCCGCAGTCCCCATCACAGCATTTCAACGGCGGGCCTCATTGGCGGAGGACGCCCGGTGCATCCGGGTGAGATCAGCCTGGCTCATGGCGGCGTGCTCTTTTTGGACGAGCTTGCCGAGTTTCCTACGGGTGTGCTGCAGACGCTGCGTCAGCCCATCGAGCGCGGCTATGTGAGAATCGTACGCGTCGACGGGGCTTTTACCTTCCCGTCGCGCTTTCAGCTGCTGGCTGCGAGCAATCCCTGCCCCTGCGGCTTTTTGGGTGATCGCGAGGTGCCGTGTCGCTGCTCGGCGGCGATGGTCGAGCGCTATCGGTCTAAACTGCGCGGTCCTTTAGCCGACCGTATCGACATGATGATCGATGTGACCCGTCCCGACCCCCAAGTGATTATCGAGGGTGCGGAGGGTATGTCGTCGGCCAAGTTACGTGACTACGTTGTGCGCGGTCGCGCCTTTCGCGCTTGGCGCGAATCCCGTATGGACGATGCGGATGCCGAGGCCGAGGATGACGAGACGCGGTCCATTGACGGTGTCGTTTCGACCTTTGAGCTCGATGATGCTGCCGAGAAATGCGTACTCGGTCTGTCCAAACGCACACATCTCACAGGGCGTGGCATCGTGCGCCTGGTTCGCATTGCGCGCACGATCGCAGATGTCGCCGAGAGCGAGCAAGTGACGCAGGACCACGTGCTCGAGGCTGCGATGTACCAGGGAAGGAGGGACCAATGATGGCCGAGGGGACCTTTGAGCTGCATCCAGGTGATGCGTTGTATCCCGAGACCGTTTTGGAGCTTTCTGATGTACCCCAGACGCTTTATGTGCGCGGCAATCCCGAGGTGCTTTCGACACCCGCGCTCTCCATCATCGGCGCGCGCAAGGCCTCGCCGTATGGTCTTGCCGTGGCAGAGCTTGCGGCGAAGGTGGCGGTTGAGGCGGGAGTGACGGTAGTTTCGGGCGGCGCGGTTGGTTGTGACCAGGCCTCGGGTTGGGCTGCGGTCAACGCCGGCGGCAAACACGTCGTGGTGCTGGGGACGGGCGCCGACGTGGTCTACCCGCGTTCGAGCGCGGGGCTTATTACGCGCACGCTCGATACGGGCGGCGCGGTCGTGTCGATCTCTCCGTGGGGCATGGGTCCGCGCAAGTTTGCCTTTCCGCGCCGCAATCGCGTGATCGCGGCCCTGTCGCAAGCCCTCTTTGTATCCGAGGCGGGTATGCCTTCCGGGACGTTTTCTACAGCTGAGGCTGCTATGGATTTGGGGCGCGAACTTCTTGCCGTGCCGGGGTCGATCCTATCGCCCGAGTCGCGTGGCACGAATTACCTCATTGCGAACGGTGCCTGCTGCATTGTCGACGAGGAGTCCATCGAGATGGCTATCTCTCGCATATACGGCACCCTGCGCTACTCGCGCCCCGATGCTCCCGGCATTGCCGACCTGAATCCAACACAGCAGACCGTGATGCATGCGCTCATCGCCTCTCCGCTCAAGGTCGACGACATCGCGGCGCTCGTCTCACTCGATGCTGTCGGCGTACTCAAACTCTTGGGTTCGCTTGAACTCGAGGGCCTTATCGAGCGCATGATGGATGGAAGGTATGCGCCCTCCAAGTTTGCCCTTCACGCCCAGACGCCCTTCGGTCACAATGGAAAACGTGTCAATTAGAAAGGTGTTTGCAGATGCAGTTCGATCAGGTGACGGTTATCGGTGGCGGTCTGGCGGGTTCGGAGTGCGCGATCCAGCTGGCAGACCGCGGGTTTGCCGTAAAGCTGTGCGAGATGCGCCCCCAGGTGAGCTCCCCGGCCCACCATACCGATCACCTGGCAGAGCTCGTCTGCTCCAATTCGTTTAAGTCGACCCGTCCGGATTCTGCGGCTGGTTTGCTGAAGGCCGAGCTTGAGCGCATGGGTTCAGTCCTGCTCGATTGCGCCCATCGCGCCGCTGTTCCCGCCGGTGGTGCCTTGGCGGTCGACCGCGTCAAGTTTTCCGAGCTTGTCGAGGCCGAGGTTGCCGCCCGTCCCAATATCGAGGTCGTGCACGGTGAGGTCACGCAGATTCCCGAGGGTCACGTGGTCATTGCCGCGGGCCCGCTGTGTTCACCGGCGCTGAGCGAAGAGGTCATGAAGCTCGTCGGTGGCGACGCCCTTGCGTTCTTCGATGCCGCGGCGCCGATCGTTGATGCCTCCACGCTCGATATGGACGTGCTGTTCTCGCAGTCGCGCTACGAGGAGCAGGGGAGCGGCGACTATCTCAACGCTCCGCTCAACAAGGAGGAGTACGAGGCCTTTATCGAGGCGCTTACCACGGCCGACCGCGTGGTGCTCAAAGACTTTGAGGGCGGCGATCTGTTCCAGGCCTGCCAGCCTGCCGAGGAGGTTGCACGCACCGGCAAGGACGCTATTCGCTTTGGCGCCATGAAGCCCGTTGGCCTCACCGACCCGCGTACCGGACGTCGCCCCTGGGCAGCGATTCAGCTGCGTGCCGAGAACAAGGAGAAGACCGCCTATAACCTGGTGGGCTTCCAGACCAACTTGACCTTTGGCGAGCAGAAGCGCGTCTTCCATATGGTGCCGGGCCTGGAGAACGCTGAGTTCTTCCGCTACGGTGTCATGCACCGCAATACCTTTGTCGACGCCCCTCACGTGCTCGATAGCACCTTTGCCGTGCCCGGTACCGGCGTGCGCCTGGCCGGTCAGATCACCGGCACCGAGGGGTACATGGAAGCCGTGGCGACAGGTCTGCTCGCGGCGCTCAACACCTATGCCGAGGCTATCGGTGCCGCGGGCGTCGAGTTGCCGCGTGTGGGCGCCCTGGGTGCGCTCGTGGGCTATGCGACCGATCCTGCCACCGTGGGCTATCAGCCTATGCATGTCAACTTTGGCCTGGTGCCGCCACTCGAGGACGGTAAGCGCCGCAGCAAGCGCGACCGCTATCAGGCCTATGCGGACCGTGCGCTCGAGGCCCTCGATGCCTACTTGGCCACGCGTTCCGACTTGTTTGGAGGCGACCGGTCATAGCCTTTGACCTGTACGACACCGTCGACTCTTTTATCGCCTATATCGCACGCGTCGAGGGGCTTTCTCCCAACACGGTGACGGCCTATGGCTCGAGGCTAGAGCGCTTTGCTGCCTGGTGCGAGCGCGAGGATATTGATGCTTTCGCTGCCGACGTGCGCACCATTCGTCGCTATCTTGCCGAGCTTTCGCGTGAGCAGGTGGCTCCCCGAACGCTTGCGGCGCACCTGTCGGCTATTCGATCTCTCTATCGCTGGATGGCTGCCGAGGGGATTGTCGAGGGCGATGCGGTCTCGGCGATCGCGTCGCCCAAGCTGCCGCGTGACCTGCCGGGCGTCCTTACGACTCAGCAGGTCGAGGCGCTGCTCAAGACGCCTGATACCTCAACACCCGCGGGACTGCGCGATGCGGCGATGCTCGAGTTGCTCTATGCCTCGGGTGCCCGCATCTCAGAGCTTGCGGCGCTCAATGTGGAATCCATCTCATGGTCCGAGCGCACGCTGCGCCTGTGGGGCAAGGGAAGCAAGGAGCGCATCGTTCCTCTGTATCGTCGTGCGCTCGATGTGACGCGTCTCTATATTGAAGAGGGGAGGCCGGAGTTGCTCGCTCGGGCAAAGCGCCGCGACCTCGCTACCGGGCCGCATCCGCTGCTTATATCGGCGCGCGGCAATCGCATGAGCGCCGCGATGCTCCGGCGGCGGTTCCATACGCTGGCGACGCTCGCCGGCATTCCGGCCGACATCGCCCCGCATGCGATGCGCCATACCTTTGCGACCGACTTGCTCGAGGGCGGTGCGGACCTGCGCTCGGTTCAAGAGCTGCTAGGTCACGCGAGCCTGTCCACGACGCAGATCTACACGCATCTCACACCCGATCGGCTTAAGCGGGCTGTGGCTCAAGCCCATCCCCGCGGCGAATAGTGGCTGGCACGTCCCGCGCCGCACTCAGGTGTGTGGTTTTGATTGCGGGTTGGCAGGAAGAGGCATTCCTGCTATCATTCATCGGGTTGCTTCACGGCAACATGTTTTTATCACGCACGCGCGGCTACTTCATACCGTGGTGCCCGGGCTTTGGTAGCACATGTCCGGGTTGGTTTTGGAGGATGACCCCGCGCGGAGGCAAACCACAGGAGGTTTAACATGGCTACCAAGATTAATATCCGCACCCTGCTCGAGGCCGGCTGCCACTTCGGTCACCAGACCCGTCGCTGGAACCCCAAGATGAAGCCGTTCATCTTCGGTGAGCGCAACGGCATCTACATCCTCGACCTCAAGCAGACCATCCTCGACGCCGACCAGGCCTACACCTTCGTCAAGAACGTCGCCAAGGGTGGCAACGTGCTGTTCGTCGGCACCAAGAAGCAGGCTCAGGAGGCCGTCAAGAACGCTGCTGAGCGCGCCAACATGCCTTACATCAACCAGCGTTGGCTCGGCGGTATGCTGACCAACTTCGTCACCATCCGCTCCCGCATCAACCGCATGGAGGAGCTCGAGGCCATGGTCGAGGACGGCCGCATGGCTGTTCTGCCCAAGAAGGAGCAGGCTGTGCTCGGCAAGGAGCTCACCAAGCTCCAGACCAACCTCGGTGGCGCCCGCGACATGAAGGGTCTGCCCCAGGCTCTCTTCGTCATCGACACCAAGCGCGAGGAGAACGCCATCAAGGAGGCTCAGCGCCTGAACATCCCCGTCGTCGCTCTGATCGACACCAACTCCGATCCCGACGAGGTCGAGTACGGCATCCCCTGCAACGATGACGCTATCTCCGCTGTCACCCTTATGTGCGAGCTCATGGCTGACGCCTGCCTCGCTGGCTCCGGCAAGGAGCAGGTCTCCGAGGCCGAGATGGCCGCTGAGCCCAAGGCCGAGTAAATCAGTCTTAGTTAATTCTTTTTCATCTCTTTGAAAGGAACCACAATGGCCCAGATTACCGCCGCTATGGTCAAGCAGCTCCGCGAGATGACCGACTCCCCGATGATGGAGTGCAAGAAGGCTCTCGTCGAGGCTGACGGCGACATGGACGCCGCTGTCGACGTTCTGCGTAAGAACGGCCTTGCCAAGGCTGCCAAGAAGGCTGGCCGTGAGACCAATGAGGGCGCTGTCGCCGCATTCGTCTCCGAGGATGGCAAGACCGGCGCTCTGCTCGAGCTCTCCTGCGAGACCGACTTCGTTGGCTCCAACGCCAAGTTCACCGGCTTTGCTTCCAAGGTCGCTGAGGTTGTCGCTACCACCGAGCCTGCTGACGTCGACGCTCTGCTCGAGAAGCCGATGGGCGAGGAGACCGTTTCCTCTGAGCTCACCGAGATGATTCACATCATGGGCGAGAACATGAAGATCTCCCGCTTCGCTGCCCGCAAGGCCGAGAACGGCGCGCTCGCTTCTTACATCCACATGGGTGGTAAGATCGGCGTCCTCGTCGAGTTCGCCTTCGAGAAGGCCGAGACCGCTCAGGCTGAGTCCTTCAAGACCTTCGCTCACGACGTTGCCCTTCAGGTTGCTGCCGTCGCCCCGATCTGCGCTACCCGCGATCAGGTTCCGGCCGAGACCGTCGAGCACGAGAAGCAGATCTACATGGCCCAGGCTGCCGAGTCCGGCAAGCCCGAGGCTATCCAGGAGAAGATGGCTGTCGGCCGTCTGGAGAAGTTCTACAAGCAGTCCGTGCTCACCGAGCAGGAGTTCATCAAGGACAGCTCCCTCACCATCAAGAAGTACGCTGAGCAGGTCTCCAAGGAGCTCGGCGACACCATTACCGTCGTTGCCTTTGACCGTCTGGTCCGTGGCGAGTAAATAAGCTCTTGTAGCTGGTAATGAGCAGGCTGTGGGTTTTACTCACAGCCTGCTTTTTCATGGCTCTTATCAGAGCCTTTGATATCATATTGAGAGTCTAATTAAAGGAGGATCGCTTTGTCCGACATCCGATATAAACGCGTGCTTCTTAAGCTTTCCGGCGAAGCGCTGATGGGCGACGGCCAATATGGCATCGACCCCAAGGTTACCGACCATCTTGCCAAGCAGGTCAAGGAGCTGCTAGCCGTTGGCCATGAGGTCGGCGTCGTTGTCGGCGGCGGCAATATTTTCCGCGGCATGGCCGGCGCTGCCGGTGGCATGGAGCGTGCTCAGGCCGACTACATGGGCATGCTGGCTACCGTTATGAACGCGCTCGCCCTGCAGGATGCCTTCGAGCATAACGATGTTCCCTGCCGCGTGATGAGCGCTATCCAGATGAACGAGATCTGCGAGCCCTATATTCGCCGTCGCGCCATCAACCACCTTTCCAAGGGCAACGTCGTTATTTTTGCCGCCGGTTCGGGCAATCCGTACTTTACGACCGACACCGCCGCGGCTCTTCGTGCGTGCGAGATCGGCGCCGAGATTCTGATTAAAGCCACCAAGGTTGACGGCATCTACGACAAAGATCCCGTCAAGTGCGCCGACGCCGTCCGTTTTGACAAGATTACCTATCACGAGGTTCTCGTCCGCGGTCTGCAGGTTATGGATTCCACGGCTACGGCACTGTGCCAGGACAACCGTATGCCGATTTTGGTCCTCAACATCGATGGCGAGGACACCGTCAAGCGCGCGCTTTCGGGTGAGCCCGTCGGCACGCTCGTCTATCAGGAGGATTAAGCATGGCAGAGAACATCACCGCCCATATGGACAAGTCGCTCGAGTCCCTCAAGCATAACTTCTCCAAGGTCCGTACCGGCCGCGCCAATGCCAACATTCTGTCCGACATCACCGTCGATTATTACGGTGTTCCCACGCCGGTCACGCAGGTTGCCGCCGTCAAGACCCCCGAGGCCCATATGCTGCTCATCGAGCCGTGGGACAAGGCGCTCATCAATGCTATCGTCAAGGCCATCGGCGCTTCCGATCTGGGTATTACCCCCAACTCCGATGGCACCGTCGTTCGTCTTCCGTTCCCGGCTCCCACTGAGGAGCGCCGTCGCGAGCTCGTCAAGGAGTGCCGCGAGTACGCCGAGCAGGCCAAGGTGTCTATCCGTAACATTCGTCGCGACTTCAACAACAAGCTCGAGCGCGATGAGGAGCTCACCGAGGACGATGTCCGTCGCGAGCAGTCCAAGGTCCAGAAGCACACCGATGAGTATGTCGCCAAGGTCGAGGAGCTTCTGAAGGAAAAAGAAGCCGAGGTCATGGAGATCTAAGGTGCAATACGACGAGCATAAACTGGTCGAGTACTTTGCCGACGCCCCTGCGGGCGTCGGTTTTTCCGACCTTGACCTCAATAACATTCCGCACCATATCTCGTGCATCATGGACGGCAACGGTCGTTGGGCCACATCGCGCGGTCTTGCACGCACCGAGGGCCATAAGGCGGGTATCGTCTCCCTTCGCGAGATTATTACTGCCTGCGTGCGTCTGGGCGTCGACGTGCTTTCTGCCTATGCGTTTTCTACCGAAAACTGGAACCGCCCGCAGCATGAGGTCAACGTCTTGATGCATCTGTTTGCCAAGACGTTTATCGACGAGCTGCCGCTTCTGAAGCGCGAAAACGTGCGCGTTGTCTTTTTGGGTGACATTTCCGCGCTGCCCAAGAAGACGCGCGACGTTTTTGAACGCGGTCTTGCCGAGTGCGCCGATCACACCGGTATGACGCTGGCGCTTGCCGTCAACTACGGCGCGCGCGCCGAGATTACCCGCGCTGTCCGTCAGATCGCACTCGACGCTGCTGCCGGTAAGATCGATCCTGGCGCAATTGATGACGACATGGTGGCCTCCCACCTCTATACCGCCGGTCTTCCCGATCCTGAGCTTGTGATTCGCACCTCTGGTGAGCTGCGCCTTTCGAACTATCTGCTGTGGCAGGTGGCTTATTCCGAGTTCTATGTCACCGATACCTATTGGCCTGACTTTGATCGTTGGGGCCTTGTCGACGCCATTTTGGCCTATCAGGGCCGTGACCGTAGGTTTGGTGGACTGAGCAAGACCGAGGAGGCTTAATCGTGTCCGATCGTCCCAAGGCATCTGCTCCCAAGACGCCTGCGCGCAAAGCTACCACTGTGGGAGCGCCCGCAGCGAAGAGCGGCACCGGTTCGTGGCTGTCGGGCTTTATTACCCGTGCCGCCGCCGGTATCGTCTATGCCGTCGTCTTTATCCTGTGCCTGGTTTTGGGTATCGTGCCCACGGCCATCTTTGTTTCCGTCATGAGCGGTCTGTGCTGTTATGAGTTTTTCCGTATGACGAGGCTTGATGGCAAGATGGCTAACGAGCGCATGGGTATCGCTGCCGCCGTACTCTTTCCGCTGTCGGCGTTGGGCGATTCGATGTTACTGAATGCCCTGCTTTTTGTCCTGATGCTCGCTGTGGGTATTTGGTATGTCTGGTCGCCGCGTACCCGCATCTCTGATGTGGCCGTGACGCTCATGGGTCCCATCTACACTGGCTTTATGCTGTCGGCTATCGTGCTGCTGCGCGATGCTGTGCCCGGTTTTGCCGGCGCCCTGCTTTCGGTGGGCGTTTGCGCGTCCCTTTGGGTCTCCGATTCGTTTGCCTACATCGTGGGCAGCCGTATCGGTAAGCACAAGATGGTTCCCAAGATCTCTCCCAAAAAGAGCTGGGAGGGGTTTGTCGGCGGCATCCTGGGCTCGGTTTTGATTTGGCTCATCCTGTGGGCGACGCACTTCTACAAGCTCAGCCTGCCCTATGCGCTGCTGTGCGGCGTGGTCGTGTCTGTCTTGGGCGTTATCGGCGACCTTATCGAGTCGCGCATCAAGCGCGGCGTGGGCGTCAAGGATTCCGGCAACCTTATCCCGGGCCATGGCGGCATGCTCGACCGTAGCGACTCGCTTATCTTTGGCTGCATTACCGCTCAGCTGCTTTTGATGATCGGAGGCGTGCTGTAATGTCCTTCCAGACGACGTATGGCCCCGATGGACGTCTCCGTGTTGCCATCCTGGGTTGTACGGGCTCTATCGGCACCCAGGCGCTCGATGTGTGCCGCCAGCATGCCGATCGCCTGCAGGTGACGGCGCTGTCCGTTAACTCCAGTACCTCCGAGCTCGTTGCCGCTGCCCGCGAGTTCTCGGTTCCGGCGGTTGCCGTGGCCGATGTCGCTCATGGCGATGACGCCGTGCTACAGGAGTTGCCCGAGGGAACGAAGCTCGGCGTTGGCGCGCAGGCGGTTTGCGAGCTCGCGCGTCGCGACGATGTCGACTGCGTGCTCGTTGCTATTGTGGGCGCCGCCGGTCTCGAGGCGAGCCATGCAGCCTTGACCTCGAATAAGCGTCTTGCCCTTGCCAACAAGGAGTCCCTCGTCGTCGGCGGCGACTTGCTTATGCCGTTGGTGCAACCGGGCCAGCTTATTCCAGTCGACTCTGAGCACTCCGCCATCTACCAGTGCTATCTGGGGGAGAACCCACGCGAGGCTCATTGTATTTGGCTCACCTGCTCGGGCGGTCCGTTCTTTGGCCGCACCCGCGACGAGCTCGACCGCGTGACGCGTGCCGATGCCCTCGCACATCCCACGTGGGCCATGGGTGCCAAGATCACCATCGATTCCGCCACCCTCATGAACAAGGGCCTGGAGCGCATTGAGGCCATGCATCTGTTTAACTGCGACCTCGATTTCATTAACGTGGTCGTGCAGCGTCAGTCCAAGATTCACTCTATGGTCGAGTTCGCCGACGGCTCTGTGATGGCGCATCTCGGTGCTTCCGACATGCGTATTCCCATCCAGTTCGCGTTCTCGTATCCCGAGCGTTGGGATACCCCGGCGCCTCGTATCGATTTCCGCGAGCTGGGGCAGCTCACGTTTGATGCTGCCGACATGGATACCTTCCGCTGTCTGGCACTGGCCGAACGTGCCGGCAAGACGGGTGGCACCATGCCGTGCGTGCTCAATGCCGCCAACGAGGTCGCCGTCGATGCCTTCCTGCACGATGGCTGCAGCTTTACCGATATCGATCGCATTGTGGAATCCTGCATGGATGCCCACGATATGCAGGCGGTCGATTCGTTTGAGCAGCTTCGCGACATCGATGCGTGGGCGCGTGAAAAGGCTGCGCAGGTGCTCGCCGCAACCCGTTCCTAACCCATAAGGATTGCTTTTTCGTTTTATGGATACTGTTCTGAGCGTTCTCTCATCGGTCTTTTGGGGCCTGCTGATGCTTTCCGTCCTCGTGTTTTTGCACGAGGGCGGCCACTTTTTGGCGGCGCGTGCCTGCGGCGTCCGTGTGACCGAGTTCTTTTTGGGCCTGCCGTGCCGCTTTGACATCCATTACACGTCGCGTCGCATTGGAACCAAGTTTGGCGTGACCCCGCTGCTGCTGGGTGGCTACGCTGCCATCTGCGGTATGGATCCGACCGACGTCTCGTGTGCCGATCGCGTGCTCGCGGCTATCTATCGTCAGGGTCGCGTGACCGTGGCCGACCTTGCTGTTGAGCTCGAGCTATCCGAGGAGGTTGTGCTCGAGGCATGCGCCTTGCTCTTGGGTTGGGGCTCTATCGCGCCTTGGTATGAGGAAGGGGAGAAGCCCTCGCCGAGCTACTATCCCACCAAGTATCAGACGCTGCCGCGAGATGCGGCGGGTTACACCACCTTTGACGGCCGCCGTTTCGATCGAGAGCATGCGACTACCGAGGGCGATGTGTGGGAGCTGCCGTGCGGCGAAGCCGAGTTCCTTGCGCAAGAGCGTTCGCATACCTATCTGGGCCAGGGTTTTCTCAAGCGCGCCTTTATGCTGCTCTCGGGCATTCTCGTCAATATCCTGACGGGCTTTTTGCTGCTTATGAGTATCTATTCCATTGCGGGTGTCACCGTGCCGATGGATACCAACGTGATCGGTCAGGTTGACGAGGGGTCTATTGCCGCCAAGGCGGGTATCGAGGGCGGCGACGCGATCCTTTCGGTTGACGGAGTATCGTGCTCTACCTGGATGGACGTTTACGATGCCATCGGCAAGGCTGCCGGTAAGGACGATATCGCCATCGAGTACGAGCGTGACGGCAAGCAGCATTCGACCACGGTTGCGCTCAAAGAGGACGAGCGCCTAGGTGTGTATGCCTCTACGCAGGTGGTCCGTTTAGACCCCATCACGTCGGCTCGCCTGTCGTTCTCCTATGTCGTGCAGACAGCGGAGGGCGTGATGCGCCTGCTCCAGCCGCAGCATACGATGGAGATTCTCGATCAGTCTTCTTCGATCGTGGGTATTAGCGTTATGTCCTCACAGGCTGCTGCTGCCGGCCCTGCCACGTTCCTTTCGTTTGCCGCCCTCATTTCGTTCTCGCTTGGCTTTATGAACTTGCTGCCCATCCCCCCGCTCGACGGCGGCAAGCTGGTCATCGAGATCATTCAAAAGTTTGCGGGTCGCGAGCTGCCACTCAAGGTGCAGACGATTGTGAGCTATGTTGGCATCGCGCTCTTTGCACTGCTATTTGTCTATATGCTTCGTTCCGACGTCCTTCGATTTATTTTGTAGGGGAGTGTTTGGATTGTCTTTAACCCATCCTTTGCCGCGCGAGTTGACGCGCCCCGTGCATGTGGGCGGTGTGCAGATCGGTGGCGGCGCGCCGGTGGTGGTCCAATCCATGACCTGCACCGATACCGCTGATGCCCAGGCAACGCTTGCGCAAGTGTGCGCGTTGGCGCAGGCTGGCTGCGATATCGTGCGCGTGAGCGTGCCTACCGAGGCTGCGCTCGAGGGCTTTCGCACGATTTGTGCCGAGTCTCCGGTGCCGATTGTCGCTGATATTCACTTTAACCATAAGCTCGCCATTGGCGCTGTCAAGGCCGGCGCCTCCAAGCTGCGCATCAATCCCGGCAATATCGGCGATTGGGCCAAGGTTGACGCGGTGATCGATGCCGCGGGTGCCGCGGGCTGTGCGATTCGTATCGGCGTCAATGCCGGTTCGCTTGAGCAGGATATCGCTGAGCGCGACGACCTCACGCAGCCCGAAAAGCTCGTGATGTCGAGCGAGCGTTTCGTCAAGCACTTTGAGGACCGCGGCTTTAAGAACATTGTGCTTTCGGCCAAGGCCCATAGCGTGCAAACGACGCTCGATACCTATCGAGCCCTGTCGCGTGAGATTCCACACGTTCCGCTTCACCTGGGCGTGACGGAGGCGGGGACCAAGCTCCAGGGCACCATCAAGAGCTCTGTAGGCTTGGGTATCCTGCTGTCTGAGGGCATTGGTGACACCATGCGTGTGTCGCTCACAGCCGATCCGGTTGAGGAGCCGCCGGTTGCCTGGGGTATTCTGCAGTCGTTGGGCCTGCGTCGCCGTGGTCCCGAGATTGTCTCGTGCCCCACGTGCGCACGCTGCCAGGTTAACCTTATTCCCATTGCCGAGGAGGTTACCGAGCGGCTTAAGAACTACTCCGCGCCGCTTTCGATCGCTGTGATGGGATGTGCCGTTAATGGCCCCGGCGAGGCTTCTGATGCCGATCTGGGCGTTGCGTGCGGACGTGGTCAGGCCTTGCTCTTTTCGCATGGCCAGATCATTGGTAAAGTAGCTGAGGACCAAATTGTCGACGCGCTGATGGCCGAGGTCGACAAGCTTATTGAGGAGAAATAAATGACTCGAGCAATGTATATGTCTAAGCTTTATGCGCCGACGCTTAAAGAGGATCCGGCGGACGCTGAGCTCGCCAGCCACCGTCTGCTGCTCCGTGCCGGCATGATCCGCAAGGAGGCCGCCGGCCTGTATTCCTACCTGCCGCTTGCTTGGCGCTCGATTCGCAAGATCGAGAACATCGTGCGCGACGAGATGGACGCTGCTGGCGCCCAGGAGCTTATGATGCCTATCATGGTCGACGCCGAGTTGTGGCGCGAGTCCGGCCGCATCGACGCCTATGGCAAGGAGCTTGTGCGCTTTGACGACCGTCATGGTCGCGAGTTCGTCCTGGGCCCCACGCACGAGGAGACCGTTACGGCCCTGGTTCGCAATGAGCTGCGCTCCTACAAGCAGCTGCCCGTTAACCTCTACCACATCCAGGATAAGTTCCGCGACGAGTTCCGCCCCCGCTTTGGCCTGATGCGCGGTCGCGAGTTCATCATGAAGGACGCCTACAGCTTCTCCGCCACGCAGGAGAGCCTGCAGGAGGAGTACGACAAGATGAAGCAGGCCTACGCTAACATCTGCGAGCGCTGCTATATCAAGGCCCTGCCCGTTGTTGCCGACTCCGGTGAGATCGGTGGTGATACCTCCGTTGAGTACATGGCTTTGGCCGACGCCGGCGAGGCTTCGCTCGTCTACTGCGACGATTGCGGCTTTGCTGCCGATGACGAGGCAGCAAGCACCAAAGTCGTCGTGACCGAGGGTCCTGGTGACGGTACGCTCACCAAGGTTGAGACTCCGGGCATGGGCACCATTGAGGCTGTTGCTAAGTTCTTTGGGTTCCCCGAGAACGGCACGCGCAAGTCGCTGGCACTCATCGACGCCGAGGGCAAGCCGGTCGTGGCCATTGTTCCGGGCGATCACGAGCTCAACGATTGCAAGGCCGAGCACGTCTTTGGCAAGGGCTATCGCATGATGACCGACGAGGAGCTTCAGGCGAACGGTCTGCACAAGGGCTTTATCGGACCGGTTAACCTGCCCGAGGGCATTCGTCTGGTCTGCGACGAGAGCCTGCGCGAGTCCAAACAGTGGGCCTGTGGCGCCAACGAGGTCGACTATCACTTTACCGGTGCCTGCCCCGAGCGCGACTTTACCGTCGATGAGTGGGCCGATCTGGTCACCGTTGTCGCCGGCGACCCCTGCCCGCACTGCGGCAAGCCGCTCTCCGCTGCCCGCGGCATCGAGGTCTCTCAGGTCTTCCAGCTGGGCACCAAGTATTCCGAGTCCATGGGTGCCACCTTTATGGACGAGGACGGCAAGGAGAAGCCGCTCATCATGGGCTGCTACGGCGTTGGTGTGTCCCGCTCGCTCGCTGCCGTCGTGGAGCAGCACAACGACGAGCATGGCATCGTCTGGCCGGTCTCCGTTGCCCCGTTCGAGGTCGCGGTGATTCCGCTCGATCCCAAGAAGGAGGAGTGCGCTACCGTCTGCGAGCAGATCGTTGATGGCCTGTGCGCCGAGGGTATCGAGGTTGTCGTCGACGACCGCGACGAGCGTCCCGGCTTTAAGTTTGCCGACAACGACCTTATGGGCTTCCCGTATCAGGTCGTTCTGGGTAAGCGTGGCCTTAAGAATGGCACCGTTGAGCTCAAGGACCGTGCCACGGGTGAGCGAGAGGATGTGGCGATCGACGAGGTCGTCGCCAAGGTCGCCGAGCTTGTGAAGGCAGCACGCCGTTAATCGACGTTTCTGCTATTTGATGTAATTGCAGGACTGCCCCGTATCTCTCTTAGGATGAGATGCGGGGCAGTCCTTTTTGGTGCGTGAATCAGCTTAACGAGCAAAGGAAAACCCCACAGCCCATATGAGCTGCGGGGTTTTCCTTTGTGCCTCCGATGCGAAATTAATCGCTCAGATATTACTGATAATCGACGACGTCGATCCAGTTCTTCAGGAACTCATCGTTCACGTTGCGCTTACGAGCGAGCTCGGAAGCGGCGACGATGCTCGTCCACTGACGCACGACCTGCATGGGCATGTCGGCACGGTCGCAGTAGAGCTCCAGGTAGGCCTCGGCCTGGTCCTTGCTGTTGAGGGCAAAGAGCAGGTAGGTGGTGGCAACGTCGGCAGCAGGGGAGCCCTGGGTGGCGTGTGCCCAGTCGCACACATAGAGCTGGCCGTCGTCGCCGACGATGACGTTGGAGGGGTTGAAGTCGCCGTGGCAGACCTTGAACTCCTTGGTCATGCCGTCCAGACGCTCCTGAAGGTTGTAGCGCGTGGTGGCATTGAGCTGATCAAGGCTGTCGATCATACGGGCGAACTTGTCGCGCTGACGGTTGAGCAGCGGGGAGGTGTAGCCGTGGATCTCGATCTGGAGGTCGACGAACATCTCGAGGTACTCACCAAAGCGCTGGGGCTCGGCAGTCATCTTCTCGGCAAGGGTGGTGCCCGGAACCTTCTCGGTCACGAGCGCCCAGCCGTTGGCGTTCTCGAGCTGGGAAACCTCGAGAGCCTTGGGGCTGCGGATGCCGCACTCATTGATGCGGGCAAGATTCAAAGCCTCGTTGAACACGTCGGAGACAGGCTTGGTCTCGTTAAAGACCTTGACGATCTTGTCGCCCAGGTCGTAAACGACCTTGTTGCCACGGCGGACGAGCTCGGTCTTGGAATCGGGTAGCAGCATGGTTGCATCCTTTCAACGATGCGATAGAAGCGACGGCGGGGGTGTGTGAAACACCCGTGCACCCCCGCCGCAAAAAACCGTGCTAAAAACTAGCAGACGGCGTAGTCCTGGGGCTCGCGGCCGTAGTAGGCGTCCAGGTAGAGCTCCTTGATCTCGCTCATGAGCGGGTAGCGCGGGTTAGCGCCGGTGCACTGGTCGTTGAATGCCTGCTCGGTCATCTCGTCGAGGGTGTCGAGGAAGTACTGCTCGTCAACACCGTAGTCGGCGATGGTCTTCTTGACACCGATGAAGTCCTTGAGCTCCTCGAGCTTCGTGATGAAGTTCTCGAAGACCTCCTTGTCGTCCTTGCCCTCGATGCCGCAGTACTTGGCCATCTCGGCGTAGTTGTGCAGCGCGTTGGGGTAAGGATACTGGGAGAAGGTACCCATCTTGACGGGAGCCTCGGCGGCGTTGTAGCGCATGACGCGGGTCAGGATGACGGCGTTAGCGATGCCGTGGGGCAGGTGATGGAAAGCGCCGAGCTTGTGAGCCATGGAGTGGTTGAGGCCCAGGAAGGCGTTGGCGAAGGCCATACCGGCCATGCAGGAGGCGTTGTGCATCTCCTCGCGGGCGTGCGGGTCCTTGGCGCCGTTCGTGAAGCTGGAGGGCAGGTTCTCAAAGACGAGCTTGGCAGCGCGCTCGGAGAGGCCCTTGGTGTAGTCGGAAGCCATGATGGAGACGTAGGACTCGATGGCGTGGGTCATGACGTCGATGCCGGAGGCAGCGGTCAGGCCGCGCGGGGCGGTCATGCAGTTGTCGGCGTCGACGATAGCCATGTTGGGGAGCAGCGCGTAGTCGGCGAGCGGCCACTTGATGCCGGTCTCCTTGTCGGTGATGATGGCGAACGGCGTGCACTCGGAGCCGGTACCCGAGGAGGTCGGGACGGCGACGAAGTAGGCCTTCTTGCCCATCTCGGGGAAGGTGAAGATACGCTTGCGGATGTCCATGAAGTCCATGGCCATGTCCTCAAACTTGCACTCGGGGTGCTCGTACATCATCCACATGATCTTGCCGGCGTCCATAGCGGAGCCACCGCCGACGGCGATGATGACGTCCGGCTCAAAGAGAGCCATCTGCTTGGCGCCGCGACGTGCGCACTGCAGCGACGGATCGGGCTCGACGTCGTAGAAGCAGTCGTGGGCGATGCCCATCTCGTCGAGCTTGGCCTCGATGGCGCGGGTGTTGCCATTCTTGAAGAGGAACTGGTCGGTAACGATGAAGGCGCGCTTCTTGCCCATGACGTTGCCAAGCTCGTCGAGGGCGACGGGCGTGGAACCCTTCTTGAAGTAGACCTTCTCGGGAGCGCGGAACCACAGCATATTCTCACGGCGCTCGGCCACAGTCTTAACGTTGATCAAGTGCTTCACCCCAACGTTCTCGGAGACGGAGTTGCCGCCCCAGGAGCCGCAGCCCAGGGTCAGAGACGGCTTCATGCCAAAGTTGTACAGGTCACCGATGCCGCCGTGCGAGGACGGGGTGTTGATGACGATACGGCAGGCCTTCATGACGTGCTCGAACAGGCTGATCTTCTCGGCCTGGGCGGGGTGCACGTACAGAGAGGCGGTGTGGCCCGGGCCACCGGCGAGCACCAGGTGCTCGGCCTTGTCGACGGCCTCCTGGAAGTCCTTGGCGTGGTACATGGCCAGGACCGGGGAGAGCTTCTCGTGGGAGAACTCCTCCTTGGCGGGGTCGGTGGAGGTGACCTCGGCGATCAGGATCTTGGTCTTGGCGGGAACCTCGATGCCGGCGAGCTCGGCGATCTTGGCGGCAGCCATGCCGGGGATGCGGTGATCGAGGGCGCCGTTCTTGAACATGGCGGCACGCAGGGCCTCCATCTCGGCACCCTGCTTGACGAAGTAGCAGCCGCGCTTCTGGAACTCGGCCTTGACCTGGTCATAGATGGTGTCGATGACGGTCACGGACTGCTCGGAAGCGCAGATCATGCCGTTGTCGAAGGTCTTGGAGTGGATGATGGAGTTGACGGCGAGCAGCACGTCGGCGGTGTCGTCGATGACGACCGGGGTGTTACCGGCGCCAACGCCCAGGGCGGGCTTGCCCGAGGAGTAAGCGGCCTTGACCATGCCCGGGCCACCGGTGGCGAGGATGATGTCGACGTCGCGCATGACCATGTTGGTCAGCTCGATGGAGGGGACATCGACCCAGCCGATGATGCCCTCGGGGGCGCCGGCCTTGACGGCGGCGTCAAGCACGAGCTTGGCAGCGGCGATGGTGCACTTGGCGGCAGCCGGGTGCGGGGAGATGATGATGGCATTGCGGGTCTTCAGGCTGATCAGCGTCTTGAAGATTGCGGTGGAGGTGGGGTTGGTCGTCGGGATGACGGCGCCCACGATGCCGATGGGCTCGGCGATCTTGGTGATGCCGTAAGCCTCGTCGCGCTCCAGGACACCACAGGTCTTGGTGTTCTTGTAAGCGTTGTAGATGTACTCTGCGGCGTAGTGGTTCTTGATGACCTTGTCCTCAAGAACGCCGCGGCCGGTCTCCTCGATGGCCATCTTCGCCAACGGGATACGAGCCTTGTTGGCGGCCATGGCGGCCTCATAGAAGATCTTGTCGACCTGCTCCTGCGTGTACGTAGCAAAAAGCGCCTGGGCCTCTCGCATCTGAGCGAGCTTAGCCTCAAGCGCCTCTACGTTGTCCACAATTGCGGGAGTAGTGTTTTCCGGTGACTTTTTCACCATTTGTGTCTCCTTGCGATCGGAGATTTACCCTACGCCTTGCATGATAGCAAGAAATAATTCGGTGAACGGCCAGATTCCTCTAAAAGGCACACTAAAACGCTTCAATAAAATGAAGCGTTTTAACTAGAACTATCTGCCTGCTGCATCTCCCCGCTTACCCGCTTACCCGCTTATTGGGGACAGACTTACATGAGTGCTTTCACTCATTTGGGACAGACATCGTTTTGCCATTTTGCCGTTCTGGGCCTGTTATTGCCGCTTATTGGATATAAATAGGTTGCAGGCTCAGCATTTCGCGTTGCTTCTCTCCTTTTAGGTGTTGCCTGAACAGTTTTGAAAGGAGAGATTATGCCCCGATGCGCCCGCTCCGTTTCGATCACCGGCTATTACCACGTCTTTGACCGCGGCAACTCCAAACAGATTATTTTTGAAGATGACTCCGACCGTTATCGTTTCTTATCGGATATCTCGGACAGGTTTGCGCGCCATGAAGTGGCGGTGTTGGCTTGGTGCCTTATGGACAATCACTTCCATTTGATGGTTGATGACCCATTTGACAACCTTTCAAAGGCAATGCAGTGCGCGCTGACGGCATATGCTAAGTATTTCAATGGAAAAACGGGGAGAACGGGACATCTGTTTGACAATCGCTATTCGCGGGTTGCGGTTGAGTCGGACACGCAGGCGGTGCAGCTGCTCGACTATATTCATCTCAATCCCGTGAAGGGTGCGCTTGACTCGCTCGATGCGTACCGCTGGTCAAGCTATAAGGCGTATCAGCTGGGCTATGATCCCTTTGACATCTGTGATGCGGCTCCTATGCTCGATATTGTCGGTGGCTCCCGTTGCTATTGCGAGCATCTCGAGGAAGTTGCCGGGCGCATCTGGTCAATGGAGGTTCTTCCACGCCGGCGGATCCCCGATGAGGAGGCCCTTTCCGTTGCGCGCGAAGTTCTGCGAGCATAGATCCTGCACTGCTCAAAGCCCTGCCACGCCCCGAACGCGATGCGTGTCTGCTGAGGCTCAGGCGGGCGCATCTCACGGTCAAGCAAATTGCCCGTATCACCGGCATCGGCGCTACAAGCGTGACCAAGGCAACTGCAGGCTGGAAGGATGCTGCGTGAGGCAGGGGCCGGAGCCAGTCAGTGCGTCGCATGCGTGCTTCATGTCTGTCCCCAATGCGTGAAAGCACTCATGTAAGTCTGTCCCCAATGAGTGCAAAAAGGAGCACTCCGTAGGGGAAGGCTCCTTTGGTAAGTTCTATGTGAACGCGAGGTCTTTGACCCGGAGAGTCCGAGGTACTTGTTGGTAAGACCTTATTTAGGAGCGCGCAACCTTGCCGGACTTGAGGCAGGTGGAGCAAACGTTCATCTTGCGACGGTGACCATCGACGACGACGTAGACGCGCTGGATGTTGGGGCGGAACTTACGGTTGGTGACGCGGTGAGAGTGGCTGATGGAGCGACCGGCAACGGGGTGCTTACCGCAAACTTCGCAAACTTTGGACATAACTGACCCTCCTTGGGCGACAAACGAACATGTCGCGTTAACAAACAAGCCTGAACTATAGCACAGAAGCAGCTCCCTGTGCGTAATCTACACAGAGATATTTCTCTTTTGGCGATAGTGCTCACGCCACGGCCCTGGACGTAGATCCGATTTGCGTGCAGCAGAGGGGATTATGCCAGCTCGTGCGTATGTTTTCAAGCTCGTCCCACAAATATATATAGGTTTATTGAGCATTGGGCTCCGTTTACGGATTGCTCTGTATTTATGCTCGCAATTAAGCTCGAGGTTGGCTACACTATCCCTTGACCATTAAAGGGGTACGAGATACCCACATGGAATTACATAGCTGCCAAAGAGCAGTCCTTCCTGTGGGTGTCTGGTCCGCTTTAAGCGGTCGGGCATCTATTTTTTTTGACTGTGTCAGCAGTCAAGACATGTGAGGAAGGAGATCGATGGGCACGACTTCCCCCAAGGCGGTCATCATGGACGAGACCGCCGTCAATCGAGCGATGACCCGCATCGCGCACGAGATTCTCGAGCGCAACGAGGGCTGTGAAGACCTCGCTCTGGTCGGCATCGTCACGCGCGGCGACCTTCTGGCAAAGAAGCTCGCCGAGGAGATCAAGGAGATCGAGGGCGTCGAAGTTCCGCTCGGCAGCCTGGACATCAGCTTCTACCGCGATGACTATGCGACCAATTTCGCTCCCGCGATCCACGCCACCAACATTCCCTTTAGCGTCGACGGCAAGCGCGTCGTACTGGTGGACGACATCCTGTACACGGGTCGTACCATCCGCGCTGCTCTGGACGCCGTCATGGACCTGGGCCGTCCGAGCCGTATTGAGCTGGCAGTTCTCGTTGACCGCGGTCACCGCGAGCTCCCCATCTCGCCGGACTTTGTCGGCAAGAACGTTCCCTCGTCGCATGAGGAGAACGTGCACCTATATATGAAGGAAGTCGACGGCCACACCGCCGTCGAGATTAACGACGTCGCGCCGGGTTCCCACGTGGGCTCCGCGCCGCTGGGAGGTGAGTAGTACCGTGGCGTTCAACCATAAGCACCTGATCGACATTACCGAGTACTCCGAAGAGGACATCAAGCTCATCCTCGAGACCGCCAAGGCGTTCTCCGAGGTCAACGAGCGTGCGATCAAGAAGGTCCCCACGCTCAAGGGTAAGACCATCGTCAACATGTTCAACGAGCCCTCGACGCGCACCCGCAGCTCCTTCGAGCTCGCCGAGAAGCGCCTTTCGGCCGACAGCCTCAACTTTGGCGGTTCCTCGACTTCTACGGTCAAGGGCGAGAGCCTCGTCGACACCGTCGAGACCCTCAATGCCTACAAGATCGACTGCATCGTCGTGCGCGACAAGCACGCCGGTGCTCCCTACATTGTCACGCAGAACTCGCCCGCGAGTGTCATCTGTGCTGGCGACGGCAAGCACAACCACCCCACGCAGGCCCTGCTCGACCTGTACACCATCTGGGAGCACAAGGGCGACTTCCACGGTCTGAAGGTCGCCGTCGTCGGCGATATCGCGCACTCCCGCGTCTGCGGCTCGCTGATCCCCGCCCTTAAGATCATGGGCTGCGAGACCTACGCCGTCGCCCCCGGCACGCTGCTGCCGCCGGCACCCGAGGTCCTGGGTTGCGACCACGTGACGAGCGATCTCGATTCCGTCCTGCCCGAGCTGGACGTCGTCTACATGCTGCGTGTGCAGCAGGAGCGCCTCGAAGGCGCACCGTTCCCCACGATTCGCGAGTACCACAAGCTCTTCGGTCTGACCAAGGACCGCGAGAAGCTCATGAAGCCCGATGCGATCATCTGCCACCCGGGCCCCATCAACCGCGGCGTCGAGTTCGACTCCTACATGGCCGACCACCCGCAACGCTCCGTCATCCTGGAGCAGGTCTACGCCGGTATCTGCGTGCGTATGGCTATCCTGTATCTGCTGCTTGGAGGTGCCGATAATGGCCTTGCTTCTTAAGAATGCCCACGTCGTCGACCCGTCCGTCGAGCTTGACGGTGTCGTTGACGTCCTGATTGACGGCGACAAGATCGCCGAGGTCGGCGAGAATCTCGCCGTCGAGGGAGCCGAGGTCCGCGACCTTTCCGGCAAGTACCTCGTCCCCGGCCTGGTGGATATGCACGTTCACCTTCGCGAGCCCGGCTACGAGGTCAAAGAGGACATCGAGAGCGGTACCCGCGCAGCTGCCAAGGGCGGCTTTACCGGCGTGTGCTCCATGCCCAACACCGATCCCGTCACCGATAACGGCACCGTTGTGGAGTTCGTCAAGTCCCGTGCTGCCGAGGTCGGCCACTGCCGCGTCTATCCGTCGGGCGCCATGACCCGCGGTCTTAAGGGCGAGGCCATGTCCGAGATGGGCGATATGGTCGCCCACGGCGCCGTCGCCTTCACCGACGACGGTCGCGGCGTGCAGGGCGCGGGTATGCTCCGTCGTTGCATGGACTACGGCAAGATGTTCGGCAAGGTCTTTATGAGCCACTGCCAGGACGAGGACCTGGTCGGTCACGGCCAGATCAACGAGGGCAAGGTCTCGACCCGTCTGGCTCTCGAGGGTTGGCCGGCTGCCGGTGAGGAGCTCCAGATCGCCCGCGACATCGAGATCGCCAAGCTGACTGGTGCTAAGCTGCACATCCAGCACATCTCCACCGCCCATGGCCTGGAGATCGTGCGTGCCGGTAAGGCCGCTGGCGTTCAGGTTACCTGCGAGGCCACCCCGCACCACATGTTCCTGACCGAGAACGATCTGGACGAGACCTACAACACCTCGCTCAAGGTCAATCCGCCGCTGCGTACCGAGGAAGATGCCGAGGCCATCCGTCAAGGCGTCATCGACGGCACCGTCGATGTTATCGTCACCGATCACGCTCCTCACACCCCGTGGGAGAAGGCCCGTGAGTTCGAGCTTGCGCCCTTTGGTATGATCGGCCTCGAGACCTCGCTGTCGCTCGTACTCACCGAGCTGGTCAACACGGGCAAGATGAGCATGGGCCGCATGGTCGAGCTCATGGCCATCAAGCCGCGTGAGATCCTGGGTCTCGACCAGGTTCAGGTCAAGGCGGGCTCCGTTGCCGACCTGACCGTGTTCGACCCCTCCGCAACCTGGACGGTTGGCGAGGACGGTTACGAGTCGCGCGCCGAGAACTCCGGTTTTGCCGGCCGCACGCTCACCGGCCGTGCCACCGATGTGTTCGTCGGCGGTAAGCAGACGCTTGCCGACGGCTGCATCTGCTAGCATAGCCTTATCGCTTTTGTGCGCGGCGCCCTTGCGGTGCCGCGCTTTCTATTAGTTTGGACCATGCAACCGCATGGGGGATTGGAGCGTCTATGCCCACACCTTCCACTGCACGCATGCACGACTTCGAGGTCGTCTCGAACCGGGAGATTGCCGACGGCATCTTCTCGCTCGTCATCTCGGCCCCCAAGCTTGCAAGTGCGCTCAAGCCCGGTCAGTTTGTGAACATCGCCGTACCCGGCGATGCGTCCTCGCTGCTTCGCGTGCCCCTGAGCTACTACCGCGCCGACGCCGAGGCCGGCACCGTCGAGCTGTGGTACGCCGTCGTGGGCGACGATACCCGTCGTTTGTCCCAGATGGGCCCTGGCTCCACCTCTAACCTGCTGGGCCCCGGTGGCCGTGGCTGGATGGTACCCGAGGGCACCAGGAAGGCCCTGCTCGTCGCCGGTGGCATCGGTGTTCCGCCCGTGCTGTGCCTTGCCGACAAGCTTTCCGAGCAGGGTGTGGCCGTCGACGTGTGCCTGGGCTTTGGCACCGCGTCCAAGGCCGTGGGTGTCGATGAGTTCCGCGCGCTGGGCGCCACGGTCAACGTTTGCACCGATGATGGCACGCTGGGCACGCACGGTTTTTGCACCGACCCGGCAGCCGAGCTGCTCGGCGAGGGCGGCTACGACTATGTGGCCAGCTGCGGCCCCGCTGTCATGATGAAGAAAGTCGCCGCCGCTGCCGCCGAGGCCGGTGCGTACTGCGAGGTGTCGCTTGAGCGCATGATGAGCTGTGGCTTTGGCGCCTGCAACACCTGCAATGTCGAGACGGTCGACGGTATGAAGGGTGCTTGCATGTGCGGCCCCGTGTTCGATGCTTCCAAGGTGGTGGTCTTCTAGTGGGTACCGTGAACATGGCCGTCGATTTCGGCGGCGTCAAGATGCAGAACCCCATCAACACCGCAGCCGGTACTTTTGGTTACGGTTGGCAGTTCCAGAACTTCTTTGATGTTTCCCAGCTGGGCGCCATCACCACCAAGGGTTGCGCTGCCGAGCCCTGGCCCGGCAACCCCGCGCCCCGCATGGCCGAGATCCCCGGCGGTATGATCAACTCCGTGGGCCTTCAGAACCCCGGCGTGGCCGCCTTTGCCCGCGAGTCCGGTCCGTGGCTCGAACAGCTGTCCAAGGACGGCTGCCAGGTCATCTGTCAGGTTGCCGGCCACTCCGTTGACGAGTTTGTCCGCGCGCTCGAGATGTATGTCGAGCTGTGCCCCTGGGCTGCCGGCTACGAGATCAACGTGAGCTGCCCTAATATCGCCGCCGGCGGTGCCGCCATGGGCTCTACGCCCGAGGGCGCCTCATCCGTTATGGCTGCCTGCCGCAAGGTGACCGATAAGCCGCTGTTCGTGAAGATGGCGCCGGTCAACGTCGCCGAGATTGCCAAGGCCCTCGAGGCTGCCGGCGCCGACGGCCTTTCGGTCATCAACTCCATTCAGGGCATGGCCATCGACGTCCATACCCGCAAGTCCCGCGTGGCCAAGCCCAAGGGCGGCCTTTCGGGCCCGCTGTGCCACCACATCGCCGTGCGCATGGTCTGGGAGGTTGCCCAGGCCGTCGATATCCCCATCAACGGCGTCGGCGGTGTCATGACCGGCGAGGATGCGGCCGAGTTTATCCTGGCCGGCGCCACCTGTGTGTCCGTCGGCATGGCCAACTTCGTCGATCCGTGCGCCTCGATTAAGATCGCGCATGAGCTCGAGGCCTGGGCCGAGTCCCAAGGCGTGAAGGACATCAACGAGCTGGTAGGTGCTTTCGAATGCTAGAGATCGATGCCCGCGACCGCGTAATCGTCGCCCTCGACTGCGACCGTGAGCGTGCGCTCGAGCTCGCTCATGAGCTTTCGGGCCATGCCGCCTGGCTCAAGGTTGGTATGACGCTCTATTACGCCGAGGGTCCCCAGATCGTCAAGACGTTCAAGGACCTGGGCTTTAAGGTCTTCCTTGACCTTAAGTTCCATGATATTCCGCATCAGGTTCGCGGTGCCGCCCGCTCGGCCTCGCTTGCCGGTGCCGACCTGCTTTCGGTCCACGGTTTGGGTTCGGGCGCCATGCTCGCTGCCTGCCGCGAGGGTGCCGAGGAGGCGCGCGAAGACCGCGCCAAGCTTGTCGCCATCACCGTGCTCACGAGCATGAATCAGGATGCCTTGAGCGAGATCGGCGTCGAGTCGCCCGTGGCCGAGGAGGCCGCCCGCCTGGCAAAGCTCGCTCAGGTTAACGGCATCGATGGCATCGTGTGCTCGCCGATGGAGGCTCACGACATGCGTGAGCTGCTGGGTCCCGATGCCCTGATCGTGACTCCGGGTGTGCGTCCGGTGGGTGCCGCCTTAGGTGACCAGTCTCGCGTGGCGACGCCTTCCCAGGCTATCGAGCGTGGCGCAAGCCACATTGTGGTGGGCCGTCCCATCACCGGTGCCGACGATCCGGTTGCCGCCTTTGACGCCATCGTCGCCGAGCTGGTCGAAAACGTCGCGTAAAAGATTCCCCTAAGTCACCACTTTTGGGTCTTATTAGCACAAAATAGCCCCTGTGCCTGCGTAAACTTTCCCATCCTTTGTGTGGAATCGCAGGCCAGGGGCTTAACTTTGGGCGCAGTATATTGCACTTTTTGCGGGTATCGTCTAACCTATGGAGCCGCGATTGGGCATTTTGTACGTTCTACGTGCTAAAATGCCAATTATTGAATCAGATATAACCCAACTATTTGGAGGTTCGAATGGCACTCCCTCAGCTTACCGATGAGCAGCGCAAGCAGGCTCTTGAGAAGGCTGCCGCCGCACGTCACGCCCGCGCTGAGCTTCGCGAGCAGATCAAGAAGGGTGAGAAGTCCCTCGAGTCCGTGCTCAACTCCGATGACCCCATTGCTTCCCGCATGAAGGTTTCCACCCTCATCGAGTCTCTCCCCGGTTATGGCAAGGCCAAGGCCGCCAAGATCATGGAGGAGCTCGGTATCTCCGCTACCCGTCGCGTCCAGGGCCTCGGTGTCCGTCAGCGCGAGCAGCTCCTCGAGCAGCTGACCAAATAAGTGAGCGCTCAGGATTCCAAGCTCTTTGTGATTTCTGGACCGTCAGGCGCAGGCAAGGGTACGCTCGTCACTCGTGTGCGCGAGCGCCGCTCGAACCTGGGCCTGACGGTTTCGGCTACCACGCGAGCACCACGCAAAGGTGAGGTCGACGGCGTCAACTACTTTTTTCTGACGCGCGAGGAGTTCGACCGCCGCGTGGCAAACGGTGAGTTTGTTGAGTGGGCCGAGGTCCACGGTAACTGCTACGGCACGTTGGTGAGCGAGGTCACATCCAAGCTCGCCTCTGGCGCATCTCTGATTTTGGAGATCGATGTCCAGGGCGCCCTGCAGGTGAAGGAGCGTTTCCCCGAGGCCGTGCTGATCTTTATCAAGCCGCCTTCGCTTGAGGTGCTCCGCGAGCGTCTAGTCGGTCGCGGTACCGAGACGCCCGAGACGATTGAGCTGCGTATGGCAAACGCCGCCGATGAGCTTGCCCTTGCCGACCGCTACGACGACGTCGTGGTTAATGACGATCTCGACCGCGCGACCGATGAGCTCGTTCGCGTTCTCGATATACATGAAAGGATCTGAGGTCCGTGTCCGTTGTAAAGCCTTGCATTGACGATCTTCTGGAGAAGACCGATCACAACCGCTTCCTGCTTGCTTCGCTTGCCTCCAAGCGCGCCTGCGACATTAACAGCATGCTGCGTGGCCAGCACAACCGCGTGCTTGCCGTCCAGGATGTCGATGACATCACCATCGGGCTTTCCGGTGCCGATACCATCTCGATGGCTATGGACGAGATTGTCGACGGCGACATCTCTTACGACGAGGCCCGTTACGAGAAGGCGCTCGGCCACAAGGTTGCTGAAGCCTAAATGGCGGCTCGCGTCTGCCTGGTCCACTATCACGAGGTTGGACTGAAGGGTAAGAACCGCGCACATTTTGAGCATATCCTCATGGATAACATCAAGGCGGCCTTGGCCGCCTTTTCCGTGAATGCCGTGTCTCGAATTTCCGGTTATATCCTCGTGACCTTTAACGAGCATCAGGCCGACGAGGCGGCGCGTGTCATTCGCACTGTTCCCGGCGTTGCTCGTGTATCTTTGGCGTATCACACTAACCGCGACCCGCAGGAGTACTGCGCCGCTGCCGTGAAGGCGCTGCGCGAGTTTGGTTCCTTCGATTCGTTTAAGGTACACGCCAAGCGCTCCAATACCGACTATGAGCTCACCTCGATTGACATCAATCGTCAGGTGGGCGAGGTGTTGTGCGAGGCGTTTCCTGATAAAAAGGTTCAGATGCACGATCCTGACGCTATGGTGCACGTACTGGTGGTCCAGGGTAGCGTCTACGTGTATGCGCGCTCCGAGCGCGGTGTGGGCGGTCTGCCGGTGGGTTCTGCCGGCAAGGTCGTGACGCTGCTGTCGTCGGGTATCGATTCTCCGGTGGCGACCTGGATGCTCGCGCGTCGCGGCGCGGTGTGCGTGCCGGTACATTTCTCCGGTCGTCCGCAGACGCCCGATACGAGCGAGTATTTGGTGCAGGACATCATCCGTGCGCTTGAGCCGGGTGTCCAGATCGGCCGCCTGTACGTGGTGCCGTTTGGTGACTGCCAGCGTGAGATTTCGGTCACCTGTCCCAGCAACCTGCGCGTGATCATGTATCGCCGTATTATGTATTCGGTTGCCGAGCGCATTGCGCACATCGAGGGCGCCAAGGCCATCGTGACGGGCGAATCGCTTGGGCAGGTTGCCTCCCAAACGCTTGAGAATATCATGGCCGTCAACGAGGCCGTGAAGATCCCCGTGTTCCGTCCTCTCATCGGTTCGGACAAGCAGGAGATCATTGCGCGTGCCGAGGAGATCGGTACGTTCGATATCTCGACTGAGGCCGCTCCCGACTGCTGCACGCTGTTTATGCCGCGCCGTCCCGAGACGCACGCCAAACTCGATGCCGTGCATGAGGCCTGGGAGTTGTTCGATCACGAGGAGATGATCGAGCGCCTGCTCAAGCAGACCGAGTATATCGACTTCGAGAGCAATACGTATAAGGCCCCTAAGACCTTAAAACGCAAACATTCGGAGCTTGCTCCGCGTGAGATTTACCAAGATCACGAGTAATTTTGTGCATAGACCGACGATGCGCCTGCATCGTCGGTCTTTTGCTATCTGGGCATTTTGCGGCTAAGTGTTCATTTGCTGACGTGTGCCTGAATAAATGGACAGATTTGTGCAAGGTTTTGGTCGGTTTTTGGTTTGACCGCTAAAACCGGTTTTGGAGCGTGGCTGTTGCAGGGCTCCTTTCCTGACACGATGGTGTTGGGAGGTTTTGCTATGGCGCAGCGCGAACAACACGAACGGGTCAAACGGATGGACCGCTTGGCGGACAAGCTGCTCGGTCATAAGGCAGTGGTGATGGCGATACTGGTCGTCATTGCGATGGCGAGCGGCTTGGCGATGGCGAACCTTGGCGGCGGTGCCGGTGGTGTGTCGTTTGAGCGCACTGACGGTACGGGCTCGTTGGTGGAGCCGGGATCCGGTGATGCCTCGAGCGGAAAGACATCCGAAGGTTCTTCGACTAAGGCTTCTGCCGCGGCAGAGGTCTATGTCGATGTCGATGGCGCCGTTGTGTCGCCCGGCGTATATCGTCTCAAGGACGGCGCGCGGGTGGCTCAGGCGATTGATGCCGCCGGCGGGCTGGCGCCCGAGGCAGACGTTACGGGGCTCAATCGGGCATCTAAGGTCACTGATGGACAAAAAATCCACGTTCCAACGGTAGGGGAGCAGCAGGCGTCCATTGCGGAAGCCGGTGTTGATGGTGGGGCTTCCGCATCATCGGGCGTGAGTGGCGCAACAGGCCTAGTAAATATCAATACGGCAAGCGCGGCAGAGCTACAGACGCTCTCGGGCATCGGTCCCTCCATGGCCCAGTCGATTATCGATGAGCGGACAAAGAACGGTGCTTTTGCCTCGGTTGACGATCTGATGCGTGTGTCGGGAATCGGCGAGAAGAAGCTTGCCAAAATCAAAGATTGCATCTGCGTATGAGTGCGACCGAGCGCGAGCATGTGATGCCTCCGCGGCCCCTGATGCCGTGGACGATGGCCCTGTGTGCCGGCATGTGCATGAGCTGCGCCTTGGTGCTCAACGTGACCGCTGATGCGCTGCTGAGGGAGCAGGCGCCGGCGGTCGGGCCGCTATGGGCCATTCCCGTCGCGGCGGCGGTATTCGTTGTGCTGGCTCAATCTTGTGCGCGGCTTGCCCCTTGGAAGCGGTGGCTGTATGCCGCGTCCGTCGGTCTCGTGGCGGGAGCGGTCGTCTCGGCGTGGTGGGCTGTGGGCGCGCTAAGCGCCTCGAAGGCGCTCGACGCTCGAGCGGCAAGCAGCCTCGAGTTTGTCGTGCAGGGTGATCCATCCATAAACGACGACGTGTATTCCTATACCTGCGAGGCACGCGCGGACGGCAAGAACTTGGCAACGGTTCGCCTATCGTGTGACCGCGAGCTCAGGGTCGGGGCGCACATGCGTGTTATCGGTCGCGTTTCACGTTTTGAGAACGATGCGTATGGACGATCGCGTGTGCTCCGAGGCGAGGTATGCAAGGTAAAAGCCGTTCGGATTTTATCGGTCGATGAGGGCTCTCCGGGGCCGCTGCTTCGGCTGCGAAATGGGCTGCTTGCGTCCATCTCGCCTGCGACCGACCCGGCGCGTGCGTTCATAGCCGGTGTCGTCTGCGGTCGTTCGGCCGAGCTGCACGCCCAACCGGCGGGCGACTGGTTTTCGGTGACGGGAACGGCGCATCTAATCGCCGTCTCGGGCAGCCATTTGGCTATCGTGGGGTTTGTAATCGAGGGTGTGTTGCAAAAGACTCGGTGCTCACGTGGTCTTCAGCGGGCGATATTGGCGATAACGCTTGTGGGCTACGCTGCTTTTACGGGCGCGTCTCCCTCGGCCGTGCGCGCGTGCTGCATGGTGTTCACGACGCTTGTCGTAAACGGCGCGGGGCGTCGCCGGCACGGCGCATCGGCACTCTTCGCAACCATGTCCATCTTTGTGCTACTGCGGCCGACGGTGCTGTTCGAGATAGGCTTTCTGCTTTCATGTGCCAGCGTCTTTGCCATCCTGTGCTTTTGCCCGTACGCCTCCTACGCTTTGGGTGAGCTGGGTGTGCCATCGGGCATTGCCAGTATGCTTTCCGTCACACTGTGCTCGCAGTTGGCGACGCTCCCCATTACCATTCCTGCCTTCGGTACGTTCTCGCTCATTGCTCCGTTGGCAGATGCGGTCATTGGTCCGGTGGTGAGCGTACTGCTTGCTGTGTCGATCGTGCTGGTTCCCTTTTCGCTCGTGGGACCGTTGCGGGCTTGGGCGCTCGTTGTGCCCATGATTGCCGCCCGTTGCGCGCTGTTCTTCGAGCAGCTGTTTGCCGCCGTGCCGGGTGCATCCGTGAGCGTGCCGCCCGATAGCGTGTGGATTTACCTAGTGCCGTGTTTGCTGGCGGCCCTGCTGGTCTGGTGGCCGCGTCCCCGTGCACTCCCTATGGCGGTGGGGCTTGCATGTCTGGTGCTCTTGGCTGCGATTCCGTACGTCTTTTGGGATCGATTCGCTCCGCCTTCGGTGACGGTACTCGATGTGGGCCAGGCCGATGCGATTCTTATCCGCGAGGGCGGTGCAGTAGCGCTCGTCGACTGCGGGCTCGACGAGCGCGTGGTGGCGGCGTTGGTTCGCAATAACGTGCACCATATCGATGCCGTCTTTGTGACGCATTGGGATGAGGACCACTGGGGTGGTCTGCCTGCCGTGCTCGAACAGTTTTCGGTCGGAACGATTGCCGTGGCGGCGGATGCGCTGGAGGATGCTCCTGCCGAAGTATTGAACCGACCTGGCGTGGAGTATCGGCAGGTGCGCCGTGGGGATACGGTCGACATCGGCTCATTTTGCGCTCGCGTGATGTGGCCATTCGAGTCCGTGGATGGCGAGGGAAATGAGGACTCGCTTGTCCTGCTGCTCTCTTATATTCAGGAAGGCAAGGGCCTGCGTATGCTCCTCACCGGTGATGCCGAGCTCGACCAAGAACGGGAATTCGTGCAGGAGGTGGGGGATATCGATGTCCTTAAACTTGGGCATCACGGCTCTAAGGTTTCAGTCGATGGTGAGTCGCTGGACGTCCTGAAGCCTGAGCTTTCCCTCGCGAGCGCGGGCGAGGGGAATCGATACGGCCATCCGTCCGATGCCTGCATCGATGCCGTTAAGGAAGCGGGCGGTGTGTTCGCGTGCACTATCGAACACGGCGATATCACCATCACGCCGACCGCGAAGGGCTTTACGATGCGATGCCAGCGACCGTGACGACGTCGTTGGCGTGTGGTGGGCCCCTGGGCTAGAATGGCACGGAACGAATACGAAGGCCTGCGGGAGGGGAGCGCAATGTCCGAAATCGGTCTGCTGCCGGCATATCTGATCGTCGGTACCGACGGCGTCAAGCGCGATCACGCCGTCTCGCGTATGAAAGCGCGTCTGGAAAAGACGGGCATGGTCGAGTTCAACCTCGACGAGCGCGATATGACCAAAGACCCCGATATCGAGTCGATTATCGGATCGCTTAACACCTTTCCGATGGGCAGCGAGTTTCGCCTGGTAATCCTTGACGGCTGTTCAAAGCTCGCCAAGGCGGTCTCGGAGCCGCTTGTCGAGTATTTGGCGAGTCCCAGCCCCACAACGGTCTGCCTCATCATTGCCGACTCGCTTGCCAAGAACACACGCCTGTATAAGGCGATCGCCAAGATCGATAAGAAGGCCGTGATCGATTGCTCCGGCACCAAGCGCTGGGAGCTACCGCGTCGCGTGCAGCAGATGGCGACGCAGCGCGGCAAGTCGATCTCGACGGCGGCCGCCGAGGAGCTCGTCTCGCGTTCGGGCGAGAACACTCGCATGCTCGATAACGACTTGGCTAAGCTTGCCCAGATGGTCGAGGCGCCCCAGATTGAGCTTGCCGACGTTGAGCGCTGGATTGTACGTACGGCCGAGGTTCAACCCTGGGACTTTCTCAATGCGGTCTCGGCCCGTGACATGCGCCGCTCGCTCGAGCTCTTCAATTTACTGCCCGCCAAGAGCTACGTGTGGACTTACACGTTGCTGTGTGGCCGCATCCGCGAGCTTATCGTCGCCAAGGCGCTCGATGCGCGCGGACAGGGTCGTGAGCTGGCCGCAACGCTCAAGCTCCAGTCCTGGCAGGTCAAGAATCACCTGACCTGGGCACGTCGCTTTTCGATGGTAGAGCTCGTCGCAGCGCTCGAGGGTGCCGTTGATGTGGAGCTCGCGCTCAAGGGTTCGGCCGATTCTCAGACCGCGCTTTTGCTCTGGATTACGAACATCTTGAGAAAATCGTGATGATACCTGCCTATTTGACAAATTCGTTCTATCCCTTTGAGGGGGAGCGTGCTATAGTAGGCGCTTGCATGACCTCACCGTGTCTCAGAGGTGTCATACATTTTTTGCAAGGAACTCGAAAGGAACTCCAGAAGTGGCAAACATCAAGTCTCAGAAGAAGCGTATCCGCACCAATGAGGCAGCTCGCATGCGTAACAAGGCTGTCAAGTCCGAGCTTAAGACGCTGACCAAGCACGTCCAGTCTGCCGTCGCCGAGGGCGACGCCGAGAAGGCCCAGGCTGCCCTCAAGACCGTCACCAAGCGTCTCGACATGGCTGCCGCCAAGCATGTTATCCACAAGAACCAGGCTTCCAACCGCAAGTCCGGTCTTGCCAAGCTCGTGAACAGCATCAACGCCTAAGTTGTAAATTTCACACCAAACAGATTACGCGCATAAATGGAGCCTGTTTTATGGAACAGGCTCCATTTTTTGTACCGCTCGGGTAAGATAGTCCGCATGAATACTTCAATTGACATTTCCCACATCCGCAACTTCTCAATCGTTGCGCACATCGATCATGGCAAGTCCACAATCAGTGACCGTATCCTCGAACTCACCCATACCGTCGACGAACGCGACATGGAGTCGCAGCTGCTCGACACCATGGATATCGAGCGCGAGCGCGGCATCACGATCAAGTCCAATGCCGTTCGCGTGTCCTATGACGCCGACGATGGCGAGACGTATCAGTTCAATCTGATCGATACGCCGGGCCACGTGGACTTTACCTACGAGGTCTCGCGTTCGCTTGCCGCTTGTGAGGGCGCGGTGCTCGTTGTCGACGCCACGCAGGGCGTTGAGGCGCAGACCGTCTCCAACGCGACGCTCGCCATGAACGCTAATCTGGACATTGTGCCGGCCATCAACAAGATCGACCTGCCCTCGGCCCACCCCGACGAGGTCAAGACCGAGATCGAAGACGATCTGGCCATTCCCGCCGATGATGCCGTGTGTGTCTCGGGCAAGACCGGCGAGGGCATCCACGATCTGCTGGAGTCCATCGTCTTTTTGATCTCTCCGCCCAAGGGCGATGCGAACGCGCCGCTCAAGGCGCTCATTTTGGATTCGTATTTCGATGAGTACCGCGGCGTCGTTGCCACGGTGCGCGTCTTCGATGGTTCCATCAAAAAGGGCGATACCCTGCGCATGATGCAGGCCGAGGGTGACTTTTTGGTCGATGGCGTGGGCGTCAAGCGTCCCGCCGAGACCCCGGTCGACGCGCTAACGGTCGGCGAGGTCGGATACGTGGTCACGGGCCTGAAGGACCCCGAGGCCGTTCGCGTGGGCGATACCCTCACGTGGGCGTCGAATCCCTGCCCCGAGCCGCTTCCCGGCTACCGCGAGGCCAAGCCCATGGTCTATACGGGCCTGTTCCCGATCGATAACAAGGACTACGAGAACCTGCGTGACGCGCTCGATAAGCTCCACGTCAACGACCCGTCGTTGGTGTGGGAGCCCGAGACGTCCGTGGCGCTCGGCTTTGGTTTCCGCGTGGGCTTCTTGGGCCTGCTGCATATGGAGGTCGTCAAGGAGCGCCTGGAGCGTGAGTTCAATCTTGACCTCATTGCTACGAGCCCCTCGGTGGACTATCACGTCTACAAGACTGACGGCGAGATGATTGATGTCCGCAGCCCGCAGGATCTGCCCGAGGCCACGCGCATCGAGCGTATCGAGGAACCCTACCTCAAGGCAAAGATCATCTGCCCGCCTGAGTACACGGGCGCCGTCATGCAGCTCGCCATCGAGCACCGCGGTGTCACGACCGACATGATTCACCTGACGAGCAAATCGGTCGAGATGCGCTTTGATATGCCGCTCGCCGAGCTCATCCTGGACTTCTTTGACCAGCTCAAGAGCCGTACCAAGGGCTACGCTTCGTTGGACTACGAGTTCAACGAGTATCGTCCCTCCGAGCTTGTGAAGCTCGATATTTTGCTTTCGGGCGACGAGGTAGACGCGCTGTCGTTTATCGTTCATAAGGACAAGGCCTACGGTCTTGCCCGCGGCCTATGCGACAAGCTCAAGGAGATCATTCCGCGTCAGCTGTTCGAGGTGCCCATCCAGGGTGCTATCGGCAACAAGATCATTGCCCGCTCCACCGTCAAGGCGCGTCGCAAGGACGTGCTTGCCAAGTGCTACGGCGGCGATATCTCGCGTAAGCGCAAGCTGCTCGAGAAACAGAAAGAGGGCAAGAAGCGCATGAAGGCCATCGGATCGGTCGAGGTCCCGCAGGAGGCCTTTATGGCGATCCTCAAGGTGGACGAGTAGGCCCATGGCGCTTTCTGAATACAGCAAGCGGCTGCTGGGCGCCTATGCCGAGCAGCCGTTCCTTATGGCTCCCATGGCGGGCGTGACCGACCCTGCCTACCGCATCATGTGCCGCCGCCGCGGTGCCAACCTTGCCTACAGCGAGATGGTGAGCGTGGCGGGCCTTGCCTATGCCAGCAACAAGACCTGGCGCCTGGTGCTACCGGCCGACGAGGAGCAGCAGATTTGCGTGCAGCTCTTTGGCTCCAAGCCCGATCAGTTTGCGAGCGCCGTCGCCGCCGTCGAGGAGCGCGTTGGCGATCGCCTGTCGCTCATCGACATCAACATGGCCTGTCCTGCCCGCAAGGTTGTCACCAAGGGCGAGGGCTCGGCCCTTATGCGCACGCCCGATTTGGCCGAGAAGATCGTCGAGGCCACGGTGGGCGCGGCTCACGTGCCCGTGACCGTAAAGATCCGCAAGGGCTTTTACGCCGAGGACCGTAATGCCGCAACGTTTGCCCAGATGCTCGAAGGGGCGGGCGCCTCCGCAGTTGCCGTGCACGGTCGTTGTGCCACGCAGCTCTATACGGGGCAGGCCGATTGGTCTGTCGTCGATGAGGTCGCAGATGCTGTCGAGATTCCCGTGATTGGTTCGGGCGATGTGTTCTGCGCCGAGGATGCCGCGGAGCATCTGCGCAGCTCGGGTGCCAGCGCGGTGTTTATCGCGCGCGGCATCTACGGCAATCCGTGGGTGTTCGGTGATGCTCGCGCCCTTGCGCTCGATGGCACGCCGGTGCCGGCGCGCAGCTCCGTCGAGCGCTTAGACGCCCTGCGTGAGCACCTAACGCTGACGCATGAGCTCCTGCCGCTCATGTCGCGTGCCCGTACGTACGCAAGCTGGTACTTAAAAGGCATGCCCCATGCCGCCGCTTGGCGTGCCCATGTGGTGCGCTGCTCCACGTATGAGGAGTTCATGGTGCTGGTCGATGAGATCGAGCGCGATGTGGTGGCCTGCGAGGCCGCACTTGCCGCCGGCGAATCGGTGCCCCCTCATCCGCTGGAGGCTTAAGGGTGGCCGTTACCGCGCTGTACGTGCACGTGCCGTTTTGCGCTCAAAAGTGCCGGTACTGCGACTTTGACTCGCGCAGTTTTGCTCCGTGCGACCTGAGCGCTGCGCTCGATGCCTATTTTGAGCAGTTGTACGCGCGCCTCGATGCTTTTGGCAAAGCTGGGGCCCTTGACCAGATCCGCACCGTCTATGTTGGCGGCGGTACGCCGTCGCTGGCGGGGGAGCGCTTGGTGGAGCTGGCGCGGCGTATTCGTGCGTCGTGCGCCCCTGTTGAGTTTACCTGCGAGGCCAATCCTGAGTCGCTGACCGCCGAGCTTGCCGCTGCGCTTGCCAAGGTTGGTGTCACACGCGTCTCTCTGGGCGTGCAAACGCTCGATAACACCGAACTTACCGCCATCGGCCGTATTCACGATGCCGATCGGGCGCTCGCCGCCATCGCGACGGTCAAGAACGCTGGGCTTGACGTGTCGTGCGACCTTATGTGCGGACTTCCCGGGCAGACCGCAGCGAGTTGGAAGCGCACGCTCGATGGCGTGCTGGCGGCGGCTCCGCATCATGTGTCGGTCTACCCGCTCACGCTTGAGGAGGGGACGCCCCTTTATCGCATGGCGTGCCGCGACGAGTTGCTCGAGCCTGATGAGGATTTTCAAGCTTCGTGCATGGATGTGGCGCGTGAGCGTCTGGGTGCGGCCGGTTATCACCCCTATGAGGTGGCAAGCTATGCGCTCGACGGCCATGAGTGCGCCCATAACATTGCCTACTGGACCGGACGGGGCTACCTGGGCCTGGGTCGTTCTGCCGCGGGCATGCTCGACGCCGAGGATTTCGACCGTCTTGCAGGTTTGTTTCCCGGTGTTTCTTCTCGAGGCGATGCGTACCGCGTGCGTCTGGTGCAACGTTACGATGACGCGACGGCGTTCGAGGCCGAATATCTGTCGCAGCGTGAGGCTGCGGCTGAAGACCTGATGCTCGCTTGTCGCATGACGCGCGGTGTCGCGTCCGACCTGTTGGTTCGCGCGGCTCGTGTCATCCCGGCCGATGGGCTGACAGCCGCTTGCGATCGCGCGCTCGAATTGGGTCTTGCCACTTGGGTGCCCGAGACGCTCGAGGTCCATGGGGGACCCTTCACTTCGGCAGATGTCGTCGCGGGCCATGTTCGAGCTCGTCTGGCGCCCACCCACTTGGGCTGGCTCGATGGAAATGTTCTGTTCGAGCTGTTTTGGGATCTAGCTTAGGCCGCTCGGGTAGAATTACCGGAATATATACGCTGCTGTTAGCAGGAGGTTGCCGCGCATGGCGACGATGAACGAAAAAGATTACTACGAGATTCTGGGTGTCTCCAAGGACGCCACCTCGCGTGATATTCAAAAGGCCTTTCAGCAAAAGGCCCGCAAGCTCCATCCGGACGTCAACAAAGAGCCGGATGCCGAGGAAAAGTTTAAAGAGGTTTCCGAGGCCTACGCCGTGCTTTCGGATGAGCAAAAACGTGCGCGCTACGACGCTATGCGCTCTGGCAATCCCTTTGCGGGTGCACCTTCGGCCTCGCCCTACGGTGGCGGCTATGCCGGCGGCGCCGGGTACGGCAATCCTTTTGAGGGTGGTTTTCCCTTCGGGGGCGCCTGGGGCCAGCCGCGTCGCGGGCAGGCTGCCTATAATCCCGAGAACGGCGCCAACGTGGTCGTCGATATTAAGCTCGACGCCAAGGAGGCCAAGGGCGGTGCCCGCAAGACCGTCCGCTACACGCGCTTCGATACCTGCGGTCATTGCGGTGGCTCGGGCTCCGTTTCGTCTGAGCATGCCCATACCTGCCCGAGCTGCGGTGGTCGCGGCCACATCGACGTCGACCTGTCCTTCCTGTTTGGTGCAGGCACGTTCCAGTCGGTCTGCCCCGAGTGCGGCGGTTCCGGTAAGGTCGTGGCCGATCCCTGCCCTGATTGCGGTGGCAGCGGTCGTACTCGCGTAACCTCCGAGCAGACGATTGAGTTTCCTGCCGGCACGCACGATGGCGACGAGGTCCGCATTGGCGGCATGGGTCATGCTGGCACCAACGGTGCCGCGGGCGGCGACCTGGTCGGCCGCGCCCATGTTGAAGCCGAGCGCTTGGAAGGCAAAGCTCGTACCGGTTTTTATCTGATGGGCATCGTAGCGCCGTTTTTGGTACTCTCGGCCATCTCGGGTGTGTTCTCGGCCTTTGCCGTGATGTGCTTTATTCCGTTTGCCATGGGCCTGTTCATGGTGCTTTCGGACGGTGTGCTTCATCGCAGCCTGCTGTGGTGGAAGCGCGGTGCGATGCAGTTTGCCAACGGTTTTGCCAATGGCTTCATGTTCGCGCTCGTGTCGGTTTGGTTCGCAAGCTGCTCGCAACGGGCCATGCTTTCGCCGTACCAAATGCAATAACATCAAACCCTCTGTTTGCGGTCGGCCCAGCTTGGGTATAGGACGCACTGTGACAATAATGAAAGTCGGAAGGATTCGGTCGTGTCGGAAAATAGGGATTACTACGAGGTGCTTGGCGTCGACAGGGATGCCGACGCGCGGACGATTAAGCGTGCGTTTCTAAAGAAGGCCCGTACCGTACATCCGGATGTTTCGGACGACCCCGAGGCCGAGGCCAAGTTCAAAGAGCTCAACGAGGCCTATTCCGTTCTTTCCGACGAGCAGAAGCGTGCTAACTACGACCGTTACGGCACCGCGGACGGCCCCGGTGGCTCCGGCTATGTCGACATTAACGATATCTTTGGCGGCATGGGCATGGACGACCTCTTCTCGTCGTTCTTTGGCGGCGGTGCCGGCGGTGGCGCCCGAAATCGCCGTGAGCGTCGTCGCGGCCGCGATATGGCTATCTCCCTTTCGGTGACCCTTGAGGAGGCGGCACTCGGTTGCAAAAAGACGATCAGCTATGACCGCCTTGCCCCCTGCGAGGATTGCAACGGCACCGGTAGGGCCGAGGGTGCACAGGAAAAGCAGTGCAGCCGCTGCCACGGCACAGGCTATGTCACGACGGTCCAGCGCTCGTTCCTGGGCCAGGTTCAGTCCTCTTCGCCTTGCCCTGACTGCCACGGCGAGGGCACGGTTATCGACCATCCCTGCGAGACCTGCGACGGTCAGGGCCGCACGCCTTCGCACGAAAAGATCGACATCGATATTCCCGCCGGCGTTTCGACCGGTCGCCAGCTGCGCGTGAGCGGCTTTGGCGAGGCTGGCCTTCGCGGCGAGCCCTCGGGCGACCTGATTGTCAATGTGCGCGTTGCCGACCATGAGCGCTTTAAGCGCAACGGTGACGACCTGTACCTGGTGAGCGATATCTCGATTGCGCAGGCTGCGCTCGGCTGCGAGATCGAGGTCGAAGGCATTATGCCCGACGAGGTCGTTAAGGTGACGGTTCCCGCCGGCGCCCAGTACGGCGACACCGTGAGCGTCAATAATTACGGCATGCCGCGCATTGGCGGTGGCGGTTCGCGTGGCCGCCTGATCGTGCAACTGCGCGTGGTCGTTCCCACCAATCTTTCCAATAAGCAACGCGAGCTGCTCCGTGCTTTTGCCGATGAGATGGGCGATGACGTCGCTTCCGGTAAGAAGTCGGTGACCGACCGTATCAAGAGTGCCCTCGACGATATCCTCGATTAAGGAGCCCGCGTGCTCGCACCCCATATTTCCGTCGTCAACCTCGGCTGCCGCGTCAACCGGGTTGAGTCTGACCGTATCACTGCCGATCTTATGCGCCTGGGATTTGCTATTGTGGAGCCCCAGGATGCCGATCTGATCGTCATTAACACCTGTGCCGTTACGGGCGAGGCCGAGGCCAAGACCCGTAAGGCCGTCCGTCATGCGCTGGCCTATCCGGGCGAGCCTTACGTGGTCGTAACCGGCTGCGTCGTCAACCTGCATCCCGAGGAGTTGCTGGAGCTCTCCGATCGCGTGATCGCCGAGCCGTCCAAGATTGACGTCGCCGAGCGCGTCTGCGAGGTGCTGGGTGTCGAATCCGATAGCGTTCCCGCCTGCAGCGATGGCGAGGTGGTCGATGCGCTCGGTCGCTCTCGCCTGGGCGTGAAGATTCAGGACGGCTGCAACCATCGCTGCACCTATTGCATTGTGTGGAAGGCACGCGGCCCCGAGCGCTCCGTGCCCGTCGAGTCCGTGCTCGAGCAAGTTCGCGAGGCCCAGGAGGCCGGCGTGCCCGAGGTGGTGCTGACCGGTGTGAACCTGGGTGCCTACGATGGCAAGAGCGCGACCGACGAGCACGTCGAAATCGATGAGCTGCTCGAGGCCATCATGGAGCGCACGTCTATTCCGCATGTGCGCATTTCCTCGGTCGAGCCCATGGATATCTCCGAGCGCCTGCTTAAGGTTATGGCGCGCTATCCGCAGCGTATCGCCCCGTTTTTGCACCTGCCCGTGCAGTCCGGCTGCACTGCGACCCTGTATCGCATGGGCCGTCCCTATAGCGCCGAGGCCTTTGAGGACACGGTGCGTATGATTCGCGCCAACTTGCCCCAGGCGTCCCTTTCGTGCGATGTCATCGTCGGTTTTCCTGGTGAGACGGACGAGGAGTTCGAGGAGTCGCTGGCGCTGTGCCGCCGTGTGGGTTTCTCGCGTATGCACGTGTTCCGCTACAGCAAGCGTCCCGGTACCCTTGCTGCCGACATGCCCGACCAGGTGCCACCCGAGGTTATGGCCGAGCGCAGCCGCCGTATGCGGGCCGCCGCACAGGAGCTCGCTATTGCCGACGCTCGTCGTCGCGTGGGCACGGTCGAGCGTGCCGTGCTCGAGTATGGTGACAACCTGACGCTCGGCTCGTTCCATCATGCCCGTCTTGACGATACCTGTGGACTTACAGCCCCGTGCCTGCTCGATGTTGCTATCATCGGAGTCGATGATTCCGGCTTGGTCCATGCACGCAGGGAGGTTCATGGAAGCCTCGAAGATTAGACTTACCGTTCCCGAGGGAATTGATCCCTCGTGCGTTTTGGGCGCCGGCGACGGCGTCCTTCGCGCGCTCGAGAGCTTGGTTCGCGCTCACGTGGTCGCCCGTGGCGATAGCATCGCCGTGAGCGGCGACCCGGACGAGGTCGAACTCGTGGCGCGCTTTTTCGAGCACGCTTTTCGCGAGGCGGCCGCCGGGCGCACGCTGTCTGCCGACGATGTCTCTCGCTGCCTGGCCGTCTTGCGCGACGGTGAGCACGAGGCTACGTCGCTTCGCGATGACGTGCTGCTTTCGTATCGCGGCCGCGTCATTCGCCCCAAGACGCTCGGGCAAAAGCACTATGTGGATGCCATCCGCTCGCATACCATCACGTTTGGCTTGGGTCCTGCCGGTACCGGTAAGACCTATCTGGCTATGGCGCTCGCCGTTGCCGCGCTCAAGCGTCACGAGGTGGGCCGTCTGATCTTGACACGTCCGGTTGTCGAGGCGGGGGAGAATCTGGGCTTTTTGCCCGGCACCCTCGAGGAAAAGATCGATCCCTACATGCGTCCGCTTTACGACGCCCTTTTTGACATGATGGATCGCGAGCGCACCGATGAGCTTATGGAGCGCGGCGTGATCGAGATTGCCCCGCTTGCCTATATGCGCGGCCGCACGCTGAGCGATGCCTTCGTGGTGCTCGACGAGGCGCAAAATACCACGCCCGAGCAGATGAAGATGTTCCTGACACGCCTTGGGTTCAACTCCAAGTTCGTGATTACCGGCGACCTGAGCCAGCGCGACCTGGTGGGTCGTCGTGGCGGTCTTGCTGACGTTGAGCAGATTTTGGGCCGTGTCGACGATGTCGCATTTTCTCACCTCGAGCGTGCCGACGTGGTGCGCCATGCCCTGGTGGGTCGTATCGTCGAGGCATATGAAGCTTATGATGACGTGCGCGAGCAGCGCCCGCGCGACCGAAAGGAGTCCCGTTGAGTGTATTGATCAGCAACGATGCCGAGCTCGATACGCTGCTCGACGCGCAGGAGGTGGAGCACATCTGCGAGGTTGTGCTTGCCGCCGAGGGCGTTGAACGTGGAGTCGAGATTTCCCTTTCGTATGTCGACGAGGACGAGATGCACGAGCTCAACCACGAGTGGCGCGGTATCGACCGCACCACCGATGTGCTTTCGTTTGAGTGCGATTCGGCCTTCGACGATGACATTCCCGCCGATGAGACGCTCGAGCTCGGCGATATTATCTTGGCCCCGCAGGTTATTGCCCGTCAGGCCCCCGGTTTTGGCAATAGCCCCGCTGACGAGTGCCGTCTGATGCTCGTACACGGCATGCTGCACCTGCTGGGCTATGACCACATCGAGGACGACGAGGCCGAGGTCATGGAGGCCCGCGAGGACGCCATCCTGCGCGATCTGGCGCTCGAGCGCGGCGAGGACCCTAAGCTAGTCCACGTCGGCCCCATCACCAACCACGCCCACGACTAGGAGCCGTCTATGATTCCCGGATCGAACAAGGACCATCCGTCCTTCTTAAAGTCGTTTTCCTACGCCATGGAGGGCTTCGTCACCGCCGTCAAGACCGAGCGCAACATTAAGGTCATGCTCGTGGCGGGCGTGTGTACCGTCATCGCCGGCTGTATCGTGGGGCTCGACATTGCCGAGTGGGCCACGATTATCATCTGTTGTGGCCTGGTGATTCACGGCGAGCTGTGCAACACCGCTATGGAGGCTATCGTCGACCTAGCGACCCAGGAGCTCCATCCGCTGGCCAAGCGTGCGAAGGACATCGCCGCCGCCTCTGTATACGTTCTTTCCATCACCGCCGCGATTGTGGGCGTGCTGGTATTTGCCCGCGCGCTCGGCTTTATTTAGAAAGGGATTCCCATGTTCGACAATATGCAGCCTACCGATGAAGTTTTGGATGACGAGGTCCTGGATGCGGTGGATACCGAGGAGCTCGAGGATGTCGAGGAGTTCGACCCGTTTGAGGGCATGAGCGACGAGGAGCTCGACGCCCTGTGCGACGAGGGCGACAGCCTCGCGGGCTTTGGTGACGTGGAGCCCGGTTTCCGCAGCGGTTTTGTGGCCCTGGTCGGTCGTCCCAACGCCGGCAAGTCCACGCTGCTTAATGCCTGCTATGGCAAAAAGGTCGCCATCACCTCGCCGGTGGCCCAGACGACTCGCCGCCGCATGCGCGCCGTCGTCAACCGTCCCGGCTACCAGCTGGTCTTTGTCGATACTCCGGGTATCCACAAACCCAAGGACGGCCTGGGGTCCGAGCTCAACAAGAGCGCGCTGTTCGAGCTGAACGATGTCGATGTCGTCGCGTTTTTGATTGATGCCACCAAGCCGATCGGCAGGGGAGACGCCTGGGTTGCCGAGCGCGTCAGATGCTCCCGTTCCAAGAAGGTCCTGGTGCTCACCAAGGCCGATGAGGCCGATCCCGCCCAGGTTATGGAACAGCTCAAGGCCGCCCACGAGCTCATGGAATATGACGACGAGATCGTGACGTCGTCGGTCAAGAACTTCAACGTCGATGCCTTTATCGAGACCGTTGCGCACTTTTTGCCCGAGGGTCCGCGTTGGTTCCCCGAGGATATGGGTACCGACGCTTCCGATGAGACGCTCGTTGCCGAGTTTGTGCGCGAGAAGGTCTTGCGCCGCACCCGTGATGAGATCCCGCACTCCGTTGGCGTGATCTGTGATGCGCTTGAGCAGACCAAGAAGGTGCTGCGCGTGCACGCCACCATTTACGTCGAGCGCGAGGGCCAAAAGGGCATCATCATCGGTAAGGGCGGCGAGATGATCAAGCATATCGGTATCGACGCCCGTCGCGATCTTGAGCGCATCTTTGGCACGCAGGTCTTTTTGGAGCTGGACGTGAAGGTCAAGGCCGGCTGGCGCGACGACGAGGCCCAGATTCGCCGCTTTGGCTACAACGCCGAGGACTAAGGACGCGCGGCGCGCATGGCAGGCTCCCGGACATATCGCACCAAGGTGCTCGTCCTCGACAAGACGAAGCTCAAAGAGACCGACCTGATCTTGACGATGCTTGACGAGCGGGGGCGGCAGGTTCGTGCCGTGGCAAAGGGCGCCCGCAAACCCGGCGGACGCCTGGCTGCGCGCTGCGAGCTGTTCTGTACGGTAGATATGCTGCTCGCACATGGACGGTCACTCGACGTGGTTTCTCAGGCCGAGCTTATGGAGGCGCCGCTCGGCGCTGCGCCCTATTACGAGACGACCTGCGCCGCAAGCGCGATCGCCGAGGTCGCGCGCGTGTGCTCGTTCGAGGACGCCGAGGACCCGTTTACCTTTGCTATAACGCAGCGAGCGCTTGCCCTGGTGGGCAGCGGGCTCGACACGGCGCATATGGATCTACTTGTTGCGGCATATGTCTTTAAGCTGCTGTCGCACGTTGGCTATCGACCCGATTTTTCGGCCTGCGTGCTGTGCGGAGACCCCATGCTGTCGTATTTTTCGCCCCAGGCGGGCGGCCTCATGTGCGGGTCGTGCGCGTCGAGCGTTCCAGGTGCCGAACTGGTGTCGACCGGTGAGGCCGCATGGCTGCGCGCCCTCATGTCCATGACCTTCGATGCGCTTTTGGCCGAGCGAATCGACCCGCATACCGCAGCCTTTTTGCTGGGGCTTTCGCATGTTTGGGCTGCGACGCACACCGATCAGCGCCTCCGTGCGATGGAATTCATGTTGGGTCGGTGATGATGCGCAGGCGCGGGCTGCTTGTGGTAACATACCGACCTGTTGGTACCTCGACCTTGGTTGCTCGCTCCACCGGCGGCTTCCCAGTCCGAGGCGAATCGAGTCGCCCGATGGCGACGCAAAACGAAAGGTGAAACAATGACTGTTTCCAAAGAGCGCAAGGCGGAGCTGACTGCCCAGTTCGGTAACACCCCGGTCGACACCGGCAACCCCAAGGTTCAGGTCGCCATCCTGTCCGAGCGCATCAAGGAGCTGACCGAGCACATGAAGTCCCACCAGAAGGACTTCCACACCCGTCGTGGTCTGCTCATGCTCGTCGGTCGTCGTCGTCGTCTTCTCTCCTACATCAAGAAGAACGACATCGTCGAGTACCGTGAGCTCATCAAGGCTCTGGGCATCCGCGACAACATCCAGTAGGATTTGTACATGCTAAGAGCGTCCTGCGCAGCGGGGCGCTCTTTTTGTGTAAGGGCGTGAACAATCACGCTCTGAAGCGTGGCGGGGGCAGGGGGCCCGCGTCACATGAGAAGCCCGCAGGCAAGGGGCCTGTGGGGTAAAGGAGAACAATGACACTCGTATCCAAGACCTTTGAGCTGTACGGCAAGACCTACACCTTTGAGTCGGGCGAGCTTGCCAAGCAGGCCACCGGCGCCTGCCTGGTCAAGCAGGGCGACACCACCATGCTCGACACCGTGGTCGTCTCCAAGGAGCGCAAGAACTACGACTTCTTCCCGCTGACCGTCGACTTCAACGAGAAGATGTACGCCGCCGGCCGCATCCCGGGTGGCTACCTCAAGCGTGAGGGCCGTCCCAGCGAGAAGGCCACGCTCACCGCGCGCATGATCGACCGTCCGATTCGCCCGAGCTTCCCGGATGGCTTCCGCAACGAGGTGCACATCGTCGCTACCTCGCTTGTCGCCGACCAGGTCAATCCCTTCGACGTCATCAACGTCATGGGTGCTTCCCTGGCCATGACGCTCGGCGGCGTGCCCTTCGAGGGCCCGCTTGCCTGCGTGCGCATCGGCCGCAACGTGGAGACCGGCGAGTTTATCGTCAACCCCACCTATGAGGAGCGCGAGAACTCCGATCTGGACCTGGAGCTGGGCGGCTCTGCCGACTTCATCTCGATGGTCGAGGCCGGCGCCGAGGAGATCTCCGAGGACGACATGCTCGCCGCTATGAAGTTTGGCCAGGAGGCCCTTGCTGCCTTCTGCCAGGCTCAGGACGAGTTCGTCGCCGAGTGGGAGCAGGTCAACGGCGCCATCGTCAAGAAGGAGTACCCGCTCGACCAGCCCGTCGAGGAGGTCCAGGAGCGCATCTTCGCCCACTACGACGAGATGGCAGCCGCCCTTCGCGACGCCGACAAGCTCTCCCGTATCGGTAAGGTCGAGGCTCTGAAGGAGTCCATCCGCGCCGAGTTCACCGAGGAGGAGCAGGCCGCTTGGGAGCGCGAGATCCCCGTGGCGCTCAAGAAGCTCGAGAAGAAGGCCATGCGCACCATGGTCGTCGAGACCGGTGAGCGCGTCGACGGCCGTGCCGCCGACGAGATCCGTCCCATCATGGTGAAGGACAACTACCTGCCGCTCGTTCACGGCTCCGGCCTGTTCCAGCGTGGCCAGACGCAGGTGCTTTCCGTCCTGTCGCTCGGCATGCTCAACGAGGGCCAGCGTCTGGATACCATCGAGCCCACCGAGGGCAAGCGCTACATGCACCACTACAACTTCCCGCCGTTCTGCACCGGCGAGACCGGCCGCATGGGCAGCCCCAAGCGCCGCGAGATCGGTCACGGCAACCTGGCCGAGCGCGCCCTGCTTCCGGTGCTTCCCGACGAGAACGAGTTCCCCTACGCCATCCGCGTCGTCTCCGAGGTCATGGAGTCCAACGGCTCCTCTTCGATGGCTTCGACCTGCGGCTCTACGCTCGCCCTTATGGACGGCGGCGTGCCCATTAAGCGCCCAGTCTCCGGTATCGCCATGGGCCTGATCCAGGAGGAGGGCAAGACCGTGGTCCTGTCCGACATCCAGGGTCTCGAGGACTTCCTGGGCGACATGGACTTTAAGGTCACCGGCACCACCGAGGGCATTACCGCCCTGCAGATGGACAACAAGGCGACCGGCCTCACCTTCGACATCCTGGCCCGCGCCCTGCAGCAGGCCAAGGAGGGTCGCGCCTTCATCCTGCAGAAGATGCTCGATGTGATCCCCGAGCCGCGTCACACCACGCGCAGCACCGCTCCGCGTATCGTCTCCATCCAGGTTCCGACCGACAAGATCCGCGACGTCATCGGTTCCGGCGGTAAGGTCATTCGCGGCATCCAGGACGAGACCGGCGCTTCGGTTGACATCCAGGAGGACGGCACCGTCTTCGTCGGCGGCACCGGCGAGTCCGTGGACCAGGCTGTCGAGCGCATCAAGCTCATCATCAAGGTTCCCGAGCCGGGCGAGGAGTACACCGGTCGCGTGGTCTCCATCCAGCCCTTCGGCGCCTTCGTCAACCTGCTGCCCGGTAAGGACGGCCTGCTGCACATCTCCCGCGTCGCCAAGGGCCGCGTGGAGAAGGTTGAGGACGTCCTCAACGTGGGCGACGAGGTCAAGGTCGTCGTCATCGAGGTCGACGATCGCGGCAAGATCTCGCTCGATCGTCTTGATAAGCCCGAGGCCCCGGCTCGTGCCGAGGGTGCCTCCAAGGGTGACGGCGAGCACTTCCAGCGCCGTGAGCGTCCGCGTCGCGAGCGCTCTGAGCGCAGTGACCGTCCGCGCCGTCCCGGCGACAACGGAGGCCGCAAGCCCCGCCGTCACCACGACGCCGAGTAACAGCTACACATAAGCAGCTCAACAAGGGCGACTCCGGATAGGGGTCGCCCTTTTGCTTGCGCCCGGGAGGGCCGCATATGAAGTTTCCTGCTCTACAGTCCTGCGCAAGACGGAAAGCACATTAAGTGCTTTCCTTTGCGTGCGGAACTCGCGATAAACTT
>DBGFTB010000061.1:0-8653 GCA_048532905.1 Collinsella aerofaciens
TCTACGCCCGCAACACCGTCACCAACGACGTGCTGTACAAGGAGGGCCTGGACCTTCTCGTCGTGCCCTCCGCCGAGCTCTCCCGCGGCCGCGGCGGCCCGCGCTGCATGAGCATGCCCTTCTGGCGCGAGGACCTCTAAGTCTTTCCGTTTCCGGTGCGGTCCCCCTACAACCGCACCGGCTTCGCCCGTTAAACGGGCAACACTAATACTTACGTAATTCATTTCTTCGAAAGGAATCGAACCATGGGTGTTAACCTCTCCGGCCGTAGCTTCCTCAAGCTTCTCGACCTCACCACCGAGGAGATCGAGTACCTGCTCAAGCTCTCCAAGAACTTCAAGGATATGAAGCGCGCTGGCGTTCCGCACCGCTATCTCGAGGGCAAGAATATCGTTCTGCTCTTCCAGAAGACCTCCACTCGTACCCGCTGCGCCTTCGAGGTCGGCGGCATGGATCTGGGCATGGGCGTCACCTACCTCGATCCGGGTTCGTCGCAGATGGGCAAGAAGGAGTCCATCGAGGACACTGCCCGTGTTCTCGGCCGCATGTATGACGGCATCGAGTTCCGTGGCTTTGCCCAGGACGACGTCGAGGAGCTCGCTGCTAAGTCCGGCGTGCCCGTGTGGAACGGCCTGACCACTGAGTGGCATCCCACCCAGATGCTCGCCGATATCCTGACCGTCCAGGAGAACTTCAACTACGACATCAAGGGCAAGACCCTCGTCTTCATGGGCGACTGCAAGAACAACGTCGCTCGTTCCCTCATGGTCGTCTGCTCCAAGCTCGGCATGAACTTCGTGGCCTGCGGCCCCGAGGAGTGCATGCCCGCCGACGACGTCATCGAGGCCTGCAAGCCCATCGCCGAGGCCAACGGTTGCACCATCAAGCTGACCACCGACGTCAAGGACGGCGTCACCGGTGCCGACGTTATCTACACCGACGTGTGGGTCTCCATGGGCGAGCCCGACGAGGTCTGGGCCGAGCGCATCGCTCAGCTCACCCCGTATCGTGTCACCTCCGAGGTCATGGCTATGGCCAACCCGGGTGCCATCTTCCTGCACTGCCTGCCCAGCTTCCACGACACCAACACCACCATTGGCGCCGAGAAGTGCGAGCAGTTCGGCATCACCGAGCAGGAGGTCACCGACGAGGTCTTCGAGAGCCCCGCTTCCAAGGTCTTCGACGAGGCCGAGAACCGCATGCACACCATCAAGGCTGTCATGTACGCCACGCTCAAGTAAGAGCATCTAGCATCTCGCTCGGGGTGTATTGCTGCACACCCCGAGCAGTTTTATCTGGTAATAATCTCGCATCAAGCGGCAGGCACGGCACGGAAGAGCCGCTTCGGGCGAGATCAGTAAATGATTTATGAAGGGGGGATGAGAACTATGACTGAGACCGCTAAGAAAAAGCGCGGTATGCCTTCATCGTTCACCATTCTTCTTGCTCTGCTGGCAATTGTCGCAGTGATTACCGTTATCGTCTCCGGCACGTCCGGCGGCGCGGTTACTGCCGCCCGTCTGAGCGATTTCTGCACCGCCCCGATTAAGGGCTTCGCTGACGCTCTGCCCGTCTGCCTCTTCGTTATGATCCTGGGCGGCTTCCTCGGCATGATGACCGAGACCGGCGCCCTGGACAACGGCATCGCCGTTCTGGTGCAGAAGCTTAAGGGCAACGAGATTATGCTCATTCCCGTGCTGATGCTCATCTTCTCCCTCGGTGGTACCACCTATGGCATGTGCGAGGAGACCGTTCCCTTCTACGCCCTGCTCGCCGCTACCATGATGGCCGCTGGCTTCGACCCCATGGTCGGTGCCGCTACCGTCCTGCTCGGCGCTGGCTGCGGCTGCCTGGGCTCCACGGTTAACCCGTTCGCCGTCGGCGCTGCCGTCGACGCTCTGACCGGCGTTGGCATTGAGGTCAACCAGTCCATCATCATCGGCCTCGGTGCCGTCCTGTGGATTGTCACTACCGCTATGTCCATCTTCTTCGTGATGAACTATGCCAAGAAGGTCAAGGCTGACAAGGGTTCCACCATCCTGTCGATGCAGGAGCTTAAGGACGCCGAAGAGGCTCACGGCAAGGCTGCTTCCGAGGTCCACAAGGAGGTCAAGCTCACCGGTCGTCAGAAGGGTGTTCTGATTGCCTTCGCCTTCACCTTCGTCGTCATGATCGTCGGCTTCATTCCGCTGGCCGACCTCAACGAGGGCGTCGCCAACTTCTTCGACGCTGGCGCTGTCTACGACGCCGACGGTAACGCCGTCGTCCAGGGCTGGTCTGCCCTGATTACCGGCCTGCCCATTGGCCAGTGGTACTTCGACGAGGCTTCCACCTGGTTCTTCCTCATGGCCGTCCTTATCGGTATCATCGGTGGCCTGTCCGAGAAGCAGATCGTTAACACCTTCATCACCGGCGCTGCCGACATGATGTCCGTTGTTCTCGTCATCGCCCTCGCCCGTGGCATCTCCGTCCTCATGGCTAACACCGGCCTCGACGTTTTCGTCCTCGACGCTGCCGCCAATGCCCTGGCTGGCCTGTCCGGCGTAATCTTCGCTCCCATGAGCTTCCTGGTCTACTTCGGCCTGTCCTTCCTGATCCCCTCGACCTCCGGTATGGCCACCGTCTCCATGCCCATCATGGGACCGCTGGCTGTTAAGCTCGGCTTCTCGCCCGAGGTCATGGTCATGATCTTCTCCGCCGCCATCGGTGTCGTGAACCTGTTCACCCCGACCTCCGGCGCCATCATGGGTGGTCTCGCCCTGGCCAAGATCGAGTGGACGACCTGGCTCAAGTTTGCCCTTAAGCTCATCGTCGCGCTCTCCGTCGTCTGCGCCATCATCCTGACCGTCGCCTGCGTGTTGCTCTAAGTACCCAACGGGTACCCCACGGAAACCTTGACGATCCTGTAAAGGATCATCTGGTCATCGTCTGTCCGGTGGGGTAAACCCACCGGTAGACTCCTACCTTTAGCCCCCTCCCGTTCCGTGCGCGGGAGGGGGCGACTTTTTGTTCCGCGGTTTTACCAAACCGCGGAACCGGTCGACGCTACGCGCCGTCCAGAACGACAATTTGTCATTCAAAAGGCAAGGCATGACCAAAAGGTCTATGCCTCGCCTTTTTCATGCCAACTTGTACGTTCTGGACGGCGCTCGCTGTCCGTCCTCTGCCTGCGGCGCTTTCCATTGTTGGTGCAGAGGGCGCTTTGCCTACTCTGGCGGGCTTTCGCTGGCTTATGCTCAACCTGTGACGTTTCCATTATTGATACAAAGGCCAGGTATGTTTGAACCAAAAAGGGGAAGTTGCGGTGGAATAGTTCCTGTTTGGCCGTCTTGAGGGGTTAAACGGGAACTATTTCACCGCAACTTATTGGTTGCGTGTTTGGTTGGTGCCTGTTGATGGTTTGGATATCGGGGAGGGCGGGCTCCGTTATAATCGCCTAGAACATTAAATGGAAACGGGACGGGAGCCATACATGCGCCAGGGTTTCGACAACGCGAAATATATCGAGCTGCAGGCCGCTCATATTAAGGAGCGCATCTCGCAGTTTGGCGGCAAGCTGTATTTGGAGTTTGGCGGCAAGCTGTTTGACGACTATCACGCGAGTCGCGTGCTGCCGGGTTTTGAACCGGACAGCAAGTTCCGCATGCTCAAGAGCATTGCCGATGACGTTGAGGTCATCATCGCGATCAACGCGAACCACATCGAGAAGAATAAGGCCCGTGGCGACCTGGGCATTACCTATGACGAGGACGTTTTGCGCCTGGTCGACCTGTTCCGCGGCAATGGTTTTGCTGTCGCGGCCGTGGTCATCACCCAGTATGCAGGTCAGCCCGCCGCTGACGTCTTCCGTAATCGCCTAAACGCGCTCGGCATTCCCGCCAAGCTGCACTATCCCATCGAGGGCTATCCCCACGACGTCGATCTGATCGTGTCCGACGACGGCTACGGCAAGAACGAGTTTGTCGAGACCACCCGTCCGCTCGTTGTGGTCACCGCGCCGGGTCCTGGCTCGGGTAAGCTCGCCACCTGCCTGTCGCAGCTCTATCACGAGCACAAACACGGCACCGCTGCCGGCTACGCCAAGTTCGAGACCTTCCCGGTCTGGAACCTTCCCCTCACGCATCCGGTCAACATCGCCTACGAGGCGGCCACGGCAGATCTCGACGACGCCAACATCATCGACTCCTTCCACTTGGAGGCCTACAACAAGACCACGGTCAACTACAACCGCGACGTCGAGGCCTTCCCGGTGGTCCGTGCTCTGATGGAAAAGATCCTGGGCAAGAGCCCCTATCAGAGTCCTACGGACATGGGCGTCAATATGGTCGGCTTTGCCATCACCGATGACGATGCCTGCCGCGACGCTTCCAAGATGGAGATCGTCCGCCGCTACTTTACCGCGGTCGAAAATGTGCGCCGTACCGGCATGGGCGATGAGCAAGTCGACCGTCTCAAGATTATTATGAAGAAAGCCGGCATCGATAAGAACTACTCACCGGCACGCTCGGCGGCCCTCACCAGGGAGCAGCTGACGGGTGGTCCCGTGGGTGCCATGGTCATGCCCGATGGCTCCGTGGTGACCGGTAAGACCTCCACGCGCCTGGGCGCCGCAAGTTCGCTCATTATGAACGCCCTCAAGCATGTCTCGGGCGTCGACCTTGAGCTCGAGGTCATTAGCGATGAGGCGATCGAGCCCATCAGCAAGCTCAAGACGCATTTCCTGGGCAGCAAAAACCCTCGCCTCCACACCGACGAGACGCTTATGGCGCTGTCGATCACCTCGGCCACGAGTGAGACGGCCGCTCGCGTCCTTTCGGGCCTGGAGCAGCTGCGCGGTTGCGATGCCTTCTTTAGCGTGATTATCTCGCCGACGGACGAGACGGTACTGCGCAAACTGGGTATCAACGTGTGCTGCGAGCCCAAGTTTGAGCGCCGCGGTTTCTTCCACCGCTAAGTTTGAAGCACCGCGGTAATTGCATTGCATTTTGGCCGTATCGGGTTGGCGCCCGGTACGGCTTTTTGATCAATAAAGCGCCTATTTCGGCGAAAAATAGCCGTTTACCTGCCTAGAAACAATTTGAGCGGTATACAATAACCGTAACTGTTTCATCCTTAGCGGGATGCCGCATGATGGATATTACCTGCCATCGTGAGGTGTGTCGGTCGCGCACGGCGCGTTAGATGCTCGTGCTCGGTTTGAGGAGGCTGCTATGGCGGGCAAGGGTCGTGCGAGTGTCAACGATATGAAGCGTGTTGAGGTGCTGGTGTTGATGGAAATCGACCAGCAAACCGAAGACAATGGCGGGCCGTATGGTTTCTCGCGCAAAACGCTTGCCGAGCGCGTGGGGGTTTCGCCGTATCGTGCCCGCGCCGCAATCGATCGCTTGGATTCCGAAGGCATGATTGATGTCGTCTCGCGTTATAGCGACGACGGCGGTCAGCTTGCAAATGGCATTTGCCTCACCGAACGTGGCGAGTGGTATCTTGAGGGCGTCCGTACCGGCATGCTCGTTCAAGAAATGCTTGAGGACGAGGTTGCTGATCGATAGCAGCATGTAACCCTTGCCATAGCGACGCCACCTGGGAAACCGGGCGGCGTTTTGTTTCAAGATTGAGAAATGCAATCGCACGCGAGAAAAATTGCGAACGGTCCGCGGCGCGAGTATTACAATGAAGACCCGTAAGATGTGGATAAACAACTTCTACGGGAAGTGCAGGTAACTCAATATGACCAAGCATGTGTTCGTAACCGGTGGCGTGGTTTCGTCCCTGGGCAAGGGTATCACCGCGGCCTCGCTGGGCCGTCTGCTCAAGTCGCGTGGCTACAAAGTAACGATGCAGAAGGCCGACCCGTATCTGAACGTCGACCCCGGTACCATGAGCCCGTTCCAGCATGGTGAGGTCTTCGTTACCGAGGATGGTTACGAGTCCGACCTGGACCTGGGTCATTACGAGCGCTTTATTGATGAGAACCTGACCCGCGATTCCAACTTTACGACCGGTGCCATCTACAAAAGCCTAATCGCCCGCGAGCGTCGCGGCGACTTTTTGGGCGGTACCGTGCAGGTGATTCCCCACGTCACCAATGCCATTAAGGACAAGTTCCGCCGCATCGAGGAGCAGACCGGCTCCGATGTAGTCATCACCGAGCTGGGCGGCACGATCGGCGACATCGAGTCCCAGCCGTTTGTCGAGGCCATCCGTCAGTACCGCAAGGAGGCCGGCCCCGAGAACGTCTGCTACATCCACGTGTCGCTCGTTCCCTATATCGCCGCCGCCCACGAGGTCAAGACCAAGCCCACACAGCATTCCGTCAAGGAGCTCCGCAGCTTTGGCATCCAGCCCGATATTATCGTGCTGCGCTCCGACCACCATATCGATGACGCTATCCGCGGAAAGATCGCAAGCTTCTGCGACGTCGACACCGATTGTGTCTTTACCAACGAGGACTGCGCGAGCATTTACGATGTTCCGCAGCTGCTTGCCGAGCAGGACTTTGACCTGCGCATTTGCGAGCGCCTGGGTCTGGACCCGCGTGAGCGCGACATGAGCGAGTGGAACGAGTTCCTGCGCAAACAGAATCACGCCAACCATCACGCCGACAAGGTGAAGATCGCCGTCGTGGGCAAGTACACGCAGCTGCCCGATGCGTACCTGTCGGTTATCGAGGCCCTGCACCATGCGGGCGTCTTCTACGATCGCCATGTGGACGTCCAGCTGGTCGACGGCGAGAGCCTCGACGAGCAGAATGTCTCCGAGGTTCTGGGCGACGCCTCGGGCATCCTGGTCCCCGGCGGCTTTGGCAAGCGCGCCCTGGAGGGCAAGATCCTCGCGGCCGAGTTTGCCCGTGAGCACAAGATTCCGTATCTGGGCATTTGCCTGGGTATGCAGGTGGCCGTGTGCGAATTTGCGCGCAATGTCGTCGGCCTTGCCGGCGCCAGCTCCTCTGAGTTCGATCCGGATGGCCCGTATAGTGTCATCGATCTGATGAGCTCGCAGGAGGACGTGACCGAGAAGGGCGGCACCATGCGCCTGGGCGCCTATCCGTGCAAGCTCGCCGCCGATACCCTTGCTCGCGAGGCATATGGCGAGGAGCTCGTCTACGAGCGTCACCGTCATCGCTTTGAGTTCAACAACGCCTTCCGCGACCAGCTCGAGGACGCCGGTTTGGTTATCTCGGGCCTGTCGCCCGACGAGCGCCTGGTCGAGATGGTCGAGCTGCCGCGCGACGTGCATCCGTGGTATGTGGCAACCCAGGCTCATCCCGAGTTCAAGAGCCGCCCGACCAACCCGCAGCCGCTGTTCCGCGAGTTCGTACGCGCTTCGATCGGCCAGCACGAGGGTGTCGACCGTCTGCAGGTGACGCCCATGAACCTCGCTACGGACTAAGGGTGCCGGCGAATAAGGAACATACCGAAGCTACTCCCTCGTCGCTCGCCGTGGCGGCGGGGGAGTATCTCGATTACCTCGCGGTCGAGCGGGGTTTGGCGCGCAACACGATTGCGGCCTATCGTCGTGACCTGACGACGTACTGCGCCTATCTGGAGCGGGCGGGTATTGTGTCTTTTGAAGAGGTGACTCGTCAGGTCGTGGAGGGCTTTGTCGCCGACCGTCGCGATGGGGGCTATTCCGATGCCTCGGTGGAGCGTGCGCTTGCAGCCGTGAAGGGCCTGCATGCCTTTTTGGTGCGCGATGGGGCTGTAGCCCAAAATCCAACGGCGGCGTTGCGCCTGCCTAAAAAGGCTGAGCGTTTGCCGGAGTATCTATCGGTGGAGGATGTCTCGGCTCTGCTCGATCAAGACTTCCCCGAGGGCGAGATGGGCTTGCGCGACCATGCCATCTTGGAAGTGCTCTACGGATGCGGTTTGCGTGTGAGCGAGTTGGTGGGGCTCGATGTGGGCGATATCCATATTGACGATGGCTTTGTACTCGTTCGCGGTAAGGGCTCAAAGGAACGCCTGTCCCCGCTGGTGGGAAGCGCGGCGCGAGCTCTGATGCTCTATGTAACTGAGGGACGTTCTCGCTTGGCGGCCCATGCCCGCGGAACCGAGACCTCGGCGGTCTTTTTAAATAAGAACGGACGTCGCCTGTCGCGCCAGGCCGTGCATGCGATATGCGAGCGGTATGGGCGTCAGGTGGGGCTGGTGGGGCTCCATCCCCATACCTTGCGCCACTCCTTTGCCACCCACATGCTCGCGGGCGGTGCCGACCTGCGTGTGCTGCAGGAGATTTTGGGCCATGCCGATATTTCGACCACGCAGGTCTACACACATTTCGACCGCACGCAACTGACCGAGGTCTATCTGGCGGCGCATCCGCTGGCGCATCGTTAACACATCGCTGGCCTGCATATTTATAGGAATTTGGGGACGGGCCCCAGATTGCTGCGGCGTGCTTTTGCGCGCGCATGGGCAATCTGGGGCCCGTCCCATTTTTCGCCACTTGTCGTCGCGGTGGTGGGCCGCACGTGCCTTGGGTGGGGGAGTTTGGGGGCGATGTGAACGCCATGTAAAAGGACGCAAAAATCGCCTCAAGGTCAACTTGAAGGTTGAGGTTGAAAGGCGGGGTGCCACAGGTGGCATCCCGCCTTTGCTGTAAACACAACATATTGTGTTTTCGAACATATGCTCGGGGGTGTTTTACACCATATTGA